>JALUBK010000034.1 GCA_027044945.1 Campylobacterales bacterium
TGGTGGAAGTGAGGGGGGTCGAACCCCTGTCCAAAAACAAATATTCAATAGATCTTTTTACATGCTTGATGCAAGTGAAAGTTTTCAAATATTTTATCCACTTGCTAAATAAAATATCCAAAGTCTAAAATGTCAGATAAAAGATAGACAACTTTTATCTCAAGCTATCAAATGTGTTAAGCCAAATAATTTCTCGATAGCAGAAAAATTAAATGACTGACCAAGCCCTTAGGCTACGCTACTGCTAGCGCTGGTCTATAATTTGTATTGTTTGCGTTTAATTTTAACGGAAAATTTTTACGGAATTTTCTAAACCGGCATGAATCTAAAGAATATCTGCTCCTGTCGAAGCCAAGTCACTCCCTTAATTGATCTCATTTTTTATTAATGAAGCAAGTGAAGATATTTTATCAATTTTTTCAATATTTGTCAAGCTATCATCTACAAGTATTTTAACAAAGGCACTTCCTACTATAACACCATCAACATCTTTTGCTTTTTTCTTAGCTGTTTTTTCATTGACTCCAAAACCTAAATAAATATTTGTTCTACTGTAATTTCTAATATTTTCAATAATTGATGTCAAATCTTCTTCTATTCCTGAACCTGTTATACCAGCATAAGCTACAAGATAAATAAAATCTTTTGCATTTTGAACTATTGTTTTTACTCTTTGTTTAGAATCAGTAGGTGCTACAAAATTTATAAGAGATACTTGCATTTGATCAAAAAGTTTTTGATATTTTAATGCTTCTTCATGTGGTAAATCTGGGATAATAAAACCTTTTATTTTGTATTCTATCGCTTTATCTATAAAATTTTTGATGCCTCTTTTGTAAAAAGGATTAAAATATCCCATCCAAAATGTATCTATGTTTTTTCCGATTATTTTTGATACTTCAAACAGTGTGTCTATTTTAAAATTATTATTTAAAGCTTTTAGATTTGCCTCTTCTATGATAGGACCGTCTGCTACTGGATCTGAAAAAGGTATTCCAAGCTCTATAAAATCTGCTCCATTATCTTTTAAAGATAAAACTAAATCTTCTGTAAAATTTTTATCTGGATAACCACAAGTTATATATGCAACTAATTTTTTCACTAAAATCATCTCCTCTAAGATTTATTTTTTTCTAAAGTCGTAGGTATTTTTATAATATTTGGGCTTAACTCACTAAAATTATTATTATCATTGTCCAAATCATTTTTATATTTTTCAAATTGATCTTTAATCTCTAAAAGCCAATCTATAAAATCATCACTGGATGGACCTTCGATATATCTTGCTTCTTCTAAAACTTCTTCAAGTAAAATGGCAAGTTTTGAAATAGGTTCTATTTTTAAAAACAAAGAAGCCGATTTTATATTGTGAGCAATTCTAAAAAGTTCTTCAATATTATCTTTATAATAATCTTCTTTACCCGAATATATAATAAGATTTTCCATTTGATAAGTCATGACAGAATAATGGGTAATAAAATCTTCTACAATATCATAATCATACTCATCAAACAAATCACTTTTAATACCCAAAATAATTCCTTTTTAACTTTTTGATTGATATTATATCATTTTTTAGATAAAATCATAAAAATAAGCATGAAAGGTGCAGTATGAATAAAAAAAATTATAATATTATCAAAACTAAAAATAAAAAAATAAGCATGATAACTGCCTATGATGCATTGATGGCTAAAATTTTTGATGAGATTGTTGATATTATTTTAGTTGGAGATAGTTTGAGCATGAGTTTTAAAGGAGATAAAGATACTTTGAGTATAACTTTGAACGATATGATTTATCACACTAAAGCTGTAAAAAAAGGTGCAAAAAAAACTCTTATAGTTTGTGATATGCCTTTTGGTTCTTATTTATCTAAAGAAGAAGCTTTAAGAAATGCTGTTAGAATTTATAAAGAGAGTGGGGCGGATGCTGTAAAACTTGAAGGTGGAGAAGAAAAAGCTGAAATTGTTAAAGAATTAACAAAAAATTCTATAGCTGTTATGGGACATATCGGACTTATGCCCCAATCTGTAAGACTTGAAGGCGGATATAAAATAAAAGGTAAAAATGAAAATGAAAAAACAAAACTTTTAAAAGATGCAAAAGCTTTGGAAAAAGCAGGTGCTTTTTGTATTGTTTTAGAAGGAGTTAAAGAAAATATTGCAAAAGCTGTAAGTGAAAGCATATCTATCCCTACTATCGGAATAGGTTCTGGAAAATATACAGATGGTCAAGTTTTGGTATGGAGTGATATGTTTGGTTTTTTTGATGAATTTAAACCAAAATTTGTTAAGAGATATTTAGATGGAGCAAAAATTATTAAAAATGCTCTTAAAGAATATGTAGAAGATGTTCAAGAGGGTAGATTTCCGCTCGAAGAACATTGTTATTAGGAATATAAGTGGAAAGAATTGTAGAAATTGAAAAATTTGAAGTAGAAAATAATTATGAAACAACTCTTAGACCAAATTGTTGGGAAGAGTATATTGGTCAAGATAAAATTAAAAAAAATTTACAAGTATTTATATCTGCTGCAAAAAAAAGAGATGAAGCGATAGATCATATACTTTTTTTTGGACCTCCAGGGCTTGGAAAAACAACACTGGCTTATATAATAGCCAATAAAATGGAAGCAAATATAAAAGTTACCACAGCACCGATGATAGAAAAAGCTGGAGATTTGGCTGCTATTTTAACAAATTTAGAAGAAAAAGATATTCTTTTTATAGATGAAATTCATAGACTTTCTCCTGCTGTTGAAGAGATACTTTATTCGGCGATGGAAGATTTTAGACTTGATATTATCATAGGAAGCGGACCTGCGGCACAAACTATAAAGATAGATATTCCAAGATTTACTCTTATTGGAGCAACAACAAGAGCGGGTATGATAAGTTCTCCTCTTAGAGATAGATTTGGAATGCACTTTAGATTGCATTTTTATTCTCAAGAGGAGTTATCAAAAATAATATCAATAGCTTCTAAAAAGTTAAATATAAAATGTGATAAAGATGCATCATTAGAAATAGCAAAAAGGAGCAGGGGAACACCAAGAATTGCACTTAGATTGTTTAAAAGGATCAGAGATTTTGCAGAAGTTGATAATGCAACCGTTATTGATTTGAATATTTCAAAATTTGGTCTTGATGAACTTGGTGTAAATGAAATGGGATTTGATGAATTGGATGTTGGATTTTTGAAAATCTTATTGGAAGCAAAAGGAAAACCTTTGGGACTTAATACTATTGCTGCTGCTTTGAGTGAAGATGAGGTAACTATAGAAGATGTTATAGAACCTTATCTTTTAGCAAATGGATATATAGAAAGAACAGCTAGAGGACGAGTAGCAACACCAAAAACTTATGAATTATTCAAATTCAAAAGACAAAATAAACTTTTTTAAAGGGTAAATATTTGAAAAAACAAGATAAAACTTTTTTAACTTTTCTTACTGTATTGTTGGGGGTATTGGTAATATATCTTTATAGGCCGTTTTTAATGACGATTGTTATTGCAATTTTACTCGCAATAGCTACCAATAGTGCTACTCAAAAATTTAAACATATAACAAAAAGTAATTTTTTAGGAAGTTTTATATCAACTTTTTTAATGTCTATATTGTTTTTTATACCTCTTATTTATTCAGTTAATGCTTTAGTTCAACTTGCTAATCATTTTGATATTAGTTATATGGAAAAAATTTCGAATTATTTAACAAATCTGCATTATAAACTTCCTGCTTCTCTTAGTTATTTTCAAGATAGTTTCGATAAGACTATTGGAAGTATAAATGTTAAAAATATAAGCAATGTTATACTCCCATATATTGCAAACTTTGGAAAAATAAGTGCAGGATTTTTGAAAGATATGTTTTTGATAGTAATATTTTATTTTTTTATAAATCTTTATGCAGATAATTTGTTGAATTATTTTAAAACAGTTTTACCTATGGAAAAAGAAGAGATGGATAAAATATTTTCAAAAATTACAGATGTTATGAATGTAGTTTTTTATTCTATTTTAATATCAGCTATTTTTGAAGGTATACTTTTTTCTTTTATAGGTGAAATATATGGATATAATGGATTATTGCTTGGTGTTCTTTATGGTTTTTCTTCATTGATTCCTGTAATTGGAGGTGCTATTATGTGGCTACCTATAACATTGTATCAATTGGCAACAGGACATACAAAAGAAGCTATGATATTTGCAGCTTACTCTATAATAGTTATTTCTATTATTGCGGATACTTTCATAAAGCCTATTATTATAAAATATATTAATGATAAATTTTTTAAAACAAAAACACGAATGAATGAACTTTTAGTTTTTTTCTCTATATTGGCAGGACTTTCTACTTTTGGTTTTTGGGGAATGGTTTTAGGACCAGCTATTACAACTCTTTTTATATCGGTTTTGAGTGTGTATAAAAAATCCTAATTTGTAATTTTTTTGTATATATAAAAAAATATAGAAACTATTATCATTATTATCGAAAGAAGTTGTCCCATTGTCATCCATCCACAGCATATAAAACCGAGTTGAATATCTGGTTGTCTGTAAAATTCAACGGTAAATCTAGCTAATCCATACAATATACCGTATAATATAATAAGTTCTCCGTTAAATTTCTTGTGTTTTCTGTATAAAAAAAGAATAATAAATATCAAAATTCCTTCCAAAAATGCTTCATATAGTTGAGAAGGGTATCTTAAAGTGTTTCCAACATATATGCCCCAAGGTTCAGTTGTAACTCTTCCTATCAGTCTTTGATTTAAGAAGTTTCCAATTCTTCCAAAAGTGTATCCGAAAGGAACAGCAATGGCTGCAACATCCATTAAAGACCAAAAATTGATTTTATATTTCTTGACAAAAAAGTAAGAAGCTATTAAAAAACCAAAAACTGCTCCATGATAGCTCATTCCACTAATTCCTACAAATTTTCCATTTACAAAAGGATTAAATATTTGCCATGGATTGGTTAAATAATAAATAGTATGGGTATCATAAAAAATAATATACCCAAGCCTAGCTCCTAAAATAACACCAATTTCAACCCATATAAAATAGTTATCAAGTTCTGTTTGAGAAATGGATATTTTATCTTTTTTAATAATCCATTTTGCCATATAAAATGCTGACAATAATGCCAAAACATACATTATTCCATACCAATGAACATTGATGCCACCTATACTAAAAGCAATAGGTGAGAAATGTTGATATATGTGATTCCAGTATGACATTAGTTATTCCTCAAGTGCTTTTGCTATTAATTCTATAGGGTTTTTAAAAATTATTTTCGAGCGATTGTAATGCAAAGAATTTGTTATTTGCATTCTGCATGCACTACATTCTGCACTAACTATATCAGCTTTTGTTTTTTCTATCATAGCTGCTTTTGGAAGTCCTGCTCTGTAGGCCAAATCGAATTTATCAGTTTGCATTGTGACACCTCCAAAGCCACAGCATCTATTTGGATCACTCATCTCTTTTAAAACATAATTTTTGCTTATAAGATCTCTTGGCTCTTTATATATTCCTTGCATTTTTCTTGCATGACAAGCATCATGATAAGTGATAATCTCACTCATTTTTTTGCCTTTTTTTGCTAAAATTTCAGCAAGATCTGTTTGCGTGTCAAGCCATTTGGTTGCCATAAAAATTTTATTATTTAATTTTTTTGCTCTCTCTTGCCATTCTGGCTGGTCATGAAAAAAATGTATATAATCATTTTTAAGCATAGCTGAACAAGTAGCTTCGGGAACTATTATGGCATCAACTTCATCAATAAAGCTTTCAAAATATTCTATATTGTGCTTGGCTAAATAATCAACTGTGTCAAAATCTCCGGTAAAATATGCAGGAGCCCCGCAACATAATTGATTTTTGATAAGATAAGCATCAGTTTCCAAAACTTTTAAAACTTTAAGAAGAGCTTTTCCTATATTTGTATAAGCATAATTGGCTAAGCAACCTATAAAAATAGCAACTTTTCTTTTGCCTCCATTTTTTATTACTTCAGGGTAAGAGTTTAAAAAAGTTTTTTCTTTTACACTTGGTAAAAATCTATCTTTTTTTATAATTGGCATAGAAAATCTAGGCTCCATTGCATTTTGTTTTTCGTGTATTTTAAAACCACAAGTTTGAAAAACATAACCAAATTTAGCTAACAAATCTAATATTTTCCTATGTCTTAATAAAAAGAAAAATCCTCTTTTATACCATGCAAGTCCATATTTTTTTCTAATGTCATTTCTAACTTGTTCGATGACCATATCAACAGGTAAATCATTTGGGCATATTTCTGTGCAAGCGGTGCATAAAAAACAACTCTCAAAAATATTTTTTGCATTTTTATCGAGCTCTAATTCTCCTCTTTTGTAAGCACCAAGAAGATCAAGAAAACCTCTTGGACTGGTTGTTTCATCGGGATTTATATTGTGAATGGTGCAAACGGGGATACATTTTCCGCATTTTATACAAGCATCAGAAACAGTAGTAATTGGTGATTTTTTTTCATTTTTCATTTTTTTACCTATACAGTTTTACTAAATTTTCTTTTTGATTCGGGAATTTTTTTAAGATATGCATCAAAAGGCATAGATATATTTCTAATCAGTAAAGAACCCGTGTTTGTAACTTTTATATAATTATCATCTATGCTGATAAGCTCATCTTTTTCAAAATTTTCTAATTCCTTAATGGCATCTTTAAAATAATCTTTAAAAACAATCCCAAACTCTTTTTCCACATTTTTTATATTAAGTTTAAAATTAGCCATAAGTTCCATGATGACTGATTTTCTTATAATATCATCTTTGTTTAGTTTAATACCTCTTTGAACAGGTAATTTTCCCTCATCTATAGCCTTTTCATAAGCTTTCATCTCTTTTATATTTTGAACATAATGAGAGATGCCTTCTCCTATGCTGGTAAGTCCAACACCAATAAGATCAGCTCCTCCTTTTGTAGTATATCCTTGAAAATTTCTATGCAATTCTCCTTTTTCTATTGCTAAAAAAAGTTCATCTTCAGGTTTGGCAAAATGATCCATTCCTACCATTTTGTATCCGTTCGAAGTTAAAAAATCTATGGTATATTTTAAAATTTCAAGTTTTACCGAAGGTTGAGGTAGAGTAGTTTCATCTATTTTTCTCATGGTTTTTTTCATCCAAGGAACATGTGCATAGTTGAAAACAGCCAATCTATCTGTATCGAGCATCAATGCTTTATCAAGTGTCTTTTTAAATGTTTCAAGCGTTTGATACGGTAAACCGTATATTAAATCCATATTAATTGATTTAATATTTGATAATCTTGCCATTTTAACTGTATTTTCAGTTATTTCATACGGTTGTATTCTATGAACTGCTTCTTGAACTTTTGGATCAAAATCCTGCACACCAAAACTAACTCTGTTGCATCCGCTTTCAACAAGCACATCAAGTTGTTCTTGATTTAAGTATCTGGGATCTATTTCGCAACTAATCTCAGCATCTTTTGCAAAATTCTTGAAATGACTTTTTATAAGATTTAATATTGTTTTTAATTGTGATGCACTAAAAAATGTAGGCGTTCCTCCTCCAAAATGAAGTTGTATAACTTCTCTGGAAGTATCAATATGTTCGCATAATAAATTTAATTCTTTAGATAAATAATCAATATATCTCTCTTTTTTATTCTCCTTTGAAGTATAAACAACATTACATCCACAAAAATAACAAGCAGATCTACAAAATGGTAAGTGAAAATAAAGAGAAATAGGTCTATTTTTATCTTGATTTTTAAGTTCTTGAATATAAGCATTTTCATCAAAATTTTCATTAAATTCTGGTGCAGTAGGATAGCTAGTATATCTTGGTCCGGATTTGGAATATTTGGAAAATTTATCAAAATCTATCTTCATGTTATATTTTCCGGAGTTTTTTGTGATAAAAAGTTATTTAAATTTAAAAATAAATTTGGATATTTTTTCTTAATACTTTTTATAACTTTTTCTATGTCTATATTTACTGATTTTAAATCTTTAGAATTGGCTAATTGTTTTTTTATTTCATCCATAGCAACTATCCAAACATCTTGAAAATCAACAGGGATATTTTGCCATATTGTTTTTTCAAGTTTTAGATTAAAATTTTCTTCTTGAGTTTCTTTTAGTGATTGTATTATGTGTAAAAGTGTATCCAAAGATATAATAGTATGGATTTTATTGTTTTCATCTATTGCAAACCATGGCTCATCACCGTCCCATTCTCCACTTTGAAGAGTTAGCAATCTTTGATCAGGATTATCACCTTTTTGTATATTAAGTATTGTTTTTTCTTTGTTTTTGTTAAAGCCTATTTTTTTTGCTAAAATATTTATTTTTTCTAAAGCATTTTCTTTTTTAATATCCATTACTTATCCTCTCTTTTGATCTAACCAAGCCATGATGCCTTTTTGTGCATGCAGTCTGTTTTCAGCTTCTTCAAAAATAACACTTTGCTTTCCCTCAAGAACTTCTTCACTTACTTCTTGTCCTCTATAAGCTGGTAAGCAATGTAAAAAAATGGCATCTTTTTTTGCCAAGCTCATTAAGTTTTTATTTATTTGAAATCCTTTAAAATCCATTTCTCTTTGTTTTTTTTCGCTTTCTTGTCCCATAGATGCCCAAGTGTCGGTAGTAACAACATCAGTATTTTTTATTGCGATACTTGGATCATTTTCTATAATAATTTTTGCTCCGCTTGTTTTTGCATTGTCTAAAGCTATATTTAATATTTTGCTATTTACTTCATAATTTTTTGGAGTTGCGATTCTAAGTTCAAATCCAAGCTTGCTTGCAAGCATTAACCAAGAATGAGCCATATTGTTTCCATCGCCGATATAAGCTACAACAGGATTTTTATTTTTGCCAAATTCTATCATGGTTAAATAATCTGCCATAAGTTGAACAGGATGAAAATCATCAGTCAATCCATTTATCACAGGAACTTTAGAATATTTTGCAAATTCTTCTATATCGCTTTGTTTATATGTTCGTATCATGATCAAATCAACCATGCGACTTATAACTCTTGCTGTGTCTTTTATAGGTTCACCTCGCCCTAGCTGAGTATCTTTTGAGCTTAAGAATAAAGCATGTCCGCCAAGTTGAGTCATTCCTACTTCAAAACTGACTCTTGTTCTGGTGCTTGATTTTTCAAATATCATGGCAAGACTTTTATCTTTCATTCTATGGATTATTTTTCCGCTTTTTACTTCTTCTTTTATTTTTTTTGAAAGTTCTATGATTTCGTATATTTCATCTTTTGTAAAATCGTTTAATGTTAAAAAATGTTTCACTGTTTTTTCCTACTTAATTTATTTTAATATTTTAAAATAATAACTTATTTTATATAAAAATAAGTTAAGTTTATTTATATTGGTTTAATTTTTCAGCTGCTTCTTTTGCATGATAAGTGATAATAATATCAGCCCCAGCTCTTTTAAAACCTGTTAATGTTTCCATCATGACTTTATCATAATCAATCAAGCCCATTTTTCCTGCCATTTTTAACATGGAATATTCACCACTGACATTATAAACAGCTAAAGGTAAACTTGTTCTTTCTCTGACATCTCTTATAATATCCATATAAGCAAGAGCCGGTTTTACCATCAGTATATCAGCTCCCTCTAATTCATCTTCAATAGATTCATTGATAGCTTCTCTTCTGTTTGCAGGATTCATTTGGTAACTTCGTCTATCTCCAAAACTCGGAGCAGATTCGGCCACATCACGAAATGGCCCATAATAACTACTTGCAAATTTGGTAGAATAACTCATGATTGGAAGATTGATAAAACCAGCAGTATCCAAAGCTTCTCTTATAGCAGTTATCATGCCATCCATCATTCCGCTTGGTGCAATCATATCTGCTCCGGCTTTTGCATGAACTATTGCTTGATCTGCGAGAATTTTTAAAGTTGCATCATTATCTACTGTTTCTTGTTTCATATCAAGGATACCGCAATGCCCATGATCTGTATATTCACAAAAACACAAATCTGTTATTATAAACATATCCGGATGAACTTTTTTGATCTCTTTTATAACTGTTGATATTACTCCGCTATCGCTTAGAGCATCGCTTCCTATGGAATCTTTTGTATCTGGTATTCCAAAAAGAAGAATAGAATATAATCCTAATTTTTTAAGCTCAAAACATTCTTTTATAACTTCATCAACACTCATTTGATAAACTCCTGGCATTGAACTTATCTCTTTTTTTATTTTAGCACCAGGTTTTACAAATAGTGGATAAATAAAATCATTTATATCCAATTTTGTTTCAGTAACAAGATTTCTTAAATTTTTATTAATTCTTAATCTTCTAAATCTTTTAAACATATTTTTTCCTTATATTTGATAATATTATAAACATTTTACCAAAAAAAGAGATAAAAAAGAATGAAAGAGATAAAAATATCACAAAAAGCAAATCTTCCTACAAGATTCGGTGAATTTAAAATCGTATCTTTTCAAGAGGGCGAAAAAGAACATTTAGTAATTTTTAAAGAACCTTTAGAAGAGGTTCCATTGGTTAGAGTTCATAGTGAATGTTTAACTGGAGATGCTATAGGAAGTTTAAAGTGTGATTGCAGAGATCAATTGGAATATGCTTTAAAAAAAATCAATAAAGAAAACGGAATGGTTATATATCTAAGGCAAGAAGGTAGAGATATAGGGCTTTTTAACAAAGTAAATGCTTATTCCCTGCAAGATGAAGGATATGATACGGTTGAAGCAAATCATCAATTGGGTTTTGCAGATGATGAAAGAAGTTATGAAATAGTAGAGTATATATTGAATTTTTTTAAAATAAAAAAGATAAGATTGCTTACAAACAATCCAAGAAAAATAGAAAGTTTGAAAGATATTAAAATTGTTGAAAGAGTTCCGATTATAATAAAACCAAATAAATTTAATAAGAATTATTTAAATACAAAAAAAATAAAAATGGGACATTTGCTGTAAAATAAAATGTCAAAAATATTATTATTAGAAGATAACGATATATTATCTGAAACATTAATAGAACTTTTAGAGAGTGAAAATTTTGAAGTTTTTCATGTGAATGATGGAGAATTGGCACTTGAGGAAACATTTGTAAAAAAATTTGATCTTTTTCTTTTAGATGTTAATGTTCCTTTTTTAAATGGTTTTGAGCTTCTTAAAAGTTTGAGGGAAAGCGGAGATTTGACTCCTTGTATATTTATTACATCATTAAGAGATATTTCATCTTTATCAAAAGGGTTTGAAGTGGGTGCTGATGATTATGTCAAAAAACCTTTTGATTTTGATGAGCTTTTGATCCGTATAAAAGCACTTTTAAAAAAACAATATCATACTTATGCAAACGAAATAAAAATTAAAAAATTTCGTTTTGTTATTGAAAAAGATGAACTTTATGAAGGTGCTAATTTTGTTTCTCTTCCACCTTTTGAATTGCATATTGTAAGAATTTTATTTAAAAATATTAATAAAACAGTCAAAAAAGAATATTTACTTAATGAATTAAACAGAGGAAAAGAGACTAGTGAAGGAGCTTTGAGAGTGCATATAAATAAACTTCGCAAAATTGGTTTACCTATTGATACGATAAAAGGGATAGGATATCGTCTTGCTTCATTATGAAAAAAAAGCTTTTTTAAAATTTTTTCTTATCTATTTTTTAAGTGTTGCTGTTTTGATATTTGTTTCTGGTTTTTTTTATTATATTCAAATGAAAAATCAATTTCTTAAATCTGAAGAATTTTCCATGATAGAATATGCAAGAGATATAAAAATGGGAAATAATTTATCTAAATATAAAAAAGAATACAGACATAGTGTTCCCAAAAAAATAGATAAGTTTATAAATATAAAAAATTTTAAGATAGTCGATGATAGATTTGTAAAATATATACCAAAAAATAAAAAAGGGGAATATTTTCAAATATCAAAATCAACAAAAAGTTTTAATCAAAAATTATTTATATTGAAGGTAAAAATATTTTTAATACAAATATTTTTGCTTCTTTTATTCGCATTAATTAGTTACAGATTGGCTAAAAATGCTTTAAAACCTTTGGAAAAGAGTATTTCTATGCTTGATAAATTTTCGAAAGATTTAATTCATGATTTAAATACTCCAATTACTTCTATAAAATTAAATATGCAATTATTAGATAAAGATATTAATTTTAAAAATAATAAGGCTCTTGAGCGAATTAAAAAAAGTGTTTATAATATATCTAAATTACACGAAAATCTTACAATACTTTTGCAAGAAGAAACTTTTCAAATGCAAGATGTAAATATAATAAATCTTTCTAAAGAAGTTATTCAAGTGCAAAAACAAATTTATCCAAAATTGAATTTTATTGTTGAGAAAACACCATTAATAGTAAAAACTAATGAAAATGCAATGAGACAAATTTTGCAAAATATTATTTCAAATGCTTGCAAATATAATATAAAAAATGGTTATGTAAAAATTTATACTAAAGATAATAAACTTTTTATAGAAGATAGCGGAACAGGTATTTCAAATCCGAAAAAGATTTTTGAAAGGTCTTTTAGCGATAAAAACAGTAGTGGAATAGGATTGGATATCGTCAAAAGATTGGCGATGGCTATGAGTATTTCTATTGATGTGAGCTCAAAATCAAAAGGAACTACTTTTATCTTAACGATGAGTTAATAGTAAAGGATTATAATTTCATTGTTTAAAAAATAGGAGACGAGATGATAAAAAAATATTTTTTTCTTTTTATTGCTTTGGTAGTTGGACTTAATGCTCAAATATTATCCGAGCGAGAATGCATAAGCAAAGCATTAAAATTTCATCCTGATATAAAAAAATTTATTCTTCAAATAGATCAATCCAAATATCATAAAAATGAAATAAAGTCTGCTAATTTGCCTCAAATTTCTCTTAATGGAGAGTATGATTTTTCTAAAACTTTTACATCTGTTAAAAATGGAATATTTCAGACAGAACAAGATAATTCATGGCAAGTGGGAGTTTTTCTAAATCAAAAAATTTGGGATTTTTCTAAAACTACAAATTTGATAAAAGCAGCTAAAAAATCAGAAGATATAGCTAAGCTTTCGCTTAAAGATGCAAAAGCTTTTTTGAGTTATTTGGTAAAATTGCAATATGAGCAAATGATTGTGCAAAAAGAGGCTATTAAAGTTAGAGAAGAGGATTTGAAAAGCAAATATGCTCTTTACCATCAGTCAATATCTCTTGTTAAACAAGGACTTAAAACAAAAGCCGATGAAAGTCGTTTTCTTTGGGCTTGTTCTAATGCTAAAGATAATCTAAACATAGCAAAAGCAAATTTTGAAAAAGCTAAAGACAATTTATCTTTATATATCGGAGAAAATATTGGTAAAAATGTAAAATTGGATAAATCTGCATTGAAAAATTCTTTATCAATAAAACAATCTTTATTGTTTAAAAAAATAATAAATGACAGCCCACAGATTTTAAGTTTAAAAAAGAATATAGAAAAAAATAATTTTTTATATAATGCGACAAAAGATTCAAGATATGGATCGATTAATGCCATAGCTTCTTATGCTCGTCAAAATACATTAAATAAATATAATTCATCTGTTATTGGTGTTGTTATTAATATTCCTCTTTATACCGGAAATAAAATAAAATCTTTAACACAACAAGCTTTGATAGAAAAAGAGATTGCTAGAAAAGAATTGGCATCAAAAAAATTGGCTTTAAAACAAGAATTTGAACAATTAATGATAGACTTGAAGCGATATGATTTTACAATTAAAGCAAAAAAAGACCAAATCAAATCAGCTTATGATACAAAAAAATTAATAGAAGCAAGATATAAAGAGGGGTTATCAACATATTTGGAAGTGCTCGATAGTGTATCTTTATATCTTAATGCAAAATTGGGATTGATAGAAGCATATTATGCTAAAAGTAGCATAATTGATAAGATGAAATATTTAGAAGGAAAAATAAAATGAAATCATGGATGAAATATATACTCGCATTTATTATCATATCTTTTGTTGGAATAATTTTTTATAAAAAAGTTTATATTCCCAAGAGGACATTTAAAATCACAAAAGCTACCAAAGGGGATTTGAGTGTTTTTGTCAGTGGGATTGGAAATGTCGGTGCCAAAAATATTTATAATATAACAGCACAAACTGGTGGTAGAATTTTGAAAATAATGACTGATGAGGGTAAGTGGGTCAAAAAAGGAGATTTGTTGATTGTTATGGATGGTGTGGATTTGCATACTTTATTGTCTGAGCTTAAAGCGACTCTTTTGAAAGCAAAATATGGAGTAATTACTTCTCAAAAAGAGTTACAAAATCAAAAGGCTCAAGAAATATTCTTACAAAAAACATTTGACAGATATGATAAACTGAACAGAAAGGGATATGTCTCACGAGCAGAATATGATAAAGCAAAAGCAGATCTTCAAAGCATCAAAGCAACAATACAAGGAACAATTTCTCAAATAAATGCAGCAAAAGAAGAAGTGAAAAAAACAATAGAAAGCATAAAAGCTTTAAAAATAAAAATATCCAGATTGAAAATTTATTCTCCTGTTAATGGGTATGTCATATCAAAAAATGCAGAAGAGCAACAAACTGTATTGCCGACTACAACCATTTTAAAAATAGTAGACCCTAAGACTTTGTGGGTAGAAACAAATATAGACGAGAGTGTAAGTTCTCAAATAAAACCAAATCAAAAAGCAAAAATATATCTTCGATCCAATCCAAATAAATTTTTTCTTGGAAAAGTTAATAGAATAGAAGCTGTAAGTGATCCAATTACATTGGAAAAAAAGATTGATGTATCTTTTGATAAAATTCCTGAACCATTTTTTATTAACGAACAGGCAAAAGTTGTTATTGAGACAAAAAAATATAAAAATGTTTTTAAAATCCCACTGAGTTTATTGGTTCAAAAAAATGAAAAACTTGGTATATGGATTTTGAAAAACAATAAAGCACATTTTTTAAAAATCGTTAAAATAGGGGAAAATGATAATGAAATTGCTATAAAAAATATAAATAGTAAAACAAAAATCATTATTCCAAACAGTTCTAAAATACTCAAAGAGGGGATGAAAATTTATTTATGATTAATTTAGCAAAAAAAGATATAGAACATATTTTTGGCAAATTTATTATTATAGCTATGGGTGTTGGAATGCTGTTTGGAGTTGTTCTTATTATGATTGGTGTTTATAGAGGTATGATTTTTGATGCTGAAGTTTTATTAGATGATATAAATGCTGATTTGTGGATAGTTCAACAAAATACATTAGGGCCTTTTGCTGAATCTTCTAGAGTTCATGAGGACTTAAAAAGTATTATAGGTTCTGTGCAAGGCATAGATAAAAGCGAAGCTATAACATTTCAAAACATCCAACTTCCTAAAAAAAATAAAAAAATAAGAGTTTTAGCAATAGGTTATGACCCATACGGGCAAATAAATCCTATAAATAAAAAAAGACTTATAGAAGGTAGATGTTTAAGAACTGATCATTATGAAATGGTTGTATCAAAAAAAACAGGTTTTAAACTTCATGATAAAATAAAATTGGGAAGGCATAATTATGAAGTAGTCGGTATTACTAAAGGAAGTGTCTCTTCAGGTGGAGATCCTGTTGCATATATAAGCTTGAAAGATGCTCAAGAATTACAATTTTTATACTCAAATAAAGAGATTCAAAATGATAGAGCAAGAGGGATTATCTCCAAAAATCCACATATGGCAAATGCCATTATAGCAACTGTAAAACCCGGTTACTCGGTGGGTAAAATTGCTAAAAAGATAAGAATTTGGCAACATAAAAGTGTTTATACAAATAAAGAGGAAAAATCTATATTGGCAAGAAATGTTATCCAAAGAGCATCCAAGCAAATAGGTATGTTTACTGCTATTTTAATTTTAGTGGCTACTATAATAATTGCTTTAATAATCTACACAATGACATTGGAAAAAATAAAAGAAATATCTATCATGAAGCTTATTGGAGTTCCGAATTTTACAATTATAAAAATGATTTTTCAAGAATCTATTCTTCTAGGATTTTTAGCTTTTATATTTGGAAATATTTTTGCTCATCTTATTTATGCAAAATTTCCAAAAAGAGTTTTGTTGGAATTGCCTGATGCTTGGATGTTGTTTTTGATTGTTACTGCGGCATCAA
This sequence comes from Campylobacterales bacterium, assembly GCA_027044945.1. Taxonomy (GTDB): domain Bacteria; phylum Campylobacterota; class Campylobacteria; order Campylobacterales; family JALSKU01; genus JALSKU01. The sequence continues at coordinate 16,225 of JALUBK010000034.1, forward strand.
TAATTGCTTCTTTGGCTGGAATAAGAAAAGTTATAAAAGCAGATCCATCTACGGCTATAGGAGGATAAATTGGATAAACAACAAGCTATAAAAATAGAAAAATTAAATAAAAATTTTGGTAAAGATGATTCTTTTATAGAAGTTATAAAAGATGCTTCTTGTGAAATAAATAAAGGAGAGTTGGTTGCACTTGTGGCACCTAGCGGGGCTGGTAAAACTACTTTGTTGATGATGATAGGATGTGTTGAAGACCCAACAAGTGGCAAAATTTATATCGGAGATGAACTTATATATGACAATAAATGGTTAATAAAAGATAGAAGAAAAATAAGAAGAGAAAAAATAGGTTTTATTTTTCAATCTCATTATCTTATCCCCTTTCTTAACATTATAGATAACATAACTTTTGTTCCAGAATTAAATGGTAAAACAAAAAAAGAGGCAAGAGTAAAAGCTATTGATTTGTTGAAATATTTTGGTATAGAAAATAAAGAAAAAGCTATGCCTTCTCAATTATCAGGCGGTCAAAATCAAAGAGCGGCAATAGCCAGAGCTTTAGCAAATGAGCCTCAAATTATTTTGGCAGATGAACCAACTGCAGCACTTGATATGCAAAGATCTGTAGATGTTGTTAAAATGTTAAAAAAAATCGCTACTGAACAAAATGTGGCTATTGTTATGGTTACCCACGATGAAAGAATGCTTCCATATTGTGATAAAGTTATGAAAATAAAAGATAAAAAAATTGTAATTGACGAGAAAACCTCTCTATAAAATATTTATAGAGAGGTTTTATTTTAATGTTTTGAGCAAGTTCCTAAACCCACACTTTTTTCTAATTTTCCTTCTAAAAATAGTTTGACGCTATCTTCAACTGTAGGGGAAACTCTATCAAAATAAACATCTAATCCGGCTTTTATAAAACCTTCAGCAGGTGCACTTCCGATACCACCAACTATTAAAACATTTGGGTTTAAACTCATTATGTTCGCAACCGCATTTGCACATCCACCTGTAACATGTCCAGGATTTTCAACACCTTCTACATCTGTTATTTTTCCATCTTCTAATGTAATAATTGTATAATATTTTGCTCTTCCAAAATGAGCACCTCTTGCTGATTTGTATCCTTCATTTGTATCCGTTGGAAATACTAATCTCATTTTATAGACTCCTTTTTTATTTTTTTTCTTAAAAATTAATTATTATAGCTTATAAATTTTAAAATATCAAAAAATTGTATATCTAAAATGTAAGAAACTCATAATTGATTCTATATCTTTAACAACTGATTCCATTATTTTCCCTTCTTTTGTTCCTTGAAACATTCTTGCCATTAAATATCCATTCATAAGTCCTATATAAACTTTTCCATTGCTTTTTTCATATACAGATATACTAAGAGGCATTTTTACTGACATATATTTGCTTTGATCTGAACTTAGCATTTCACCTGAAAGTTTGGCATTGCAAAATTTAATAATTTTGACTTTCCCAACATCTTTTCCTGTGCGATTTTTGATAACTTTTTCTTGATTTATTATATTTGTTACAACCCAACCTTTTTGATGATTGATTCTATTTGCTATCAATGAAACTGTTTTGTCAAAACCATAAGAACTTGGAACTTCTTTAAAAAGCATATGTTTAAAAGCTATTTTAAAACCGAAAGGTATGATAAATACAGCCACTACAAAACCTAAAATTAATCCTGCTATAAAACTTCTTTTGCTCATTTAATTTTCCTCTATACATAATTGTTTATTTTTTATTGCTATAATTGTTTTGTAAAATACTACTAGAACTGTTAATGTAACCAAAGTTATGAAAAATAATGATATATAATGGTTAACATTGTTTGGATATGTCATATACATTAAAATTGAAGCTATGGATATGGCAGCTAATGGGAAAGTATATGCCCACCAAGATATAAAAAATTTTGCTTTTATAAAAATTTTTATCTTTGTAAACATTAAAAGAACAATAATTATTGCTATCGAATACAACATCATACTCATAATGTCTATGCTTCCAAAAGTAATCCTAAAATAACTAATAAAAGCAACAGCAGGTGGAGCTATTAAAATAAAAAGTGTTGGGACAAGTTTTTCTGATAAGGGATTATGAAAAATCATGCGATACATAATAATAGTAAAAAGTATTATCCAAAAAAATAATCCCACAGCAAAATAAAATATAGAAATTGATACTGGCATTACATCAACACCAATTACAGGAACTAATAAATTTCCAACAACAGGAATAAACCATGCGGGATTTATATGATTTATATTTAAATGTTCACTTTTTATCCAAAAATTAATAGTTTTTAGTGTAAAAAATAGATGTAATGGGGCACCTATAAGCCAAAATGTTACTGAAACAGTTGGAGCATAATCATAATAAGCAATTGAAAGCAATAAAAAACTAATTGAAATTGCTGGAACAAATGAGCTTTTTACAGGATGATTTATCTCCTCTTTTACTTTTTCTGGATATTTTATCCATTTGATTAAATAAATAGTAAAAATAATAAAAAATAAAATGGTATTAATACTAAGCAAAGCCAAATACCAAAATAATGAAAAATTAAATACATGATAAGCTTTCGCATATACTATGGTAACACCTGATATCCCCATTAAAACAGCAAAAAACTGAACAGGAAAACAAGATAATTTTCTTTTGTTTAGTATCATGAAAACACCTAAAATTGTAATTGAAGTTTATTGTTTTTGAAAGCTTCATAAGCTTCTTTGATACTCATATCGTTTGCTCCGATATACATTTTCACATTAGATTTTTTTAAAATATCTAATGCTTTTTGTCCAGCTCCATTACCTGTGATGATAACATCTGGATTCAAATCAAGAACTTTTTTTGCAGTTTGAAGTCCTGCTCCGTGCTCCATAGCATCTGTTTCGTTATTTGATACAGATTCAAGTTTATTATTTTCTTCATCATAAACAACTAACATTTCCATTCTTCCAAATCTAGCATCCATTGGACTATCCCAATTTTCACCTTTTGCGGTAAAAACAATTTTCATTTTAATTCTCCTTTTATTTTTTTCCAACTCTCTTTTACAAGAATTGAAAGTTTTGAATTTTCGTCATATTCGACTATTGGTTTTGCTTTTGACAAAGCTTTTGTAAAAGTTTCATCATAAGGCAATTTGGATATTAATTTTACATTTTCTTTGCTTAAAAAGTCTTCTATTTTTTGGGTTATTTGCTGATTTAAGTCAAATTTATTAATAATACAAACAGCCTTTAAATTAAATGTCTTAACAAGCTTTAAAACTCTTTGCAAATCATGCAAACCTGAAACAGTAGCTTCGGTTACTATTACAACCAAATTTGCTCCACTTAAAGATGATATAACTGGACAACCAATTCCAGGACTTCCATCAGTTATAACATAAGGGGTATTTAGTTTTTTTGCCAAATCTTTTCCTATCTGTTTAACTTTTGCTACCAATTTTCCAGAATTTTCAGCCCCAAATCCAAGTCTTGCATGTGCCATTATAGAATTTTGTTTTATGTTTGATATAAAAATATCCCCAGCTTTTTGTTTTTCCATTGTAATTGCATTTACAGGGCAAACTCTACTGCAATACCAACATCCTTCACAAGAGATAGGATCGATTTTGCGATAATTTTTATTTGTAAAAATAGCATCAAATCTACAAACTTCTTCACATTTACCACAATTTTTACATAAATTTTTATCTATGACAGCGATTTCTCCACTGATAAAATCTTCTCTTTTTGAAAAATTTGCATTTAAAAGCAAATGCATGTTCGCGGCATCTACATCACAATCGCAAATAACAGCATTTTTTCCTTCTATATAAGCAAAAGAAGCACTAAGAGATGTTTTGCCTGTTCCGCCTTTTCCAGAAATTATAACAATCTCTTTCATCTTATACCGCCTATAAAATTTATTATTTCATCCAAAGAATTTTTAAAATGTTCTATTTTTGGATATATCAACTCCCCTTGTGAATAAAGTTTTGCAACTTCTTTATCGTTTTTTATTTTTGCAACAATCGGTATATTTTCTTCTTGGCAATATTTTTGGACATCATTATTTCCTATGCCATCTCTATTTATAATAACTCCAAAATTTTTCTTTAAAACTTTCATAGTCCCAACTGCCAATTTTAAATCATTTAAGCCAAAAGGTGTAGATTCTGTTATAAGGATTACAAAATCACTGTTTTTGCTTGCTTCTATAACAGGACAACTAGTTCCAGGAGGTGCATCAAAAATTTTTGTATATTTTGAAAAATTTTTCTCTACAAAATCAATAGTTTGATCTATAAGAGGAACTGCCATTTCTTGACCCAAATCCGATCTCCCCTCTACAAAATTAAAATTTAAAGCTTCGTATTCTTTTAATTCCCCAATTCTTACAGGAGTCATGGGCAATGAGTCCGTGGGACAAAGTTCGCTACAAGCATAACAACTATGACATAATTCAGGAAAAATTAAAATTTCAGACGGAAGTGCTACAATCGCATTAAAATTGCAAACATCAGCACATTCTCCACAATATGTGCAATTTTTACTTTCCCATTTAGGAACCATTTTATTAATTTGCTTTGTCTGTTTTAATTTTGACTTTATAAAAAGCACTGAATTTGGCTCTTCTACATCCAAATCGGCTAAAACAATTTTATTTCCCAAACTTGCAAGATAAGATGCAAGATTTGTGGAAACGGTGGTTTTTCCTGTGCCACCTTTTCCACTTGCTATTGTTAATTTAATATTATCTATTAACATTGTTTGAATTATTTACTCCATGAGCTCTACCGCCACCGTTTCCAAAACCAGCTCCATTTCCTTTGCAAGGTTGATTGTTTCTGTTTAAGCCTCTTCCTTGATTTTGTCCTTGACCTTGTCCTGAACCATCAAATCTTCCCATTCCAGATCTTGCAGAGTTTGCACTTACAACATTTCTGCCAGTTTCATTATTGTTTTCCATTCCAAATCCATTTCCTCTAGTCATTCCTCTACCAAAACATCTATTTCCTCTGTTCATTCCTCTACCAAAACATCTATTTCCTCTGTTCATTCCTCTTCCTTTTCCAAAGCATCCATTTCTTCTCATCATAAACTCCTTATTTTTATTTTTTTATTTCTATAAAATTTTTGCACCCTTTTTCAGGTGTTCCGCCGTTTGTTGTCCATTTTTTTGTGCCATCTTTAAATAATTTATATCTTTGGCATCTGTTTTTATTAATACATTTACTATTATTACAAGCTACAATCATTCTCTCCCTTTAACTTCTAGTATTTTATTATGTAACAAAGAATCAGCAATTTTTCTTCTTGCTGATTCTATCAATCTTGAAAAAGTAGTGCGAGATATATTCATTTTATCTGCACATTCTTGTTGATATAAAGATTCATAATCAGACAATCTGATTGCTTCCATTTCATCTTCATAAACAATAACTCTCTTTAAATTTTCTCCTCTTACCCCGCAGGGTTTAAAACATATTTCACTGTGATCAGCAGCTATATTTCTATTTTTTCTTCTTCTTCCACAAAAAGGCATTTCTTTTGTATCCTCTCTAAAATTATATGCACATATGTTCGTAATTATATCGCACATATGTTCAAAAGTCAATAGTTTTTATGTAAAATTGATAAAATATTTTGTATAATTCAAACATGAAAATAAATAATTTAAAACTTAAAGATTTTGATAACAATAACTTCTTGGCTAAATGCAATGAGTTTGCCAATATACTGCTTAAATATAATAAAATTCATAATGTAAGCGGAGTTAAAAATTATCAAGATGTAATGGATAATATTTTAGATAGTATTTACCCTGTAAAATTTTTGAATATAAAAAATATCAATAATATTATAGATATAGGAAGTGGAGCCGGATTTCCAGGATTGATTTTAGGATTATATTTTAATGAAATTAATTTTACTCTTTTTGAGCCGATTTTAAAAAAAAGTGCTTTTTTGCATTTGGTAAAAAGTAAGCTCGGATTACATAATATTGAAATAATTTCAAAAAGAGTAGAGCAAAATGACTCTTTTGAGGTTGATTTAATAACTTCAAGAGCTGTTAGTGAAGCTAAAATGTTAATTGATATTTCAAAAAAATATATAAAAGAAGATACAAAAATGTTATTGTATAAAGGAAGTGATGTTAAAACAGAGTTGGATAATATAGGAAAATATGATATTATTCAAAATGGAAAAAGATATTATTTGTATATAAAGGAAATAAATGTTATTTAAATGGTTAATTGTCGGTATTGTTATATACGGTGTATATGTCGTATATTTTAAAGATAAAAAAATAAAAAATAACAATAATAATGACAAAAGAAAAAAAGATAATGAAGATACCGAAGAAATGGTAGAATGTTGCAAGTGTGGAACTTTTGTAACAACAAAAGAAGCTTTTATAAAAAATGGTAAATTTTATTGTTCAAAAGAGTGTATGTTAAAGGATTGAAATGTTAATTTTTGGACATCCATTTGTAAAATATTTACCTTTTTATGAAATAATTTCAGCAGAAGCATTAAAAAATACCCCTTCTAATTCAACTGTAATATTTGATTTTGATATTGAGTTGTTGAAATATTGCAAAAAAAACAACATCAAAAGTGCTTTAAGGATAAAAAATATAAAAGAGTTAATGTTTTCAAATGCTTTAGAGTGTGATTTTGTTATCACAAATAAAGAATTCGCAACTGTTTTTCAAAAAATAGCAAATGAATATATGTTTGACACAAAAATTCTTTTATTTTGTGAAACTGATGAAGATTTGGAATGGGCCGCATTGCAAGGAATTGACGGAGTAATATTTAAAGAAAGCATAAAGGAG
>JALUBK010000035.1 GCA_027044945.1 Campylobacterales bacterium
AAAACAGTTAAGAAAACAACAACTGCTTGTTGTTTTTAGGTTTTATTGGAGCGGGAAACGAGGTTCGAACTCGCGACCCCGACCTTGGCAAGGTCGTGCTCTACCACTGAGCTATTCCCGCAAACTTTTTTAGAGACGAAATTATATCTAAAAAAAAAGTAAAAGTAAAGCAATTTTTGATATAATTTGCTTAAAATTTAATAAAAAGGATGTCTTATGAGAAGTGATGAGGTAAAAAAAGGATATGAAAGAGCTCCGCATAGAAGTTTGTTTCGAGCTACTGGGTTGAAAGATGAAGATTTTGATAAACCTTTTATTGGTGTTGCAAATTCATTTATTGAAATAGTGCCGGGACATTTTTTCTTAGATAAATATGCAAAAATAATAAAAGATGAAATAAGAAAAAATGGATGTGTTCCTTTTGAATTTAACACAATTGGTGTAGATGATGGAATTGCTATGGGTCATGACGGTATGCTTTATAGTTTGCCTAGCCGTGAAATTATTGCTAATAGTGTTGAAACAATAATGAATGCTCATAAGCTTGATGCAATGATTTGTATTCCGAATTGTGACAAAATAACTCCGGGGATGGTAATGGGTGCATTAAGAGTAAATGTCCCTACTATTTTTGTTACAGGCGGTCCTATGAAGGCTGGAAGAATGAAAGATGGGACTTCGATTGATTTGTCAACTGTTTTTGAAGGTATTGGAAAAGTTGAAGCTGGAGAAATGAGCGAAAAAGAACTTGTTGATCTTGAATGCATTGCATGTCCAGGAGGTGGAAGCTGTAGCGGAATGTTTACTGCAAACAGTATGAATACTTTGCTTGAGGCTATGGGTATTGCACTTAAAGGAAATGGAACTATTTTAGCTTTAACACCTGAGAGAGAAGAACTTCTTAGAATTGCAGCAAGAAGAATATGTGAAATAGCAAAAGATGAAAAATTGACTGATAAATTCAGATTTAAAAACATATTAAATGAAAAAGCTGTTAATAATGCATTTGCAGTTGATATGGCTATGGGTGGAAGCACTAACACTGTTTTGCATATGTTAGCTATTGCAAGAGAGGCAGGAGTAGATTTTGATCTTGCTAAAATAAATGAAATGAGTAAAAAAGTTTATAATATAGCCAAAATTGCTCCATCTCTTTCAACTGTCCACATGGAAGATATAAATAGAGCCGGTGGAATTAGTGCTGTTATGAAAGAGATAACAAAAAGAGGTAATAATGTGTTAGCTCTTGATAATTTAACAATAGAAGGAGAAACTATTGGAGAAAGAATAGCTAATGCAGAAATAAAAGATACAAATATTATTCATACAATAGATAATCCTTATGGTAAAGTTGGAGGCTTGGCTATATTGTATGGAAATTTAGCAGAAGAAGGTTCTGTTATAAAAACAGCAGGTGTTATTCCAAGTATGAAGCAATATAGCGGAAAAGCTGTATGTTTTGATTCTCAAGATGAAGCCATAAAAGGAATAACAGGCGGTAAAATTCAAGCTGGAGATGTGGTTGTTATAAGATATGAAGGTCCAAAAGGTGGTCCTGGTATGCAAGAAATGTTAGCACCTACTTCTCTTATTATGGGAATGGGACTTGGAGATAAAGTAGCTCTTATAACTGATGGTAGATTTAGTGGTGCAACTCATGGTGTTAGTATCGGACATATTTCTCCTGAGGCTGCCGAAGGTGGAGTGATTGGTTTGTTAGAAGATGGGGATATTATTGATATTGATGTTGATAATTATAAATTGAGTGTAAGACTTAGCGATGAAGAAATTGCAAAAAGAAGAGCAAAATTTAAGCCTAAAATGAGAGAAATAAAAGGTTCTTGGCTTAAACAATATAGAATTCTTGTGACAAATGCTGCTCATGGTGCTATTTTAAAAACAGAATTGTAAAAAATATTTTAGGGCATTTTGCCCTAAAATATAAGGTATATAATGAAACCAATAAAAGAATTTTTGTATAAAGTAAAAGTTACTGAAAATGAGATAGATTTTAATAACCATGTAAATAATTTTTACTATGTAAAATGGATGCAAGAAAGTGGAATTGAGCATTCAAAAACCAATGGAATCACTCTTGAAACTTATAAAAAAATTGGAGCTACTTGGTTTGCTAAATCGCATTTTATAGAATACAAAGCCCCTGCATTTTTAAATGATGAAATCATTGTCAAAACTTGGATTAGCGAAATAGGCAAAGTCAAATCTGTTAGAGAATATGAATTTTATAGAAAAAAGGATAATAAACTTTTAGCAGTTGCGAAGACTGTTTGGGTTTTTGTAGATATGATAACAAAAAAACCAATTGCTATAAAAGATGAAATAAAAAAAGCTTTCATAATTAATAACCCTATTATTTAATTTTTTGTATAATTACAAAACTATAATTTTGAGGTAAAAAATGTCTTCTAAAGAAACAAAATATATTTTTGTAACAGGTGGTGTGCTTAGTTCTCTTGGAAAAGGGATTGCTAGTGCGAGTATAGCTACTCTTTTAAAACATTCAGGTTTTAAAGTAACGATTTTAAAAATGGATCCATACATCAATGTAGATCCCGGAACCATGAGCCCTCTTGAACATGGCGAAGTTTTTGTTACAGCTGATGGAGCTGAAACTGATCTCGATCTTGGGCATTATGAAAGATTTTTAGATGTAAATCTTACAAAAAATAATAATTTTACAACAGGACAAGTTTATTCAACTGTAATTGAAAAAGAAAGAAGAGGGGACTATTTAGGTAAAACTATTCAAGTTATTCCTCATATTGTTAATGAAATCAAAGAAAGAATTGTAAAAGCTGGTGAAAATCAAGATATTTTGATTGTTGAAACAGGCGGAACTGTTGGAGATATAGAAGGCCTTCCTTTTTTGGAGGCTATACGAGAATTGAAAAGAGATGTTGGTAAAAAAAGAGCTATTTTTGTTCATTTAACTCTTGTGCCTTATTTAAAAGCTGCTGGAGAATTAAAAACAAAACCAACTCAACATAGTGTTCAAGAATTAAGAAGAATAGGAATAACTCCTCATATTATTATATGTAGAACTGAAAAAAATATACCAAAATTGATGAAAGAAAAAATAGCATCAGCTTGTGATATTGATAAAACTTCTGTGATAGAAGCTATTGATTCAAAAAGTATCTATAAAGTTCCTTTGAATTTTTTAAATGAAGGAATTTTAAATCCAATTTCCAAATATCTTCAACTTGGAGAATTAAATCCAGATATGAAAAAATGGGATGCAATTGTAAAAAGAATAATAGATCCTATTAAAAGTGTTAAGATTGCTTTTGTTGGCAAATATCTTGATTTGAAAGAAGCTTATAAATCTCTTACTGAAGCTTTTATTCATGCTGGAGCAAATTTGAATACAAAAGTAGAACTTTTATGGGTTGATAGTGAAGATTTGGAAAAAAATACCAGTTTTAAAGCATTAGAAGAAGCAGATGGTATTTTGGTGGCTGGTGGCTTTGGTGAAAGAGGCATTAAAGGAAAAATGGAAGCTATTAAATATGCAAGAGAAAACAAAAAACCTTTTTTGGGTATTTGCTTGGGGATGCAATTGGCTCTTATGGAATTTGCTAGCAATGTTTTAAAACTCGAAGATGTAAATTCTATAGAATTTGATAAAAATTGTAAAAATCCAGTTATATATTTGATAGATGAATTTATAGATAGTAGTGGAAATAAGCAATTAAGAACACACAAAAGTCCTCTTGGTGGAACCATGAGGCTTGGTGCTTATGAATGTGATATTAAAGATAATACTTTGCTTTCAAAATCTTATATTGGAAAGAAAAAAATTTATGAAAGACATAGGCATAGATATGAAGCGAATCCAATTTATAAAGGAGCTTATGAAAAAGCAGGACTTATTGTAAGCGGTGAAAGTCATGGGCTTATAGAAGTAATCGAACTTGCAAATCATCCTTGGTTTATGGGTGTGCAGTTTCATCCGGAATTTACTTCAAGATTGCAAAATCCAAATAGAGTAGTTTTATCTTTTATAGAGGCATCTTTGACAAACAATGTCTAAATATTTAACAAAAAAAGAGATAAAAGAGATTTTATCTCAAAGATTTAAAGATGATAAATTTACTAGTTTGTCATCTTTGCCAAATCCTTTTCTTTTTAAAGATATGGAAAAATCTGCAAAAAGAGTAGCAAAAGCTATAAAAAATCATGAAAAAATCACTATTGTAGGGGATTATGATGTAGATGGAATAATTTCATCTTATATATTGAGTGATTTTTTAGAGCAAATTGGCTCAACTCCTGAAGTTATTATTCCAAATAGATTTAGTGACGGATATGGAGTTAGTGTTAATATTATTGAAAAAATAAATCAATCCTTGGTTATTACTGTGGATAATGGTATTTCAGCCATAGATGCTGCTTTATTGTGTAAAGAAAAAAATATAGATCTTATTATAACAGATCATCATATTCCTCCAGCTGATTTGCCAGAAGCTTATGCCATAATAAATCCAAAACAAGAAAATTGTTTTTTCCCTTTTAAAGAAATTTGTGGAGCTCAAGTTGCTTGGTATTTCGCGGCAGCAATAAAAAAAGAGTTAAATATTTCTTTTAACTTGTTGGAATATATAGATCTTTTAAGTATAGCTATTGTTGCTGATATGATGGAACTTAGAAGTTTAAATCGAGTATTGGTAAAAAAAGGATTAAAAGCTATTAATAAATCTAAAAGAGTTTCTTTGTTGTCTATAAAAGAGCAGTTTTCAAAAAATTTATTTGGCAGTGAAGACATCTCTTTTTTGTTGGCTCCTCTTTTAAACAGTGCAGGTAGAATGGATAGTGCCATGTTGTCTTACCATTTTTTAAAATCAAAAAATATACAAGAAGCAAGAATGTTGCTTCAAAAAATTGTTAATTTGAATGAAGAAAGAAAAGAGATCGAAAGTGAATTATTTGAAGAATCTCTTTTGATGATAGATAAAAATCAAAAAATTATAATTGTTTGGGGCGAAAATTGGCATGAAGGAGTTATAGGTATAGTTGCGGCAAGACTTGCGAGAAGATTTAATAAACCAGCGATTGTTTTTTCTTTGCATAAAAATATTGCAAAAGGAAGTGCCAGAAGTATTGGAGAAATAAATATTCTTGAATTAATTAAAACTCAAAAGGATAAAATTTTAGGATTCGGAGGTCATAAAGGAGCTGCTGGACTTTCTATCATGAAAGAAGAATTAGAAAGTTTTAAATCTTCACTTGAAAAGAATATAATAAAATTAGATGATAAATTTTTTCAAACTTCTAAAAATATACTTGGAGAAATAAATCCAAAAGAGATTGATTTTGAACTTTTGGATATTTTAGAAAACTTTGAACCTTATGGACAAAAAAATCCAAAACCATATTTTTTAATCAAAAATGCAAAAGTCAAAAAAGAGAGAATTTTGGGAAAAAGCAAAAATCATCAAAAACTTATTTTAGAAAGAGATAATTTGATTCTTGAATCCATAAATTTTAATTATGAAAAAAAAGCTAGTATTGGAACAAAAATAGATATGTGTTTTAGTATCTCCAAAAATAGATACAGAGGATATATAACTCCTCAACTTCTTATAGAAAAAATAAATTTACAAAGTTAATAATTATTGCATCTATGAATATAAATTCATAGATTTAAATTATTATTAATAAAATTTTATGTATGATACTCATTATATTTTGTTAGTAAGGATAATATATGCAGGTAGAAATATCCAGAAGAAGATTTTTGCAAGGAAGTGTTGCTTTGAGTATAGTTGGAGGAACAGCTATTTCTTCAGAACAATTATTTTCAAAAAGCAGAGAAGATCAAGGTTCATCTAGTGTAAAAACAGAAGATATTCCATTTTTATGCGGGATGTGTGTTAATAAATGTGCAGGTACCGCACATGTAGAAAACGGTGTTATTAAAAAGCTTAATCCTAATCCGTATTTTCCAAAATCAAGAAATATGCTTTGTCCTAGGGGAAATGCAGGCATCCATACTCTTTATGATCCAGATAGACTTAAATATCCTTTAGTTCGTATAGGTGAAAGAGGTGACGGAAAATACAAGAGGGTTTCTTGGGAAGAAGCATATGATGCAATTTTAAACGGAACAGATAAGTTTAAAGGACTTCTTCAAATACTTGACGAAGAAAAAGATAATCGTGCTACTATAGGTTATTGTAATGGTGAAGGTCTTTCAAAAGAAGGATTCGAAACATTAATGGGAGGAAAAATAGGGACTCCTAATTATGTTGATGAAATGAGTATATGTTTAGAAACTGTATTGGGTGGTTATTTTAATACAATAGGAGCTTATGGAGAAGCTGATGTGACCAATGCTGATTATTTGATTATTGCTGGAGCAAACAGAGCTGAAGCTATCATTACTCCTGATACCATGGATATGTTTAAAAGAAATAGAGGCAGAGGATTAAAGATTGTTTCTGTTGATCCTAGATTTACAAATACAGCTGCTAATGCAGATAAATGGTATGGCATCAATCCTGGAACTGATTTGGCTTTTGTTTTGGCTTTAACTTATGTAGCTTTTAATGAAAATCTTTATGATAAAGATTTTTGTCAAAAACATATGGTTGGATATAAGGATTATAAAAAACATGTTTTGTCTAAAAAATATACACCTGAATGGGCAGAAAAAATAACAGGAATTCCAGCAAAAGAGATATATAAAGTTGCAAGAGAATTTATGGCTGCTAAAAGTCCTATTTATTATCAAGGTAGAAGAAGTGTTTTTGCTTATAATGATTTTCAATTAAGAAGAGCAATGGGTATATTTCAAGGACTTAGTGGTAATCTTGATAAAAAAGGTGGAATTATTTATGGTAAAAAAATAAAACTTCCAAAAGATGATGTAAATTCCCCTTTGTATGCACAAGTTCAACCTAGATTTGATACAGTTGGAGTAGCTATTCCAAATGGTAAATCTGGTTCTTGGATAATATTTAGAAATATGGTTTTAGAAGGAAAAGCTCCATATCCAGTAAGAGCTATGTTTGTAAGAAAACATAATCCTATGAGTGGTGTTCCAAATACCACAAAAACCGAACAATTTTTTAGAAAAATGGATTTGAATGTTGCAATAGATATTTTACCAAGTGATACTACAATGTTTTGTGATGTAATTTTGCCGGAAGCTTCATATCTTGAAAGAATTTCCCCAGTAGCTAGTTATGGTGCTCTTGAACCTGCTATTGTTCAAAGAAGAGCATCTATCAAACCACTGTATGAGACAAAAACACCAGAAGTTATTTATAAAGAGTTGGCTGAAAAATTATCTAAACCATTATGGAAAAATACTTTAAAATATGATCCAGATGTTCAATCTGATACACAAGGTATGACACCTAAAGAAATGGAACAATATTATAAAGAAAATGGATTTGATTTGGCTGATGTTTGGGATAAAACTGTTGAAGAGCAAAACAAGGAAAAAGTTGTTAAATTGTTTGGTGAAAAAGCTTGGAAAATATTGGATGAAAAAGGGGTTTATTATCCTAATATAGAAAAATACCATCAAGAAATCAATCCAAATGATTATGAGTATTATCCTGATAATAAAAAATACTATACTACCAAGAAAGATAAAGTAAAAGTTGTTGCGAATTTTAAAAACTTGGCAAAAAAAGGTGTTGATCCTATGCCTACATGGCATGATAATATGGCCTTTAATGTTCCAGAAGGTAAATTTAGATTGGTAACTGGAAGGCATGCTCAATTTACTCAAAGTGCTACAACAAACAATATAATGCTAAGAGATTTGATTAAAACAAATTATATTTGGATTAACTCAAATGTTGCTAAACAAAAAGATATTAAGTTTGGTGATATGTTAGAAGTTAAAAGTGGTGCAGGTAAGATACATATTAAAGCATTTCCTACACCAAGAATAGCTGAAAATCAAGTATTTTTACTTCACGGCTTTGGCGGAACTAGTAAAGAAATGGAAATAGCATATGGACATGGTGCTAACGATGCTAGAATTATTGAAGATAAAGTAGAACCTGTTTATGGTGCTGCCGTTATGCATGAAACTAATGTTGAAATAAGGAAGGTATAAAATGAATTATGCAATAGCATTGGATTATCAAAATTGTATAAATTGTAAAGCTTGTGAAGTAGCTTGCAAAGAACAAAATGGAGTAGAGCTTGGTGCCAAAAAACAAAGAATTTGGGTAGGACAAACAGAAGGAACAGATTCTGCTAATGAATTATTTGTGAATTTTTATCCTTCTCAATGCAATCAATGTTTAGAGCCACCTTGTGTTAATGTGTGTCCTACTGAGGCTAGTCACATTATAAATGGTGGCATAGTTTTAGTTGATCCTAAAAAATGTATTTTATGTAAAGCCTGCATGGAGGCATGTCCTTATGATGCAAGATTTGTTGATGATGTAAAAGTAGCAGTAGATAAATGCACATTTTGTTATGATACTAGAATTTCAAAAGGATATGATACAACAGCTTGCCAAGCAACATGCCCAACAAAAGTTAGACTTTTTGGTGATTTAGACGATGAAAGTGGAGATTTGGTGCAACTTCTTAAAAAAAGAAAGTTTTTTGTGCTTAAACAAAAAGAAAAAACAATTCCAAAACTTTTTTATATTTTACCAGAGAAAGATGCTAATTATGCACAACAATCAATAGGTAAAGATGTTACAATATATACATGGGATGAAATGAAACCTATTATAGACAAAGCAAAAGCAAAAAGGAGTAAGCAATGGAAAAAATCATAATCGGAGGAGTTGAAATAAATAAAGTTTCTTTTAAAGAGCTTTTTTTTAATAAGCTTATGATATTAGCTTATATTCTTCTTGCTGTTGGAGTATATGCAATTTATAAAGTTATTGAGATTAGGTATTTCTTTCCTGGTGCTATAAATGCACATACTGCTGGAATGCATCCAGGAAGTCATCAATTGATTGCTACTATGAAAGAAGCAATATATGGAGATGGTGGAGAAGTTAAACGAGAAGCTCCTTGGAATTTATATATTGTAAATTATATATATATGATTTATACAGGAAGTGGAATAATCTTTTTGGTTGCACTTTTTGAGCTTTTTAATGTTAAAATAATTAAAAAAACAGCCGCAGGTTTTTTAACTTTTGGTCTTTGCATAATGTTTGCAGGATTTTTCTCAATCGTCGTAGATCTTAATGATCTCCATATGTTATGGATGTTTATAACACCAAATTTTGGTGCAGGTATTTGGTTGATGCTTCCTCTTTATTCTACTTATATACCTTTTGTTATGTTTGAAATATATCTTTTGATTACACATAAAAGAGAATTTGCCAAGAAAATATCTTTTGTTGTTTTGCTTTTGTCTGTTTTGTTAGATATTATTGAATATTATATACAAGCTAGATTATTTAGTATGAGCACACCTAGACATTTATGGACAAGTGTTCCAGTTCTTACTTTGTATTATATTGTTTCAGCTTATGTTGCAGCAATAGGAGTAATGGCAGTTTATAGTTATTTTACATATAAAGATAGTTTAAATAAAGAGTATCATGTGTTAATGAATACTATAAGAAATACAACATTAGTTTGTATAGCATTACTTGTTGCATATGAAATTGTTATATATTTTTCAATAGATAAAAGATGGGGAGATTTATTGTATAATGGTCCTTTTAAAGATGCCTTTTTTGGAGGATATATCTTGTTGGCTATTGCTATTCCTTTTGTTTTATCATTGGTTAAAAATAACAATAATTTACCTGTAATAACAGGTTTGTTTATAATTGTTGGAACTTACATAGGTAGATATCTATTTGTTTTTGGTGGCAATGCTTATCCTTTAAGCAATAGATTTGGCACAGGATTTGAAAAATATGGAATATATGAAAAAGTAGTTCATTTTATATATTATTCTCCAGAAATGACTGAAATATTAGTTGTTGTAGGTTCTCTCGGTGTAACTTTAGGTGTATATGTTTTTGTTAATAAATTATTATCAGTTTCAAAAGTTAGAGAACATTAATTCACAATTTATATACTATTATTATGGTATAATCTATTTAATCTTATGAAAGGAGGAAAAAATGAAAAAATTACTCGGAGCAATTTTTATTGCTATAATAGCAATTAGCTTTACAAGCACTTCTGCTTTTGCTGATTCTGCTATGGGACAAAGACTCTATATCAAAAAACTTAAGAGAGTTTGTGCTGAAAGTGGTGTAGCAAATGGTGGTGTTTTAGCAAGAAAACATACTCAAGCTCAATGGCAGGCTATTGACAAAGCTGGTAAGCTTAATGCAGAGATAGAAAAATTCTGTCCAAAAGCTAAGCCATTAAGAAAAAGATATTTACAAGATGTATATGACTTTTTGTATAACTTTGCTAGCGATAGTGGCAATGTGCCATCTTGCTAGTTATTCTTTAGTGTCAAGAATATTATTTTCTTGACACTAAAATTTTTAACTTCCATTAATAATAAATTCGATATCATACCCACTATGAAAATTATTGAAACTTCAAGAAGAAAATTTTTACAAGGAAGTGTTGCACTTTGTGTATATTCTACTTCGTCATTTTCTAAGTGTTTTATAACAACAAAGACTTCTAAAAACAAAAAGGTAAAAAAAATTCCTTATCTTTGTAATGTTTGTAGAAATAAATGTGCAGGTTTTGCGAGAGTAGAAAATAATGTTATTACAAAGTTAGATCCAAATCCATATTTTCCAAAATCAAGAAATATGTTATGTCCTAAAGGAAATGCTGGTATTCAAAAAGTTTATGATCCAGATAGGCTAAAATATCCTCTTATAAGAATTGGCAAAAGAGGCGAAGGAAAATACAAAAGAGTTACTTGGGATGAAGCTTATGAATATATAAAAGATAAATTAGTTCAAATTTTAGATAAACAAAAAGATAATCGTTCTACAATAGTGTATTGCAACGGAGAGGGGTTTAATAAAGATGAATATATTAAATTTTTTAGTGGGAAGTTAGGGAGTGCTAATTTTTTAGATGAAGGTTCTGTTTGTTTAAATACAAAACTTGGTGCAACTGTGCTTACAATAGGAGATGTAGGCGAAATGGATGTATCGGGAAGTGATTATATGATTATCAGTGGAGCAAATAGATATGAATCTTTAGTAACTCCTGATAGTATAAATATGATTCATTCAAAACAAAAATTAATTGTTCTTGATCCTAGATGCACTGTTACAGCAACAAAAGCTGATGAATATATTCCAATACATCCAGGAACCGATTTGGCTTTTTGTTTAAGCATGATTTATATCGCTTTAAAAAATGAATTATATGATAAAAAATATGTTGAAAAGTATGTTGAAGATTTCGATAAACTTAAAACACATATTTTATCTCATAAATATACTTCTAAATGGGCAGAAGAAAAAACTCATATTCCAAAAGAAAAGATTGAACAAATAACAAAAGAATTCTTTAATGCAAAAAATCCACTTTATTATTTAGGTAGAAGAAGTGTATGGAGTAAAAACGACTTTCAATTTCGCAGAGCCATGGTTTTGATAAATGCCTTAGCTGGAAGCATTAATAGAAAAGGTGGAATAATTTTTGGAAAGCCTTTTAGGTTGAATCCAGAAGAAATTAATGAACCATATTATAATAACACAAAAGGAAGATTTGATCTTGACGGCATAGTTTATGGTTCTAATAAAGGTGGCAGTTGGCCAAATTTTAGAGAACAAGTTTTAAATAAAACTTCTCCTTATCCTGTAAAAGCTATGTTTATAAGAAAACATAATCCTATGCAAAATATGCCAGATATTAATAAAACTAAAAAAATGCTTGAAATGATGGACTTGATTGTTGTGTTAGATATTTTGCCTTCAGATACCGCTTTGATGGCCGATGTTATATTGCCAGAATGCACTTATCTCGAAAGAGAAGATATGGTTGTAAGCTTTAATAGACTTGAACCATCATTGGGTTTAAGAAATCAAGTTATAAAACCTCTTTATGAAAGCAGAAGTATGCAAAATATTTTGAAAGGACTTGGCAAGAAATTGTCAAAACCTCTTTTTGAAGAAAGTGCAAGACATGATGAAATTTTGCAAGAAAGTATAAAAAAGCTTGGTAAAAAGAAAGCTTTTATAGAAGGAGGATATGATTTAGCCGAACTTTATAAAAATGATGTAGCCAAAAGAAACAAAAAATTAATAGTTTCACAATTTGGCTATGATGTTTATAAGAGTTTAAAATCAAGAGGTATTTGGTATCCTTATATTGATGAATTGAAAAATATGGGCAATCATTATTATGAATATTATCCAGAAGATAAAAAATATTGGACGGTTAAAAGAGATTATAAGGTTAATTGCTATTTGGAAAAATTAGCTAAAAATGGTTTTGATCCTATGCCGACTTGGAGAGATGAATATGATTTTAAAGTCCCAGAAAATAAATTTAGATTGATTACCGGTAGGTATGTAACTGTAACGCAAACTGCAACTGCTGATAATATAATGTTAAAAGATTTTGAAGAAACAAATAAATTATGGATTAATGATAAAAAAGCCAAAGAATTAGGAATAAAAAAAGATGATAAGGTTATGGTAGTTAGCAGTATTGGTAAGATTATTATACAAGCATATCCAACAAATAAAATAGCTTCCAATGTTGTTTGGTTTGCCCATGGATTTGGCATACAATCTCAAGAATTAGTTAATGCATACGGACATGGAGCAAGTGATAATATGATTATTGAAGATAAATATGAAAAAATTTACGGATGTTCTACAATGCATGAAACAAATGTTAGTATAAGGAAAATATAATGGCAAATTATGGAATGGCATTTGATTATGAACTTTGTATAGATTGTCATGCTTGCGAAGTTGCCTGTAAAGAGGAAAATGGAATAGCTTTAGGTATGGATCATCGTAGGCTTTGGATAGAAAAAGAAGGCAATACAAAAAATGATTTTTGGAATATAGATAAAAATTCAGTTTTTTTTATGCAAATGCAATGTCAAAATTGTGTAAAACCTCTTTGCTTGGAAGCTTGTCCAAGAAAAGCAATATATATAGATGAAAATGGTATAGTTCGAATACACGAAGAAAAATGCGATTTATTTTTATATTGCATGGAAGCTTGTCCTTATGATGCCAGATATATTAACGATAAATATAAACATCATTTTACAGATAAATGTATTTTTTGTGCAGATACAAGATTGGCAAGGGGTGAAACTACAACAGCTTGTCAAATAACATGTCCTGCAAAGCTTAGATATTTTGGTGATTTAAATGATGAAAAAAGCGAAATTGTTCAAATGCTTGAAAAAAGAGATTTTTTTGTATTAAAAGAAAATGCAGGAACAATTCCAAAATTATTTTATCTTGTGCCAAAAGATAAAGATTTTGCAAATAAAACTATAAAAATGGGAACAAAAATCCATACATGGAAAGAGATGAAAACAAAAGTTTGCTCCTCTTAGTTAAACTAAATATCTTTTATTCCCCTCTTTTTTAATTTCATGCAATTTGTCAAGATATTCAAGATATCCTATTGCATATTTTCTACTAAGAGATAATTTGTTTTTAAGTAATACAACATCTATGTAACCCTCTTTTTTAATAATTTCTTTTTGAATAGATAAAATAGATGAAAGATTTTTTGATGAAATAAATAAATTATGTGCTATTCTTATAACTTTTTTTGATGAAGTAAGCTTTTTTAATATTTTATCTCCAATTTTTCTATCAATATCTAAATCATCATACATATTGTATGGGGCAGGAGGTGTAAAGTTGGAGTTTTCTAAAATATTTTTTATTTTGCTTTCTAACTCTTTTTCTATATTTACATCTCCGATATCAACTCTTTTATAAATATTTTTTGTAATTTCCAAAAAATTTGTTTCAACAAAAGTGTCAAGAACCATTTTAATCAAAGATTCACTTGCCCATTTTATACGAAGCATAAGTGAACTAGGGGATAAAAACGCATAAGGATTTTTTTCGTATATATTTAAAATGATATTTTTTATATAAGTTGTAGAACTTTGCGGATAAACCACAAGTGCTTTTTTATCTATAAAAACTCCATTCATTTTGTTTGTTATCTTCATAGCTTCATCATGGGAGAGTGCAAATCTTTGAATAGATGAAATAAGACCGAAACCTTTTTTGTGATTATTAACAAGTAAAGAAAATGCTTCTGTATAATTTTTATGAAGAATAGCTTTCAAAAGGGGTATTTTTTTATTTTTCTTTATAGGGTCATTTATTGGGTCCAAAACGATACCTCCACCTATTATATGATTATTTGCAAGAAGAACAAATCTGTCATTGTGCATAAGATATACTTTTTCTTTAAAAGTTATTTTGACTAAATATCCTCCATCAATTTTTTCTTGACTATATAAATATATTTTTGCATCAATACTTTTTGCTCCATATAAAAATAAAACAGAACTATCATGTTTTATAGTATTGTTTTCGCTATTTTTGACAAATACATCAATGCTGTTAAATCCCCTAAAATATCCTTTGTTTGTTAAAAGATAACCCTTTTTTAATTTCCCATGAGGAATATTTAGATTTAATGCTGCTCTTTGATGTTTTAAAGCTAATTTACTTTCTTTTGAATGTATTTGTATATTTTTGACTAATATTTCTTTATTTAATTCACAAGAATATACTTTTTTGCCTTTTTGGATTTTTCCATTTAAAACAGTTCCTGTTGTAACTTCTCCAAACCCTTTGATACTGAAAGCTCTGTCTATATAATATCGAAAAAATCTTTCATCTTTTGATTCTTCTTTTGTTTTTAGGGTAAAAAGATATTTTTTTAAAGAATTTATACTGTTTTTATCTTTTATGGAAGTTTTAAAAAGTTTTAAAAGTTTTAAATTTTCATAAGAACTTATAAAATCTTGAATCTCTTTTTCTCTTTTTTGAATTGTTTTTTCATCGCTCAAATCACATTTGCTTAAAGCTATTATGATATTTTGAATATTTAAAAAATTTAAAACTTCTAAATGCTCGATTGTTTGAGGCATAATTCCTTCATTGGCATCTATAACAAACAAAGTTGCATCAAATCCAAAAGCTCCACTGATCATATTTTTTATCAATTTTTCATGGCCGGGAACATCTATAAAAGCAATATTTGTTTCATTATTGCTCATATTTGAAAAACTAAGATCTATCGTAATACCTCTTTCTTTTTCGATTTCTAGTTCGTCTCCATTGTATCCACTCATAGCTTCTATCAATGCTGTTTTTCCGTGATCAATATGTCCTGCAGTTCCAATTATGATATGATTCATTGGTTAATCACCTCTTTTACAATAATTGTGATTTTGCTATCTAACGAAGGCAATATACTTCTAAAATCTATTAAAAACATATCATTTTCTATTCTTCCTATTAAGCCTTTTTCTCTAAACTTTTTCTCTAATTTTATAGCATCTCCTTTTATATGGAGAGAAATTGTTGGAAATTTTCTATTTGGCAAAGTGCCACCACCCATGTATGTCCAAGTTTCTAAAATTTCACTACTTTGTTTTCCTATATTTTTTTGTATCTCTTTTGCTCTTTTGGCAAGAGAATTGGTAGTTTGATTTAAAAGATATAAAGTAGGAATTTTTTCATAATCTTCTTTTAGATAAGCCTTGGCTGTTTCTTCAAGAATGCTTAATGTTATTTTATCAACCCTCAACATTCTTAAAAGTTGATTTTGTTTTAATTTGTCTATATATTTTTTTTTACCTGCAATGATACCTGCTTGAGCACTTCCAAAAAGTTTATCCCCGCTAAAACTTATAAGAGAGGGGTTTGTTTTTGTCAATTTTAAAAGAGGAGGTTCTTTTTGCCCTAAATTATATGGAAGTTTTGGTATATAGCCACTTCCCAAATCATAATAATCTATAAGATTATTTTCTTTTGACAATGTTTCTATCTCTTGAAAATCAACTTCTTCGCTAAAACCTTCAATAGAAAAATTTGATTTATGAACTTTCATAAGCATTGCAGTATTGTCTGTTATAGCTTGTTTGTAATCAGTTAGCTTTGTTTTGTTAGTTGTTCCTATCTCTTTTAAAATAGCTCCGCTTTCTTTCATGACTTCTGGAATTCTAAAACTCCCTCCTATTTCGACCAATTCTCCTCTTGAAACAAGAACTTCTTTATTTTTTGCAAAAGTATTTAAAATAAGGAAGACTGCACTCGCATTATTGTTTACCACTAACACATCTTCTACATTTAAAAGTTTGCTCAAATCTTCTCTTGCATGATCATATCTTTGACCTCTTTTGCCTGTTTGTGTATTGTATTCAAGATTGGAATAATTGCATATAACTTTTGAGGCATTTTCAAGTAATTCTTTGGAAATTAAACTTCTTCCCATGTTCGTATGAAGTATGATTCCTGTTGCATTTATAAGTGGTTTTAAAGAGGGTTTTAAAAGAAAAAAATATCTCCTTTTTATTTGCTCTATTAAAACATCAATTTTAAAATCATTTATTTTTTTTTCTTTTATTTGTTTTCGTAAAAATTCAATATTTTCTCTTATCGCTTCGGTAAGAACTTTTTTATTAAACTTATCAAATTGTTTTAATTCAATAAGTTTATCTATTTTTGGTATTTTTCTAAAAAGATTATCCATTTATTTCTCCAATATTTTCAAATCCAAGTCTATTTTCATTGAATAAATATCTACTTCTTTGTAGTTTTGTTAATATATTTTTATCTATGAGTGCTTTAAATATTTTTATAAGTGTTGGTTTGCTAATGTCTATTTTATTCATAATATCACTATAAGAAAAATAAAAAATATTTTCTTCATCAAGATTATTCATAATAAAATTGATAACTTCTATCTGTTTGTTATCACAAATAATAGATATTGTTTTTATAACATTATATGATTTTCTAATTTCGCTATTTTGTTTTATTGGCAAAACTGTATCATGAATTGTGTTTAAAAGTTCTTTGATATTGATTGGTTTAATGATATAATTTTGAACTTTTAATTTTATTGCCTCTATGAGATAGCTCGTGTCAGAATATGCAGTTGTAAAAACAACAGGAGTATGTATTTTATACTCATCTCTTAATTGTTTTACAAATTCTATTCCGTTTTCATTTTTTAAAAGAATATCTGAAATAATAACATCAATTTTATTGTGTAATATTGTATTTATCGCATCTTTTGTGTTTTTTACAGGAAATATTTTATTTACAAAATCTTCTAATATTTCAGTGCTATTTTTTAATAAATTTTCATCATCTTCTAGATAAAGAATATTAAATTCTTTTAATATTTCCAAATCTCTTTTTTTTGTATCCATTTAATATTTCTCCTTGTTGGCAAGTTATTTTGTGTTGATAGGAATTTTTATTTCAAACATTGCACATTGATAAAATTGTTTTCCTCCGAGTTTGTGTTTTATGTTTTTGAAATTTATTTTACCGTTCATGTGTGTTTCAATAATCTGTTTTGACATATACAAACCAAGCCCAGTTCCTGAATTTTTATATTTTGTTGTAAAGTATGGTTCGAATATTTTAGTTGCTATTTTTTGATCTATTCCTCCGCCATTGTCTATAAAACTTATTAAAGCAAAATTATTATTTTTTTTGACAATAATCAATATCTTTTTTTTATCAATATTCTTATTTTTCAATAAAGCATCTTTTGAGTTGTTAATCATATTCAAAAACACATGAGAAAGCTCGTTAAAATATCCATATATTAGCATATCTTCACTAATAAGCAAATATATTTCTATACTTTCTTTTTCTAAAAGATATTTTGAAAGCTCCAGTGAATGCTCTATACATTCTTTGATAGTAAAGTATTTTTTTGATTTATCAGGATTAAAAAAGTTTCTAAAGTCATCTATTGTTTGAGACATATTTTCAGCTATTTTCAGTCCGTCTTCAACTTTTTGGTCTATAAATTTATCGGTTAATTTGCCTTTTAAGTTTTTTGTTTGAAAGCTTTGGATAATAAGACTCAAGCTTCCAAGAGGCTGTCTCCATTGATGAGCAATATTTTGCAACATTTCTCCAAGACTAGCAAGTTTTGCCTGTTGAAACATGATTCTATCTTTTTTTCTACTATTTTCTACCTCTTTTTTGATTTTTATCTCTAAGTTTTCGTTCAATCTTTGCAATTCTTTTGTTTTTTGATCAACCATATGTTCCAAAGAACTATTCATTTCTTTAAAATTATCCATTATAAAAATGGCAAAAATGATACTTGTCATAAAAATTATTATTATGAAAATAAGAGAAATTTTAAATATAAAGTAAAAAATTTTTTCTGTTTGTCTTTTTTCAAGTGCTGCTTTTCTTAAATCAAAATTAATAAGATTTGTAAAATATATATTAATTAATCCAATGTTTAGATATAATTGTTTAAGTAGTTTTTTTGCTTTTCTATCTTTTTTTGCTTTTGCTAATAGTAGGATTTTGTATATTTTATTATTTATATATGTTGTTTGTTTGCTTATGTTTTTTATTATATTGTTTTGGATTATTTTAAAATTTTTTTTATCTTCTTCATTAAAAAGATATTTTTTTGCATAATTACTAAAGTAAAAAAAAGGCTTAGAATTGTTTGTCAAGCTATCATTGTAATTTTCCCAATTTTTTCTTAATATTTGTTTTGCCAAAGATATAACTTCTTCAGCTTGTGGATATTTTATTATGTTTTGTTGTAATTCAAAAAGAGTATCATAAATATTTACTTTATATAAATCTTTTATTTGTTCAAGCTGGGCAAGAGGAATTGTTCTTTTTTTGTATAAATTATCAAAATCATATTTAAAAGAAAAAAGAGAAATTTCAGAAAAAACAATAATGCTCAACATTCCTGTTGCAATCAAAAAAATCAAAAAATTAGTTTTATATTTAAAGGGAACTTTATTTAAAATTTGTGTAATTTTTTTAAATCTTTTCATTTTATTTCTACAAACTTATTGTTTTTATATTTAAAAAGAAATACTTTTCCAAAAATATTTTTTTTATCATAAATCTCTTTTAAATCTTTTAATTTTTGTAAAAATTTATTTCTATTTATTCTGCCTTTTAAATTTTTTAAAGCAGTAACGGTTATTTTTGCCGACATAAATGATTCAAGAGAAATAAAATTAAATTTTGCATGAGGATAATTTTTTCTAAAAATTTTTCTATATTCATTTATTATTGGAATTTTTATATCATTATAAGAAGGAACTATTTGAGAAAATAACATGTCTTTTGTGTTATAATTTAATTCTTTCACTAATTCATTGGCATTTACAAATGATATATTGCAAAAAATAGTTTTTAAACCATTGTTTTTTCTATATAATTTTATAAAAAGTGCTACTGGTCTGTATGCCCCTACCATTATAATTGCTTGAGGATTAGATGTTTGTATGCTTTTTAATGCTTGAGCTATTGAAAGAGTATTTCGTCTGTAAGTTCCTTCTGATACGATATGTAACCCTCTTTTTTTTAAAGCTTTTATTGTTCCTATATAACCATCGTATCCATAGTCATCATTTTGATAAAAAATAGCTATTTTTGTTAATTTTTTTTCTTCAACTAAATATTTTATAATTTTTTCGATTTCATCACCATAAGAACTTCTAAAATTTATAAAATTTTTTTTATGAGAATTTCTTAAAAAAGATGCTCCCGAGCAAGGTGCTATAAAAGGTATATTATTTGTGCTGATAATTGGCATTATTTTTTCTATTGTTGGAGTTCCAACAAAACCAAACAGTGCAAAAACTTTATTTTTATGCAAAAGTTTATTTAAGTTTTCTGCCATAAGCTCAGGTTCATATTGATCATCGTAATAAATAAATTTAATTTTTTTATTACCAAGTAATTTTTTATTATTGGCATAATTAAAATATGCTAATGCTCCGTTTTTAACAGAAAGTCCAAGTTTTTTATTGATACCGCTAAGAGGCAAAGAAGAGCCTAATTTAATTGTGTTTCCGACATAATATTGATTTGTGTAATAAAAATACATTGCACCAATTATTAAAAATAAAATAATTAAAAAAAACAATATTCTTTTCATGTTGTCAATAATATCTTTTTTCTGATTAATAATTACTTATATAAAAAGTAAAAAATATTTAATTAATATATTCAATATGCTATTTTAACATATTTAAAAAGTAAAAAAATATTTACTTTTTAAGCCAAGAATAAGATTGTTAGTTCTATAATTGCATATAAATTAAATAAAAGGCTATGAGAAATGATTGAATATGCTTATTATAACTCTAATAAAATCGATTTTCCTCTTAATGAAAACATAATAATGATAAATGACCCTGAAAAAGTTAAAGAAAATATCATGATATCAAATTCAAGAAAATTAAAAGCACAATCATATGCTCCTGAAATTGACTTTTATATCAAAAATACTCAAGATAATATTGCCGATAAAATAAAAAATGTTGAAATTTTATATTCTATCAGAGGCATTAAAATGGATTATGCTACTGATTTCACAAAAGATAAAGATATAGGAAATAAACTTTTAATTGTAGGCCAAAAAGAACAAATATTGCAAATAGAACCATTTTTTAGCGATGATGAGTTTGATTTGTATTTTGCTACTTCTGAATCAGTTAATGATATTGAAGGAACAATAGGTGAATTGATTGTTAAATTGACAAGAAATGGCAAAACAACTTCATTGGCAGTTGATCAAATGATATGGTTTGATGCAAAAAAAATTGCTTTTAAACAAAATGGAGTTTTTGATCCAAATATTAATGGAATTGATGAAGTGGTTAAAAAAATCAAATCAAATATAGATTCGTTTTTTTATAAAAAATCTATCAAATATAATCCAGATATTTGTCAATATAAAGATAGAACAACACAAGATGGAAAAGATATTTGCGGAGATTGTGCAAATATTTGTCCAACTAATGCAATCATTAAAATAGATGAAAAAAAAGAATTAGGTTTTACCGGTGAAGATTGTGAGGGTTGCGGAGGATGTGTTAGTGTTTGTCCTTCTGGTGCACTTGATTTGAGTTCTACTCCTAGAGAATATATATATGAAGCTTCAAAATTAATAAAAGGAAAAATTATTTTAATCGTTCCTGATGTTTTGCAGTTGGAAAATATATCTGTAAAATTACCAAAAAATGTTTTTCCTTTTATTGTAGGTGGTAGGAAATTTTTGCACGAAGCTCATTTCTTGACACTCTTTCAGCATAGTGGTCATCAAGTTGTTTTTTGGACTGATTTTGTTTCAAAAGGAACAGAGTCAGCACTTGATATGGTAAATGAAATAGGACGAAGAAAATTTAATAAAAATTTAATTTTAGTTGCTAAAACACCCGAAGAATTGAAGGAAAAATTAAATAAAGTTGAAAAAATTGAAGGAAGCGAATACTCTATCAATGAAATAGGTCTTAAAAAAAGAGAAATTTTTGCAGCAAGGCTCTCAAGGCTTATTGGTGAAGATGATCTTGGTGTATATGAAAATGAAAATGAATATATTCATTATGGAAAAGTTTTGATTAATGAAACAGATTGCACTCTTTGTTTGAGTTGTGTAAGTGTTTGTAATGTGGGCGCATTAACTGCTCATCCTGAGGATAATACTCTTAGATTTAATGCTTCTGTTTGCACTGATTGTGGATATTGTGAAATGATATGTCCTGAAAAATGTATGAGTGTCGTAAAAGATAAATTTGAATTAAAAAAAGATAGTTTTAAGCAAATAATTATGGCAAAAGATGAACTTTTTAAATGTGTAGAATGTGGGAAAGAGTTTGCTCCTAAAAAAGCTGTTATGAAAATTGCACAAATGATGGCTCCTAGATTTGAAGGCAATGAAGCAAAGATTAGAACACTTTATTGTTGTGAAAATTGTAAGGTAAAAGTTATGTTTGAAGCAGAAAATAAGAACAAAAGGATATTAAATGATAAATGAAAAAAAAGAAATAAATAGAGCAAGAGCTTTATATTATGGTTTATTTAGTGAATTATTTGCTTTTGTTTTAAAAGATGAAAGATATATAAAAACTTTAGATTTGATAGAATTGCTTAGTAAAAATCCTTTAGATGAAAACAGTAAAACTGCATTTAAAAATATGAAAAATATTATTGATTCAAAAGGTTTTAAATTTTTAGAAGATGAATATGATGCTCTGTTTTATGATCTTAGCAGTGATCCTGTTCCTACAACTGCATCTTTTTATAATGAAGACAGAGATGATGGCAAAAAAAGATTATTGATGGTTAATTATTTATTGCAATCTAAATATCGAAAAGATGATAAAAAATTTACTGATTTAGAAGATGATATTGGTTTTATCTTTTCATTAATGCAAAAACTTATAGAAGATGAGGTGAAAGAAGATGAAAAATCAGCTTTTTTAGAAAAAGAAATTTTTAAAAATGTTTTAAATGAATTCGTAGATGAATTTATTGAAAATGTTTATATGCATGAAAATTCAGTTTTTTATCAAGAAGCGGTTATCCTTTTAAAAATATTTATAGAATTTGAAAGAGTCTTTTTAGATATCCAAAAACCAAAACAAAAAATAAAAACCAATAGAAAAAAAGAAGTTTTAATTTCTGATACAGAAGCTAAAAGAAGACTTGAAAATAAAAGAAAAAAATCAGAAGAAGTTGTCGAATGTTCTTTGGAAGCAGGTGGCGATGTAGAAGATGAAGTTTAAAAAGATTTAAAATTTAAGAGATAGAAAATACTCTCATGAGAGTATTTTCTATCTCTTAATGGCATTGAGATAAATTTAAAAAAAGGAGTGAAGATGCAAGCAAAAAGAAGAGATTTTCTGAAAAAAGCTCTTATTGGCTCAGGAGCTGTTTTGGCGACAGCTAGTATAGTTGAAGCAAATGAGAACAATTCAGTAGATCAAGGTTCAAAT
>JALUBK010000036.1 GCA_027044945.1 Campylobacterales bacterium
CTTGATCCATATTGTTTTGTAACAGTATCATAAATAACAATATATTTGCAATTTTCAAATTCTAAACAAAATTTGGAGCTTATCAGATTGCCTTGTGATGTAATAGCAAGTTTCATCTTATATCCTTTTTTTTAATATTTTAATTTTATCAAAATAAAACTTTATAATTGATATACTAATACTAAAAGGATAGTTATGAAAAAAATTATTTTAATATTGATATTTGCAATGTGTGTTTTTGCTCAAACAATTCATCTGAATAATTTTACAACAGATCTATTTTCAAAAATAAACAAGGAACCAGAAGAGATAACTTTATCCTTGGTAATCACTGGTAGATATGTTCAAGATGAAAAGTATAAAGTTATAGATGCTTTAAATATTGTTATTGGTAGTTTTTATGCTGAAGAATTATTGACTTCACAAGGTAAAGAATCTTTTAAAAAATTATTCATAAAATATGCGGCTAAAAAGCATTCTGTTGATATAGATAATATTTATATATTAAAACTAAAAATCAATCAAAATTTATCGACCAACAATACCAATAATAATATAATTAATGTTTTAAAAAAAGCAGGATGTTGTAAAAATATATCTAAAAAATAGTTTAATTGATTAAAATATCATAATCTTTTGGGATATTATATTGAAAAATACTATTATCAATAATAAGATTTATATCTTCATTTTTAAATATTATTTTTACCTTATTGCCTATTTTATCAATATAATTTATTGATAAAATTTTATTGTTTTTTATAGTAACTTTGTAATGTATATCATGATATTTTATAACAATATGGTTATCAGTATTCTTAACATTTTGTATGATATTTAAAATTTTAGGAATTTTATCTGTTTTTGCAAAAATAGCCTGTTCTAAATCAGGTTCAATAATTACAATTTTATTTTTTAAAAAATAAAGTTTTTTTTGTATAGGTTTTTGATAAATCCAAAGCACAAATCCATTTTTTTTGGCAAAAAGTTTTCCGCTGTATTTTATAGTTTCATTTTGATCATTTGTAATTGTTTGAATAAAATTGGCTTTTATGGAATTGATATTTATTTTTGCAAACAATAAAATATTAAATAAACAAATAGATAATAATATTTTCAACATATAATCCTTATCAAAATTATTCATTATATAATGAGTATTCTTATTTAACAATAAAAATTGATTTATTTTTTATAATTTTATAGAAGTAAAATTAAAATTATGATAAAATTTAAATAATTTTAAAAAAAGGTAAAAATAATCATGGTTTCTGGGGTATTTAAAAAAGTATTTGGCACAAAAAATGAGAGAGAAGTTAAAAAATATCAAAAAAAAGTAAAATTTGTAAATGATTTAGAAAAAAAATATGAGAAATTAAGTGACGATGAAATAAGAGCAAAATATAATAATTTTAAAAAAGAGGTTCAAACAGGCAAAAAAACTCTTAAAGATGTTATTTATGATTCTTTTGCAATTACGAGAGAAGTTTCAAAAAGAACAATAGGTTTAAGACATTTTGATGTGCAAATAATAGGTGGTTTTGTTTTAAATGATGGTAAGATTGCCGAAATGAAAACTGGTGAAGGAAAAACTCTTGTTGCCACTTTGCCGATTGTTTTAAATGCCATGACTGGAAAAGGTATTCATTTGGTTACTGTAAATGATTATCTTGCAAAAAGAGATGCAAATGATATGAGTCCTATTTATAATTTTTTAGACTTAAGTGTAGGAATATTGACAGGTGAATTAGAAGACGATAAAACAAGAAAAGCACAATATGATGCAGATATAACTTATGGAACAAATAATGAATTTGGCTTTGATTATTTAAGGGATAATATGAAATATTCTCTTGAAGAAAAAATGCAAAGAGATCATTACTTTGCTATTGTTGATGAAGTTGATTCTATTTTGATTGATGAAGCGAGGACTCCTCTTATTATTAGTGGCCCCACAGATAAAACACTAGATAATTATATAAAAGCAAATGAGATAGCTATGCAATTAAAAAGAGCTACAAAAATGGATGAAAAAGGAGAAATTGATCCTGCTAGTGGCGATTTTATTGTAGATGAAAAAAATAAAACTATTTCCGTAACGGAATCAGGAATAGAAAAAGCTGAAAAATTTTTTAAAGTAGATAATCTTTATAGTTTGGAAAATGCTATCTTATCTCATCATTTAGATCAAGCCTTAAAAGCACACAATCTTTTTGAGAAAGATGTTGATTATGTTATAAAAAATGGTGAAATTATTATTGTTGATGAATTTACTGGAAGACTTAGCGAAGGAAGAAGATTTAGTGAAGGATTGCATCAAGCACTTGAAGCTAAAGAGAATGTAAAAATCCAAGAAGAATCACAAACTTTAGCTGATATTACTTTTCAAAATTATTTTAGATTGTATGAAAAACTTGCTGGTATGACAGGAACTGCTCAAACTGAAGCTACTGAATTTGTTCAAATTTATAAATTGGATGTTGTTTCTATTCCAACAAATGTTCCAGTAAATAGAGATGACAAAAATGATCTTATATATAAAACAGAACTTGAAAAATTTCAATCTGTTGCTAAAACAATCAAAAAACTTTATAAAAAAGGTCAGCCTGTTTTAATAGGAACAGCTTCCATAGAAAAAAGTGAACTTTTGCACGAATTTTTGAAAAAAGAAAAAATTCCTCATTCTGTTTTAAATGCAAAGCATCATGAACAAGAAGCACAAATTATTAAAGATGCTGGAAAAAAAGGAACAGTTACAATTGCTACAAATATGGCAGGTCGTGGTGTCGATATAAAACTTGATGATGAGGTTAAAAAACTTGGTGGTCTTTATATAATTGGAACAGAAAGGCATGAAAGCAGAAGAATAGATAATCAGTTAAGAGGAAGAAGTGGTCGTCAAGGAGATCCAGGTGTTAGTCAATTTTATTTAAGTTTGGAAGATAATCTTTTGAGAATTTTTGGTAGCGACAGAATAAAAATTATTATGGAAAAATTGGGAATAGAAGAGGGTGAGCATATAGAATCAAAAATGGTAACAAGAGCTGTTGAAAAAGCACAAAAAAAAGTAGAAAATTTACATTTTGAATCTAGAAAAAATTTACTTGAATATGATGATGTTATTAATGAGCAAAGAAAAGTTATATATAATTTTAGAAACAATCTTCTTGATTCGAAATATGATCTTAGTGTAAAACTTGATGAAATAAGAGATGAATTCGTTCAATCATTGTTGTTTAAATCTGAAATTTTTGAAAGTGGAGTCAAAGAGGATTATGATTTGAAAAAATTGGCATCTATTATAAAAGATGAAGTAAATGAAGAAATAGATTTTAAAGAGTTTGAAAATCTTGATTTTAATGAGTTAAAAAATAAAATATATAAGTTCTTAAAAGATAGCTATAATGCTAAAATGTCGGTAATTGACGATGAGCAGAGAAAAGAGATAGAAAGAGTGTTGTATTTGCAAATTTTAGATAATGCATGGAGAGAACATCTTTATCAAATGGATATTTTAAAAACTGGTATAGGACTTAGAGGCTACAATGAAAAAGATCCTCTTGTAGAATACAAAAAAGAGAGTTATAATTTATTTGTAGAATTGGTAAATAGAATTAAATTTGAAAGCTTAACAACTCTTCATTTGGTGCAATTAAGAGATGAGCAAGAAGAGGAGGAGAGAGCAAAAATGCAAAAAATATTAGATGAAATGAAGCTTTCGAATGAGGACATGAAGCTTTTACATGAGAGTTCTTTGGAGCCTGAAGTAAATGAACCTATTAAAGCTGAGAAAAAAATTCCTAGAAATGCACCATGTCCTTGCGGAAGTGGTAAAAAGTATAAAAATTGTTGCGGTAAAAGTGGTCCTAAAAAAGGTATATTAGCTAGTTAATAAAGGATTTTTAATAAAACTTTCATCTTATCTTGTAAAAAAATATCTTAGGTTTGATAAAACTCAGCCTTTTATTAGTGTTAGTGCATTGTTTGCTTTTTTGGGTGTTTGTGTTGGTGTAATGGTTTTGATTATTGCTATGGCTATTATGAATGGTTTTGATAAAAATTTTGAAGATAAACTTTTTACTATGAATTACCCTTTAAGTATTTATCCAAAAAGTTTTAATAATATAAATAAAAATCTTTTGGATAAACTTAGAAAAAAATTTCCAAATTTAAAATTTAGCCCATATGTCAATTCCCAAGTAATTATAAAAAAAGGCAATCAACTCGAAGGAGGAATGCTTTTTGGTGTTAATTTTAAAGACGAAAGTCGTATTAATTCTATCATTAAAAGGGCAACTGTCGGTAAAGATATAAAAAAATATGATATTATTGTCGGAAAAGGCATAAAAGATATGTTTTTTTTAGAAAATGGCGATAAAATTACTCTTATTTTTACTCAAAATTCTCCTATTGGTTTTTCATTGATGCCTACTATGAAAAGATTTAAAGTTATAAATAGTTTTAATTCTGGTCTTATTGCTTATGATAAAGTTTATATGTATACTACTTTGAGCTCTTTGCAGACAATTTTACATTTTAAGAAAAATGAATATAGCGGTATTCATATTTATTCAAAAAATCCTCAAATTGATATAAAAAAAATTAAAAAATTTCTTCCTCTTTCTGCTGGTGTAATTGGATGGTGGCAACAAAATGGTAATTTCTTTGCTGCTTTGGTGCTTGAAAAAAGATCTCTTTTTATTGTTTTAATGCTTATTATTCTTGTTGCATCTTTAAATATTATTAGCTCTTTGTTAATGATAGTCATGAATAGAAGAAAAGAGATAGCTCTTTTGCTCTCTTTGGGTGTTAGTAAAAAAGAGATAAAAAATACATTTTTTTCTTTAGGTATGGTTATTGGTGGTGGTGGTATTATCATGGGTGTTTTGATGGGATTTCTTGGTATTTATATATTAGGTTCATTTGATATAGTTCATCTTCCTGCCGATGTTTATGGAATGAGCAAATTACCTCTTGATTTATCTTTTAACGATTTTTTCTATATAGTTATAGGTGCATTTGTTATAGTTGCTTTTTCTGCATATTATCCAGCAAGACAAATAACTAAAATAGATGTATTAACTACTTTAAGGGATTAGTTAATAATAATTGAAAAGGTATTTTTATTGTTCTAAAAATTATATTTGCAGGTGATGTAATTACACTTTTTGCAAAATAAGTTTTTATTTTTGGATTTTTAAAATCCCCTGTTATTGTTACTTTGGAGCCAAACTTTCCATCTTTTCCTAAAAGTATATATCCTAAAAATGGTATTGATTTGACAGTTTTGCTCAAAGTTTTTAATATACTAATATGGAATTTTAAATTTATTTTTTGTGTTTTTAAATT
>JALUBK010000037.1 GCA_027044945.1 Campylobacterales bacterium
ATCTAATATATTCATTAAGTCTATCTTCAAATAGGGTCAGAAGAGATCGATAGGGTTTGACTTTTGACTTCTTAAAAATCCTAGATATTCTAGAGCTTGATAGCCCTAAAAACTTTGCAACTTCAATCATCTTTGGTAACTTTTTGGATTTGAATATCTCTTTTGCTTTTTAATAAATCTTTTGTAAAGTAATCTTCTATTTTTAATTTTTGATTTATCTTTTTCTGATACTTCACAAATTATCTCTAAAAATTTATCTTTATCTTTGGATTCCAAAAATACTATTCATCTCTCAACTCCACGATTGTAAACATGATGATAACTTGCACTCTATCTCTTGGTTGTCTTGTTATAGTTTCTCATGGCTTGGAAAAAATAATTAAGATTTTAAGTGGGTTTTAAGGTGGTGACTGACCCCTTTTTACCTTTGTTAATTAAAAAACATTTATAATAAAAATAGTTTTTGTTTATAAAATTTCCACCCAACTAGATAAGGTAGTTTATTTATCATCGAAAGCTTTGTTATCATCTTTCAATAATCTTTGGAATAGTATATCTTCAACATTTCTATTTGAATCAACAACACTTAAAATAAAAATCTTAGCACCTTCAATCTTGTAAATAACTCTCCATCTTTTATATATAAGTTCTCTATATTTTAAAATTCCAATTTGCTGAAGCTCAGGAACTATTCTTCTACTAGTTGGAAATATTGGTAAAACGTCACATCTGTTTTTGATTTCAAAAAATATATCTTTAGCGATTTTGATATTATCTGTTTTAATATATTCTATGATTGATTCTAAATCAAATTCTGCATTTTTTGTCCATACAACTTTAAAATCTTTCACTGATTATCCAAAAAGTTTTTTTTCTAATTTTTCAAACATTTCATCCTGAGAGGTTACATCTCCTTTTTGTATATCATCTTCACTTAGAACTATTAATTTTAATAATGATAAAGAATTTCTTAAACTCTCATAACTTTTCATATCTTGAATAATTGCTTTTGCTTCTCCATTTTGTGTTATGATGATAGGTTGTCTGTTTTCATTTACACTATTTATAACATCAGCTGTTTTTGCTTTTAAAAAACTTATGGGTTTTATGGCTTGACTAAGTTGCATGAATAATCCTTGCTTATTTTTTAAATTGTATTAAATTTAGACTTAATTTGGTATAAATAATGTTAAATATATATTAAAAGAACAAAATGCCTGTTTTAAAAATTTATTTTTTAATGGATTGTTGTTTTTGTATCTTTTACATTTTTATAAACATATATGGTTGATATAATAATTACTGCACAAAACAAGCCTAAAGTAACATATATAACTTTTTGATGTGCATTTTTACCTTCTCCAAAGAGATATCCTACAAGAAGCATAAAATTTACCCATATAATATTGGCTACTAAAGTCAAAGGTATGAAATATTTTAGCTTGAGCCTTGATAATCCTGCTGGAATAGATATATATTGCCCCATTCCAGGAGTTAAAGGAGCTAAAAAAACAGATATTTTTCCGTGTTGCCTAAAAAATCTAGTAACTTTTCCAAGTATTTTTTTGCCTTTTAAAAATTTTTTAGCGATATATAATGCAAAATAATAATTAAACATTGCTCCGCTTAAACTTCCCAAAGAACCAAATAAAAGAAGCAATATATAATTTTTATCTCCTATTGAAGCCAAATATCCATCTGGTATCAAAACAAGTTCACTGGGAACCGGCACAAAAGTGCCGACTAAAAACATATAAATAAAAAGTCCCAAATAGCCTATTTGATCAACAAAAACTACAAGTAAATGGATAAAATAATCCACTTATATCCCTATAATTTTTAAAGCCTGATGAGCAGTAGAGGCAGTTACACTTTCTATAAAATTACCCAATTTTAATGGTTTCATGAGCATTTTAACAGCCATATTATAAGGATAATATTGTTTAGCAAACTTTTTAACTGTTTTGCGAAATGCTTCATAATCATTTTTTTCTTCTATATTTTTATATGCTATTTCCACATCCTCATCATTTACCTCTTTCAGTCTTGAATACAAAATTTTAATAATATCTGTTTTTGAAAGTTTTTCTTCTTCATTATATTTTTTAAAAGCTTTTTCAAACTCTTCATAATGATAAATCTCATCTTTTGAAATATTATTAGCTATAATCCCCAATAAAGGCTCATCCAAATCTTGTGAATATTTTACCAAGCCTTTGTAAAAAGTTGAAGTTCCTGTTTCTACAACCATTCTAGCGATCATTTCTTTGGCTTTACTGTCTTGAAAATTATCCATATTGCATAAAGGCAAATATTCTTTTGTAAAATTTTTATATGCCTTATCCCAGTCAAAATCTTTCCAAACTTGTTCTATATAAGCTTTTAAAGATTTTCCATGCTGAATTTCCTCCTCTTTCCAATCATTTTCCAACCAATCAGTAAGATCTTTATCTCCTGAATAAAATTTAGATAAATTTCCTTCATAGACATCTGAAGTTATTTCAATAAAAGATGCAACACATAAAATATCAAATAAAAATTTATTATCTTTTATATTTTCTACTTTTATACCATCATAATCAAGTTCTTTATAATTCCATCTAGGCATAATCACTCCAATCCTATTTCTTCAAGTATAGGTTCTATCTCTTTTGTAATTTTTAAAAGTTCATTTCCAAGCAAACCTTCAGCCTTATCTTCCATATACCATTCTCGTATTTTACTTAAAGTTTCTTCTTTGTGCTCTTCACTTAATTTATCAGTTTTTTTTACCTCTTTTTCTAGTCTTTTCAATTTTATTTTCACATGCTCCTCCTAAAACATTTTCTTATATTCTATCATATTTATTTAAAAAATGATATAATAAATTTTTTTGAGAGGAGTTAAAATGAATAATATATTTTATGCTTTAATAGAAAGTTTTCAGACAATTACAAAACGAAATATAGCAAAATTTGCACTTTTAAGTGGAATAGGCTTGGCTTTAGTTTGGGCAATTATAGGTTTTTTTATTTGGCATCCATTGATAGATTTTACTGCTCATTTATTGGATTTTGTACCTTTTGCATTAATTAAAGATAATGGAATTTGGATGTTTTCTTCTGTGATTTTTATTCAAGTGATTTTTATATCTTTTGCATTTATTATCATTATTGCTAATAGTGCAATAATAAAAGATTCCAAAAAACAAAAATACCCATTATATATCCTAAGTATTGCTTTTAGTATTATATTTTTTTGGACAATTGTCTGGTATGCCAATCACACTTCGATACATATTGCTTTGGCAAAAATTTTAACATGGTTTCCTTTTAAAACAATAGAACAATCTGTGTCCTATATATTTGCAATTTATATACTATATAGTCTTTTTATTATCTCTTTGTTGTTTTTTGTTAGTTTTTTTAGTAAAAAAATTTTGAACATCGGTTTAAATTATAATGTAAATAAAAACTTTGAATTCAAAATTATAAAACGAACTATTAAAGATAGTTTGATATATTTAATTGCTTCTATTGTTTTTTTTCCATTACTTTTTATTCCAATTGTTAACTTTTTTATTCAGATTTTAGTGTGGATATGGCTTAGCAAAGATACAATTACATTTGATATTGGAACTATTTTTTATGATAAAGAAATTATAAAAAATATCAAACAGCAACATAGATTTGCTATATGGTTTATAATTTTTACAGCATCTTTTTTAAATCTTATACCTTTGCTAAATATTTTCAGCCCATATTTTGGTGAATTTGCAATGTATTATTATTTTGAAGGATGTAAAACACCGTTAAATTAATTGAATAAATCTAAATGTTTGTTTTTAAAACACTTTATGGTGTAGCTTATAGTTGAAAAGAAAAGATGAATTACTTTTTCTTTAAGACTTTATATTTTTTTAATTATATAAAATATCAATAACTTAATTAATCTTACTTAATAAGTTTTAAATTGCAAAATCTTTTATTCATGTTTAATTTATATTATACTACTAAGTTTGCAAAAAGGGGTTTGATGGTCTATAATTTAGAAGGTTGGAAAGTATTTATTGATACGGAAAAAATAAATTCCATAGATAATATGAAAAAAGATAAAGAGCTTTTTAAGTCTTATCAAGATGGAGATTTGCCTATATTTAGATTGTATTTTTGGGAAAAAAGTTGGACTTGCGGTGTTTCTCAGCAAATAGATAAAATAAATTTTTCTTATGGAACAGGTGGTGCAAATAGGATAACTGGTGGAGGAATTTTACTGCATGGACATGATATATCTTATTCTATTATTTATCCAGTAAGTTTGCTTAAAAATAAAAATGTTAAAGAAACTTATGAATATTTTTGTCAATTTATAATGAATTTTTATGAAAGCGTTGGGTTGAAACCAAATTTTGCAAAAAATTTAAAAGAGATAAAGTTGAGTAAAAATAATTTTTGTCAAATTGGTTTTGAGCCTTATGATATTATTGTAAATGGAAAAAAAATAGGTGGAAATGCTCAAAAAAGAACAAAAAACAAAATCATTCAACACGGTTCTATCCCCTTTAAAAAAATAAATCATCCAAAAGGCGGATATTCTTTGGAAGATTTTGGAATATTTTTAAGTGAAAATGAAATAATCTATAAAATTATAAAAAGTTTTAGGAAAATATATGTTAAAAAAACCATATTGGCTTAAAAAAAAGATATCTTTACAAGCTAAAATAGAAACAGATGAACTTCTAAAAGATATAGGTATAGCTACGATTTGTCAAGAAGCAAGTTGTCCGAATATTACTGAATGTTTTAGTAAGAAACAAGCTACTTTTTTGATACTCGGAACTATTTGCACAAGAGCTTGCACTTTTTGCGATGTTAGCAGAGGTAAGCCAAAACCGATAGATGAAAATGAAATATCCAAAGTGGTAGAAGCTGCAAAAAGAATGGGGTTGAAAAATGTTGTTATCACAAGTGTAACAAGAGATGATTTAGCCGATGGCGGAGCGGATCATTTTGTCAAATGTGTTAAAGCTTTGAAGCAGATGAAGCCAGATATCAAAATAGAGTTGTTGATACCAGACATGAATAAAAACAAAGATGCTATAAAAAAAGTTTCAAATTGTGGAGCTACAATAGTAGGGCACAATATAGAAACAATTTCAAGAAGATATGATATAAGAGGCGGTTCAAATTATCAAAGATCTTTAAGAGTTTTAAAAATAATAAAAGAATCAAATTCCAAAATCCGAACAAAAAGTGCTATTATGCTCGGACTTGGAGAGAAAGAAGAAGAAGTGATAAAACTTTTAAAAGATTTAAGAGATGTTCAATGCGATTTTTTAAGCA
>JALUBK010000038.1 GCA_027044945.1 Campylobacterales bacterium
AATTTATACCTCTATAAAATCTATCGTTTGGTCTTTTACATAACAAAGATAAGCTTTTACTTCAAAATTTTTTATATCACTCAAAGCTTGTTTATACTCTTGGACTTGTAAAAAATGCTCCTTTTGAGGAAAATTCGAACTTTTATAATCTATTACAATATAACCATTTTTATCTTCTAGCAACAAATCAACTTGTCTTAGTTTATTGTTATACAAAAAAGGTAATTCTTTATAAATATGTTTATCTTTTATCATGGTAAGAAAAATCTCATCTTTCAAAAGATTTTGAATTCTATTTTTTATATTATTTAATGATTCAATATCTAAAACTTCTAAAAATCTATTTTTCATAGCAATAAATGCATTATCGATAGAATTAATTTCAAAATTATTTAACATTTCAAGCATATAATGAAGAGCTAGACCAAAATTTATGGATTTTAAATCTTCTTGAATGTTATCATCTTTTTCCTCTTTAATGATTTCTTGTTTTCCTACTTTAAAATCTTGATAAATAAATTGTTCTTCGATATTTTCTAAAATTTCTTTTTTATCCCCTTTTGGAAATTTTCCAAAACTATCTTCTGTCAAATCCAAATCTTCAAAACTCGAATATTTTTGCTTCTTAAAAACAAATAAAGATTCTTTTGCTCTTGTAAAGGCAACATATTTTGCATTTATCGCATCTTCTTGTTGGAGTTTTTTTTCGTTTTTTAAAGCTAAAGCATATTCTTTGTCCAAAAATTCTCTTTTTTTAATTTTTAAATAAATATTATCTATTTCCAAATCCTTCTCAACCAATACAAAAGAACTTCTATCATGAACATTTTTTTTCAATCTATCACAAACTAAAAGATGCTTAAATTCCAATCCTTTTGATTTGTGAATTGTTAATATTTTTAAAGCTTTTATCTCTTTTTGAGGAATTTCAATCTTAAAATCTTCTATTGCAAATAAAAAACTTTCTAAATCTTGATAATTATAACAATTTTGCAAAAATTCCAAAACTGCACGATTTCCAAATCCAAATCTATCAATCATTTTTTTAACAAAAACAGAAGGAACCATTGACTTATCCAAAAAACACAAATCAATATCATCTTCAAAACTTAAACCAACAAGAGTTAAAAAATTTTTTTTGTAAAGCTCTTCTTGAAAATAAGTATATTTCATAGCTTCTATAATAGCTTTTACTTCAAAATCATTTTTTATAAGCGAACTCATCCAAGTAACTATTTTAATATCTCTAAACTCTTTTTTTATTTCAGTCTCTAACATCAAAGTGTCATCATTTGTGTATGTTAAAATAGCAATATCTTCCCCTTTTATGCCATTTTCAAATAATTTTTTAAGTGTATTTATAATATTTTTTACAATTTCATCATCAATAGTAACTTTTACAAAACCATTAAAATTATTATTTTTATCGTAAGTTTCTTGATCAAAATACCCCTTAATTTTATTCCTAAAAACCATATTAACAAAATCAACTATCTCTTTTTTACTTCTATAATTCTTATTAAGTCTTTTTATCGTAAGCCCGTATCTTTTGGCTACATCAAAAAAAAGCTCTTTACTTCCTCCTCTAAATCTATAAATAGATTGTTTTATATCTCCTACATAAAAAAGTGTTTTAAAATTTTTAGCTCCAACTCCGGAAATAATTTCATCAAAAAGAGGTTTCAAAATATTATATTGAAAAATACTAGTATCTTGAAATTCATCTATAAGAATATGATCTACTTTTGAATCAAGCCTAAAATAAAAAAAATCCTGATTTATCTCATTTGACAAAATTTTATATGTAAAATTTGTTATATCTCCAAAAGAGATATCATTAATATTCCTCTTAAAAGACAAATTAGTCTTGTCATAAAGTTTAAAAAA
Organism: Campylobacterales bacterium; assembly: GCA_027044945.1. GTDB lineage: Bacteria > Campylobacterota > Campylobacteria > Campylobacterales > JALSKU01 > JALSKU01. The sequence goes on from JALUBK010000038.1 coordinate 1,888, forward strand.
TTCTATCAAATCATTAATGTATTTTGCTTCTCTAAAAAGAAAATATTTTTTTATCTCTTCTTTTAATATCAAAAAATAACAATCCATCTCATTTTTAAAGCATTTCTTAAAATAACTATATTCTTTTAAAGAGTTTTTTTCAAACCAACCTTTTAAATATATTTCTTCAACCGTTGTGGCATCTAAAGCTTTTTTGGCACTAGGTGAAAGTTTATCACAAAGATAAAAAGCATCTTTTAGTTTTTTAAAATTTTCCAAAATCTTTTTTTTATCGAATTGAACACTTTTTTTCTTCAAAGAATCATCTATATTTTTTTCATAAAAATATCCAAGAATTTGAAATACAGAATTTAATTTTTTATCTTCAAAAACAGCAAATTGGACAAATTCTTGATAATTTTTGCTTTGCAACAAAGCTTTTATAAATAAAGATATAAATTTTTCAGTTTCACTTTTTTGTTCAATAGTAAAATCAGGAAACAACCCCAAATACAAAGAAAATTTTCTTAAAATTGATGTGCAAAACTTATCAATAGTAAGAATTTGAATATCACTTTGCAAAAATTTTTTATAAATATTCTCTTTTTTTTGAATAATATCTTTTTTTGTTATCCCAGTTATTTTGCTTATTTCGTTTAATTCACTATTTTTGTTTTCTAAATTTTTCAAAATCCCTTCTATTCTTGTTTTCATTTCGTTAGCAGCTTTATTTGTAAAAGTTAAAGTTAAAATAGTTTTTGGATCTGCCCCTAAAAGCAAAAGAGAAACATATCTCACACTAAGTGCAAAAGTTTTTCCACTCCCAGCACTTGCTTCATAAGCAACAAAAGGCTCAATTTTATTCATATTTCATCCCTTCCACATATCGTAGCGTATGGGCAATAAAGACATTTTTGATTGTCTTCACAAAGAGTAAAATCCTGCATTGGATTTTTTAAAAGTTTAATTTTATCTTCCATTATTAACATTTTTTCTTCAAAAAATGGCTCTTGAACAATTATTCCTTTTTTTAAATCATAAAAACCAATTCCTCCAATATTTTTTGCAAATTGTTTAGATAATATATAATAAAATTCCATTTGAAAATCTGTTGCTTTTTCCAAATTATTTTTTTTATAAGTTATAATTTTTCCTGTTTTATAATCAAGCAAAAAAAGTTTTTCATTTTTTATATCGATTCTATCGATTTTTCCATTTATTTTAAAACCATTATATTCACTTTTTAAAGACACTTCCAAAGCAAATATTTTATATCCGTTTTTAAATCTATTAATTTCATTTTGAACAAATATTTTTAAGTTTTCAAGCCAAATATCAATTTTTAAATCAAATATCAATTTTTTATTTTTTTCTTTAGATATAAGAAATAATAATTTATCAAATAATTTTTTTTCATCTAAAATAAAATTTTCTTTTTCATATAATTTTTTCAAAACTTTATGAAATAAATTCCCAATATCTTTTTCATCTGTATTTTTTGTTGGCATTACAGCTTCATTAATTTTTTTTATATATTTAAAATAAAATTTTCTTTTACATTCTAAATATGTTTTAAAAAGAGTTGGAGAAATAGAAATGTCTTCAAAATGAAATTCCATTTCCAAATGCTCTTGAAAATATCTTTTAAACTCCTTTTTTCGAGGAATAATGATATTGTTTAACTGTTTTAAAGGAAATTTTTCTATTTTTATATCTTTTATATTTAATTCATTTAAAAATCTTGAAGGCTTTATGTTTTCATTGTCTATGGCACAAATTGCAACTTTTTTGGCTTGTTTTATCAATTTATAATAATAACTTTTTTGTAAATTTTCTCTATCTCTGATCGTTGGAAGCCCTGCTTTTATTCTTATTTCATTTGATAAAAAAAGATCTTTTTTACCTTTTTTAGGAACATATTCTTCATTAAAATTTAAAATAACAATTCCTTCATAATTCACCAGCCTGCTTTCAAGCACACCCATGACAGTAATTTTACCACCATTTATATCATCACAACGACTTTCTTTCAATCTGGTTAAAAAAAGATAAATTATATTTTTCAAATTATAATTACAAAGTATATCTTGAAGTTTTAAAAATTTAAAGAGTTCATTTTTATATATTAATAATTCTCTTTCATTATCATTGTCATTTATAAAAAATTTAAAAAATTCTTCCAAATTTATTTCTTTTGGATCTATAGAAAAAAATGCATTAATTTTTGTAATAAATTCTTCACCAAAATATCGTTTTAATCGTAAAATATTTTCTAAAGAAGATTCCTCTTTGTATTGAAAAAATGCATGCAATCTTTGATATATCAAACTCTCTTGAAAAGAAAACCCCATGGCAAAATTAAAAATATGTGTATCATCAAAATCTTTTAAAAGTCTGCTAAAATTTTCATCTGGAGTTATTATTGCAATATTTTCAGGAGTAATTCCTTGATGAATAAAATCATATATCTTTTTTTTGAGATAAGGAATTTGTTCTATTTTATTTTGCGCAAAATAAAGTTCTATATTTTTTATATTTTTATCTATTTTTGTTTTATTGATAATACTTTTTTCTTTCAAATTCAACTCATAAGAATAACCTATCTCAAGACAAAAACCTATTTCATTAAATCTTTCTATCATTTTTTGATTATATTCATTGGTTTCAAAATATAATATAAGTTCAACTTCTTTTGCAACTTTTATAAAAAGCTCTATTTCAAATCTGCTTAAATATCCTTCTAAAAAAAATTCGATTTTATTAAATCTTTTTAAATATTCTTTATTTAAAATATATTTTTCAGGTAAAGTTATCTTATCATAATAGTTATTATTTTCCAAAATATTTTTGTAATTATGCAAAAGATGTTTAAGTATTAAAAGGTGTTTTTCATATTCAGCATAAGTATCTTTTGTTTCAATATTATCAATAGAAATTTTTTCCAAAGCCAATTCTTCAAAAAAACCAAACAAAAAATCGCTTGATTTTAAAAAAGCCATATAATCTCTTTGGATTTTCAAATCCGAAAAATTATTAAAATCAGTTGCTTCTTTCATGAACAACACTCTTCTATCTTTATCTATAAGTGTTTTTTCAGGAATTAAAACAACTCTTTTTTCAAATTCATCAATCGTAATGCATTTTGGCAAAAAACCATTATTGCTTTTTTTTATAATTTCTCTAATACTTCTGTTTGTAGGAAGAATTTTTAAAATATTCATACTTAACCTAATGTTTATTTTAGAGAGTCATTATATCATATATTTATTTTTGAAGAGATATCAAGAAGATATTTTAGCCTCCGCAAAGAGGCTAAAATATTATTTTACAAGAATTTCTTTAACTTCTTTTTGTTCTTTTTCAATTTTTGGAAGAGTTAAATTTAAAACACCATCTTCACTTTTGGCATCTATTTGTTCAACATTAACATTTTCTGGTAAAGTAAAAGTTCTTAAAAATTTTCCATAATTTGATTCTAATGTATAATAATCATCTTTTCTGACTTCATTTTTAAATTTTCTTTCTCCAGAAATTGTCAAAGTATTATTTTCAGGATCAATATTTACTTTTATGTCTTCTTTCTTAATTCCGGGAAGATCCACTTCTACTGTATAAGATTTTTCATCTTCTCTTGTGTTTACTGTTGGCATAAAAGCATTTACATTTGCAACTTTTTTACCATTTTTAGGAACATCAACTGCCCCCATCAATCTTCTTTCCAAATCTCTTATTTCAGCAAAGGGATCAAATTTTGTTACTAACATGATAAACCTCCTACTAAATTTTTAATGAAATTATAGCAAGTTGATAGCATATTTGTCAAGTATAGTAAATAATATTATTCAACTAACCTTACTTGTTGAATTATAATTATATCTGAGACAAAACAACTTCTACATCTGAAAAAGGTATTTTTGATTCGCCAATATATTGATATTCTTCATCTCCTTTCCCCAATATAAAAAGAACTTCATCTTGTTTTAACTCTTTTATAGCTATTTGTATAGCTTTTTTTCTATCTGGTATAATCAGTGCATGAACATCACAATCAATTCCTTCAACTATATCTTGTATAATGTTTATAGGGTTCTCACTTCTTGGATTATCACTTGTTATATAAATTTTCTTTGCAAATTTTGATGCTACTTTACCCATAATAGCTCTTTTAGTTTTATCTCTATCCCCTCCAGCTCCAAATACTACACTTAAATTTTTAGTTTTTATAGTATCTAAAACTTTTTGCATTCCATCAGGAGTATGAGCAAAATCAACAATAATTAATGGTTTTTGAACAACAATTTCCATTCTACCTTTAACACCAGCAAAATTTTCTACTGCTTTTGTTATCTCTTCTAATGAATTATTGCATATCAAATCAACTGAAGCAATCGCAGCAGTTATATTATAAAGATTAAAAAGACCTATCATGGGCGAAACAAAATCAATATATTTATCAAATTTTTTAAGAACAGCTTGAATAGAAGGCAAAATTTTATAAGCTTCTATTTTATATGTAGCTGGATGTTTTATCGAATATGTATAACAATTTTTTACATTAAACTCTATTTTTCCTCCATCTTTGTTGATAAGTTTTTTACTATTATCTTGAAAAAAAGATGATTTAACTTTATTATATTCTTCCATGTTTTTATGATAATCAAGATGATCTTGAGAAATATTTGTAAAAACTTTTAATTCAAAATCAAGTCCTTCTATTCTATCTTGAGCTATAGCATGAGAACTAACTTCCATTATAAAATATTCACAATCTCTTTTTTTTGCTTCTTTTAAACGAGAAAGAGTTTGAATCAAAGAAGGTGTTGTTAAACTTTTGTTTTCTATCTTTTCTTCACATATAAAAAAACCCCTAGTGCCTTGCAGTGCTACTTTCTTACCTAAATCCAATAAAATAGAATAAATTGCAGCAGCCGTTGTCGTTTTTCCATTGGTGCCGGTTATGCCAATTATTTTTATATTTTCAAGATGTAAAAGTTTTTGTATATCTTTGCTACTATAAAATTTTTTTACACCTAAGCTTTTAACATCTTCTATGTAAGGATTATTTTGTTTTGTTTTTAAAAATATACATTTTGAATTATATTCTTTTGAATTGTCTGTTATATAAGTATCATTGTATAAAATTTTCATATAAATTGTTTCTAATTTTGTTTTTTTGCTTTATTAAAAAGCTGTTTTATCTCCATATCTTTGGGGTATAAAGCAAGAGCTATTTCTGCATAATTCAATGCTGTTTCGATATAATCATTTTCTATCAATTTATTTAAAAAATCTAAAAAATCTCTTCTATTTTGTATTAATACTTTTGTGCTAAGCAATATATCTTCATATGCAATTTTAAAATTACCTTTTTGTTTTATATGTGAAATAAAATCACTATAATCAATACTATTTTCATCATAATAAGTTTCATTATCATCTATAAAATCATTTAATAATTCTAAATCAATATCAACTGAATTAATAAGATTTTCAATAATATTTTCAGCATTATCTTTTTCAATCTCTTTTGTAATTTGATAATATTCATATATTGCTTGTGCTTTTTCTTCGTTTTCATTTGCCATATCTGCTAATATAGCACCTATTTTCAACTCTTTATTATCAGGAAAATGAGCTAAAGCCAAAGAAAAAATTTGAATTGCTTTTTGATATTCGCCTTTCAAAAAATAATTTTCAGCTCTTTTTTTCATCTTATTTAAACTTATTTTTTCCACTACTTCAATCCTTTTGCAATTTTTTCAATTGTAGATTCTTCTCCAAAAGGTATATTAATCACTCTTATTTCAGGATGTATATCTGCTCGCAATTGTCTTTCTATGATATATTTTAAACTTTGGTTACTAGAGCTACAACCTGCACAAGCACCTTGAAGTTGGACAAATACAATTCCATTTTTTATATCCAAAAATTTCATTCCTCCACCATCAAGAGCCAATATAGGTTTGACTTTTTCTAAAGATTTTTCAACAACTGGTATCAATTCTTTATCGCTAAAAGGCATCATTTTTTTATCCTTTATATCATTCCATTGAAAATTTTAAATAATTTTTATAATGACATTTAACAATATATTTGTTTAAAAGCTGATTAAAATGAAAATGAAATTATAAAAGGAGAAAAAAGGGGAGTTATCCCCTTTTATACTAATTCGATAAAAGCCATTGAGGCAGCATCGCCTCTTCTAACTCTTGTTTTGATGATTCTTGTATACCCACCATTTCTTTTAATATATTTAGGTGCTATTTCATTAACCATTTTTTTTGTAGATTCTTTATCTTGCAATAGAGCAAAAACAGCTCTATGAGCATTAGAATCGCCTTTTTTTGCAGTTGTTAATAACTTCTCGAAATATCTTCTTAACTCTTTTGCTTTTTCAAGTGTAGTTTCAATTTTTTCACTTTTTATTAAAGCTATACTAAGATTTTTAAGAAGCGCTGCTCTGTGAGTGCTTGTTCTACCAAGTTTTCTATATCCATGCTTATGCCTCATTTTTATTCCTCTTCCTCTTTTGTTTTTAATTCTTCAATTTTTTTACTTAGCAACTTCAAAATATCTTCGCCAAGATCTTCACCGACTGGAAAGTCAATTTCTTTCATTTTTTCAATTATTTCATCAAGAGATTTTTTTCCAAGATTTTTTATTGCTTTTAATTCGCTTTCACTCATAACGGCTAATTCGCCAATATATTTCAATCCAGCTTTTTCTAAACAATTTGAGCTTCTAGCACTAAGTTTTAATGTATCAATGCTTTCAAGTAATTTTAATATTTCGGTATCACAAGTTTCAACATCAGTCTTTGCAATAAAATCATTATCCATTATTTTATTAAAAACAGATAATTGTGTATTCATAGCTTTTACAGAATTTTTAAATGCATCTACAGGATCTATTTGTCCATCAGTTTCTATTGTAAATACAATTTTTTCATAGTTTGGATTATCTTCAACCAAAACCTTTTCTATCTCATAAACTGCTTTTCTTACAGGAGTAAAAAATGCATCTAAAGCTATATAATCACTTTCGATACTATTTCTTATATATTCACTTGCAACATATCCTATGCCTTGTGCAATAACAATTGAAAAACTAAATTCAGCATCTTCATTTAATGTTGCTAAATGAACTTCGGGATTGACAATACTAATTTCATTAGTTTCTAAATCACCCCCTTTTAACTCTTGTGCTCCATTAAAAGTATATTTAATTTCTATTTTATCTGTATTTTCATCATTTATTTTAAATCTGATATTTTTTAAATTTAATATAAAAAATGCCACATCTTCAAGAATACCCCGAACACTATCAAACTCATGAGTTACTCCATCAATCTTTAATCCGATAGGAGCATATCCTACACTACTTGAAAACAAAAGTCTTCTTAACGGATGAGCTAAAGTTATAGCAAAACCACTTTCAAATGGATATGCTATAACTTTTGCAGTATGATCATCGATATTTTGAACTTCCAAATCTGTTGGCATATATGGTATTGTTTTTATTTTATTCATATTAAGCCTTTTTATTATTTTGAATACAATTCGACTATATATCTCTCTTCAACAGGGATAACAACCTCTTCTCTTTCTGGAATTCTTGTAAAAATTCCAAAAAATTTATCTTTATCGACATCAACCCACGGAACAATTCCAGTTTGTGCTGTCAATTCAATCGCTCGAATAATTTGAGGATTACTTTTTGATTTTTCTTTTACTTCAATTTTTTGACCTGCTTTTACTCTGTATGAAGGAATATCAACTTTTATTCCATCAACCAAAACATGACCATGAGTTACAAGTTGTCTTGCAAATCGTCTAGTAGTTGCAAAGCCCATTCTATAAAGCACATTATCCAATCTTCTTTCAAGAAGTTGAATCAAATTCTCACCTGTATTACCTTGAATACTGTTTGCATCAGAAAAAAGTCTTCTAAATTGTTTTTCACTTACTCCATACATAAATTTAGCTTTTTGCTTTTCTCGTAATTGCAAACCATATTCACTTACTTTTGATCTTCTTTGTCCATGTTGACCTGGTGCATATGGTCTTTTGTCAATTGCACTTTTACCAGCAAGTCTTCTTTCGCCTTTAAGTGCAAGAGATGCTCCTAGCCTTCTTTCTATCTTTTCAACTGGTCCTCTATATCTTGCCATTGTTTTATTCTCCTATGATAGCCTCTTATATCTTTAATATTTTTATCCTATTTTCAATAAGACGATTAACTCAATTTTATTTAACTCGATCTCAACTTTTGTTGAGAAAACTGAAAATCTATTTTTTTATTAGCCATGATTTTCTTCAAGATCAAAATTTACCTTTTGATACTGTTATACTCTTCTTCTTTTCGGAGGTCTGCAACCGTTGTGCGGTAAAGGTGTTATATCTTTAAAAAATGTTACTTTTATGCCTTCATATGCTCCAACACTTTTTACAGCGGTTTCTCTTCCACTTCCAGGTCCTTGAACTTTAATACCTAATTCTTTTATACCATGTTCTTTAGCTTTAGCAAGTGCATCATCAACAGCTTGTTGTGCAGCATAAGGAGTTGATTTTTTACTACCTTTGAAGCCTAAGCTTCCAGCACTACTCCAAGCAATAACATTTCCCATTTCATCTGTTACTGTAATAACAGTATTATTAAATGTTGCTGAAATATATATAATACCTTTAGCGATATTTTTCTTTACAACTTTTTTTCTAGTTACTTTTCTTTTTGCCATATTCTACCTCTTGCTTATTTAGTAGCTGAACCGACAGTTTTTTTCCTGCCTTTTCTTGTTCTTGCATTAGTTTTTGTTTTTTGACCACGAACAGGCAAACCTCTTCTGTGTCTTAAACCTCTATAATTCCCTAAATCCATCAAAGATTTTATATCCATGGCAACTTGTTTTCTAAGATCGCCTTCAACAGTATAATTCTTTTGAATTTCTTGTCTTATAGCTGCCACTTCATCTTCGTTTAATTCATTTACTCTTTTATTATAAGAGATGCCAGTAGCATCCAATATATCTCTAGAAGTTTTAAGTCCTATACCATAAATATAAGTCAAAGCATACTCTATTCTTTTTTTCATAGGTAAATCTACACCTGCAATTCTTGCCATCAAATCATCCTTGTCTTTGTTTGTGTTTAGGGTTTACGCAAATTACTCTTACTGACCCTCTTCTTTTAATAATCTTGCATTTTGCACACATTTTTTTAACACTTGGTCTAACTTTCACTTCAAGCTCCTTGTTTTAATTCCACTAACAATCAACTGTTTCTAGGTTTATGGAATTTACATAAACCAATAACTAAAAAAATAGTGGTGCTTTTTTAGTTATTCTTCATACAGTTTCAAAAGGGGAGGAATTATACCCTAATTTTAATAAAAAATTACTTATATCTATAAGTTATTCTACCTTTATCTAAACTATAAGGTGTTAATTCAACCTTAACTTTATCGCCAGGCATTATTTTTATATAATGCATTCTCATTTTACCAGCTATATGACAAAGCACTTGATGCCCATTATCAAGTTCAACTTGAAATGTAGCATTTGGCAATGCTTCAACAACTTTACCGTCTATTTCAATAACATCATCTTTAGCCATTCATCCTCCTTTTTATTTTAATGTCCTGTTTGTGAACAAGTCCACAAACAGCTCTTCAGCAGAGTGCCCTCGAGACACTTGTCGCTCTAAATTATGACAAACTAAGTATTTCTGCTCTATTATTAACTATTGCTACGCAATGCTCATAGTGAGATCCTCTGAGTCCATCTTCACTTATAACTGACCATTTGTCTGCAAGTATTTTTGGTTTTCCCTCTTTTTGGCAAATCATAGGCTCTAAACAAAAAACCATACCATTTTTAATTTTAGGACCTGCCTTTGGATTGTGCCCTTCTAAATAATTTGGTATTTCCGGTTCCTCATGTGGTTTTTTACCTATTCCATGACCACAAAATCCCCTAAGAGGAACAAAACCTTTTGATAAAATAAATTCTTCAGTTTTATAACTTAATTCTTTAAATCTCATTCCTGTTTTTATTGTATCAATAGCATACATTAAAGTTTGGTAAGAACAATCGATTAATTTTTGATCTTCTTTTGAAATTTCGCCAACTCCCATAGTTATAGCAGCATCTCCAAAAAATCCATTAAGCTTAACACCTATATCAAGCCCCAATATGTCACCTTCTTGGATAACAGTATTATCGGGAATTCCATGGATTATAACTTCATTTAATGAAGTGCAAACTCCAGCAGGAAAACCATAAAGTCCTTTAAAGGCAGGTATTGCATTATCAAAACTATATATATAATCTTCACCCATTTTATTTATTTCGGCTGTGGTCATTCCTGGCTTAATTAAATTTCTTAAATACTCTAGAGTTTGAGCGACAATTTTATTTGCCGCTCTTAATTTTTCAATTTCTTCAGCTTTTTTTAAAGATATTGCCACTATAAGCCTACTGCACTAAGTGTTTTATATTTACTCATATAAATTTGAGCCTCTATTTTTCTCATTGTATCTAATGCAACTTGAATTACAATCAAAACTGCAGTTCCTCCAAAATAGAAAGGAACACCCATAAATTTAACAAGCATCCAAGGCAGTGTTGATATGATTGCCAAATACAATGCACCCCAAAAAGTTAATCTACTAGCCACTTCATTTAAAAACATAGCAGTAGAATGACCTGGTCTAACACCAGGAATAAATCCACCTTGTCTTTTTAAATTATCTGAAATATCTTTTGAATTAAAAGCAATAGAAGCATAAAAATATGCAAAAAAGATAACAAAAAGAAACATTAAAAGGTTAAAGAAATAACTATTTGGGCTTAAAAAATCTCTTATCATAATAATATATTTATTTGTGCTTGTTTGAACCAATGTTGATGGAAACATTAAAATAGCACTTGCAAAAATAGGAGGAATAACTCCACTTAAATTTAATTTAACAGGTATATAATTCATAACTCTTTTATTTTGATTTTCCATCATTATTTTTCTAGAATACGAAATAGGAACTCTTCTTTCTCCTAATTCTACATAAATAATAAAACCAACGGTAATTATAATAATCGCCAACATTGCAAGCACAACTAAAAAATTTAATTCACCTGTATTTACTAATTTTATAGTTCCACCAATAGCACTTGGAATGCTGGAAACAATTCCTGCAAAGATAATAAGACTTATACCATTTCCTACTCCTCTTTGAGTAATTTGCTCACCAATCCACATCAAAAGCATAGTTCCAGTTAGCATTGATATTGCAGCAATTGGAATAAATGTGCCCATACTTATCATGATGGCACTTTCGCCTCCTCGTCCAGTTAAGCTATGAAGCCCCATTGAAACTCCAACGGCTTGAATAAGAGTAATTGCAACGGTAGCATATCTAATAATTTGCATATATTTTTCCATACCGTCTCTCTCTTTTTTCATTTTACCTAAAGCTGGAAAAGTTGCTGCCAATAATTCAAATATAATAGAAGCGGTAATATATGGCATAATTCCTAAAGATATAATACTGAGTCTTTGAGCTGCTTTACCACTAAACATATTAAGCATACCAAGTGCATTATTGCTATTAGTATTAAAAAATTCTTTTACAACATCTATATTTACACCAGGAACTGGAATATAAGCTAAAATTCTATATGCAAACAAAAATCCTAATGTTATTAAAATTTTATTTGTCAACTCTTTATTCATTAAATTCTCCTATAATAAGAGAATTATGAGCAGAATCATGTAATTCATAATTCATAATTCATAATTCATAATTCATAATTTATTTTAGCCTCTTCTACTTGTTATAACATTTTCATCTTTGATTTTAGAAGCCAAATCTTTAGCTCCATTGCCTATCAATTTAACTTTTTTGATACTATTTTTCATTTTATGAATTTTTTTAATATTATCTAATGTTATCTCTTCAAGCTCAGCAATTTTTGTCATTTTATTAATATTTATAACATATGGTTTTTCTATTTTAGTAGTAAAACCAACTTTTGGAAGCCTTCTTTGCAACGGTTGCTGTCCGCCCTCAAAACCTCTTTTTATTGAATAGCCTGTTCTACTTTTTTGACCATTCGCACCTCTTGAAGCAGTTTTTCCCATTCCACTTCCTTGTCCTCTTCCTACTCTTTTTTTCTTAAATGTAGAATTTTCAGCTTTTTCTAAATTATGTAATGCCATAACTGTTTCCTTTATTTTAACATGCTAAGAGCTTTAATAGTTGCTCTAACTACATTTGCTGGGTTATTTGAACCAAGTGATTTTGTCAAAATATCTTTTATTCCTGCCAATTCAACAACTGGTCTTGTTGCACCACCTGCAATAATACCTGTTCCTTCACTAGCTGGTTTCAATAACATTCTACTTGCATTAAATTTTATTTCAATATCATGAGATATAGTTGAGCCTTTAATATTTACTTTTATAATATTTTTAAAAGCATCATCAACAGCCTTTTTGATTGCATCAGGAACTTCTTTGGCTTTACCAAATCCATACCCCACATGCCCTTTTTTATCTCCAATAACTACTAATGCAGTAAATCTAAATCTTCTACCGCCCTTAACAACTTTTGCAACTCTACCAATATTTACAATTACTTCTTCAAATTCTTCTTTATTATATTTTTCCATTAGTTCCTCTTTACTATAACTTAATGCCATTATCTCTTAAGGCATCTGCAAATGAAACAACTACACCATTATACTGATATCCGTTTCTATCAAAAACAACTTGTTCAATACTACTTTTTTTAAGAGTTTCTGCAAAATTTTTAGCAATCTCTTTGGCACTTTCTTGATTAGCTTTTAATCCTAGTTTTTTACCATCAACTGAACAAATTGTTACACCTTGTGTATCATCAATTGCTTGCGCATAAAGATATCTATTAGACTTAAATATAGTAACTCTTGGAATAGATGAAGTCCCATTTATTTTAGCTCTTATTCTTTTTTTTCTTTTGATTCTTAAAGCGTTTTTTTGTTTTAATAATTTTTCTCTCATCTTATACCCCTATTTACCTGTTTTTCCGGCTTTTCTGATAATAGTTTCATCAGAATATTTAACACCTTTGCCTTTGTAAGGCTCTGGTGGTCTGAAACTTCTTATATCAGCTGCTACTTGACCTACTTGTTGTTTATCATCACCTTTTATAGTAATAATATTTTTTTCAACACTTATATTTATACTTTTAGGAATATCATAGTTTATAGGATGAGAAAATCCCAAGTTCAATTCAAGAACATTACCTTTAACAGCAGCTCTATAACCAACACCATTTATTTCTAATTTTTTTTCAAAACCTGAAGTTAAACCTAAGATTATATTATAACTAATTGATCTGTAAGTTCCCCAATAAGCTTTACTCTGCCTATCCTCATTTTTTGGTAAAAAAATAATTTTATTATCTTCTATAGAAACTTTTACATTATCTTTTGTATCCAACTCTTTTTGAGCTTTCCCATTTTTAAATATTATTTTAGCACCTTCAAGTTTTACTTCAACACCTGAAGGTATATCTACAGGTAATTTACCTATTCTTGACATATTTTTCCTTTTTTATTTGTCTACAAACAAGAAAACTTGTTTGAATGCCATAAAAATTAGCCTACCAAATGCTACAAAGCAATTCGCCGCCAACTCTATCCCTAAATGCTACATCATTGCTTAAAACACCTTTAGAAGTGCTAACAATAATTGTTCCATAACCATTTTTAAATTTTTTCAATTCATCTGCACCTTTATAGACTCTTCTTCCAGGTTTAGATATTTTTTTCAATTCAGTAATAACACTATTACCATTTTCATCATATTTTAATGTTACAGTGATAAATTTTTTAACATTTTCCTCTTTAACACTATAATCTTCAATATAACCTTTTTCTTTAAATATTTCCAAAACAGCTTCAACAAGTTTAGAATGAAGTAAAGTTGTATTGTCCAACTTTCTCATAGAAGCATTTCTTATTCTGGTTAATGCATCAGATACCATATCATTTATCATTTATAATCCTTACCAACTAGCTTTTTTAAGTCCGGGAATTAACCCTTCATTGGCCATTTTTCTAAGACATATTCTACAAATTCCGAAATCTTTATATACAGAATGAGGTCTTCCACAAATTTGACATCTAGTATAAGCTCTTGAGCTAAACTTTGGTTTTCTTTGTTGCTTAGCAATCATTGATTTTTTAGCCATTATTTTTTTCCTTTTGCAAATGGAATTCCTATGAGTTCCAATAATTTAAAAGCACTTTTATCATCATCTGCTGTTGTTACTATAGTTATATTCATACCGTGAGTTCTTAATATATTATCATATTCAATTTCAGGGAAAATTAATTGTTCATCAAGTCCAAAGTTATAATTACCTCTTCCATCAAAACCATTTGTTTTTAATCCTCTAAAATCTTTCACTCTAGGTAGTGCGATTGATATTAATTTATCTAAAAATATAAACATTCTATCTTTTCTTAATGTAACTTTTACTCCAACAGGATACCCTTCTCTTACTTTGAAACCGGCAACTGATTTTTTAGCAACAGTAACAACAGCATGTTGTCCAGCAATCAAAGAGATTGTATCTTGAATATTTTGCAAAATTTTAGCATCTTTTGCAAATTCACCAGCACCAACACTTATAATCACTTTTTCAATAGCAGGAATAAGCATAGGATTTTTAATATCCAACTCTTTTGACAAAGCTGGTTTTATCTCATCAGTATATCTCTTTTTTAATCTATCCATTACTAATCCTCAACTTTTTGAACATTTGAAATATGTATAGGTTTTTCAATACTTGCAAAACCACCTTTTGGATTTTTTTCAGTTGGTTTTACAGCTTTTTTAACTACCTTACATCCAGCAACAATTACTTGAAAAGTTTTAGGAAGCACTTGAAGCACTTCTGCAACTTTACCTTTATCATCTCCAGCAATGATTTTTACTTGATCACCTTTTTTAATTTTCAATTTTATTGCCATTATAATACCTCCGGAGCAAGTGAAACTATTTTCATAAAGTTAGCATATCTTATTTCTCTGCCAACAGGACCAAATATCCTTGTTCCCATAGGTTCTTTTTTTGCATCCAAGATAACAGCTGCATTTTCGTCAAACTTAATCAAAGAGCCATTTTCTCTTTGAACCTCTTTTTTAGTTCGAACAATTACAGCTTTGACAACTTGACCTTTTTTTACTTTTCCATTAGGAATAGCTTTTTTAACTGATGCAACAATAACATCGCCTAAAGTTGCATATCTTCTTTTGCTACCGCCCAAAACTTTAATACACATTATCTCTTTTGCACCGCTGTTATCAGCGATTTTTAATCTTGTAAAGCTCTGGATCATATCTTCTCTCCCAATTCACTATCAACATCAACTTTTTTGATGCTCATATCAATGCCTTCAATACTTTCCAATCTATAAGCTTTTTTCTTACTAATAGGTCTACATTCAATAGCACTTACTATATCTCCAACATTTGATTGATTGTTTTCGTCATGCACTAAATATTTTTTAAATCTTTTTACAAATTTTCTATATCTAGGGTGCATAACTCTTCTTTCAACCATAACAGTCGCTGTTTTATCGCCAGCTTTGCTTACTACCACACCGTGTATTACTCTTTTTAAAGAAGCCATAGTTACCAACCTTCTTACTTGTTATTTTGAAGAGCAGAGATTGCAGTTTTTATTCTTGCAACATCTCGTCTTGCTTCTTTTATCTCATTAGGATTTGTTAACTGCATTGTTTTAAGCTTAGATCTAAGCTTAAAAATCAGCACCTTTTTTTCTTTTAATAATTCTTGTAATTCTTTTAAATTTTTATCATTTAAATCAATATATTTCATTCTCGCCATCCCTTGTAACTATTTTAGTTTTAAATGGAAGTTTGTGCTTTGCCAAAGTTAAAGCTTCTCTAGCTAATTCTTCGCTAACTCCAGCCATTTCAAAGATAATTCTTCCGGGTTTAATATTCATAACCCACTCTTCAACTGCACCTTTACCTTTACCCATTCTTACTTCTAATGGCTTAGATGTGATAGGTTTGTCAGGGAAAACTCTTATCCAACTTTTTGCCATTCTGTTTACTTTTCTAGTCATAGCGATCCTTGCCGCTTCTATTTGACGAGAATTAATTCTACCCGCTTCTACAGCTTTTAAGGCAATTTCACCAAAAGCAATAGAACTACCTCTGTAAGATTTACCTCTATTTCTACCTTTTTGCTGTTTTCTATATTTTGTTCTTTTTGGCATTAACATAGCTAGTTACCTCTTCTATTTCTTCTATTATCTCTTCTATTATCTCTTCTAGGTTTTTTTGTATTCTCAGGTGCAATACCTTTTGTAAGAACTTCCCCTTTAAAAATCCAAACTTTTACACCTATGATACCATAAGCAGTTTGAGCTTCTGCAAAACCATATTCTATTTTTGCTCTTAATGTATGCAAAGGAACTCTTCCTTCAAGATACCATTCAGTTCTAGCCATTTCAGCTCCACCAAGTCTTCCAGCAACAGATACTTTAATACCTTTTGCACCAGATTTTTGAGCATTTTGAATAACTTTTTTCATTGCTCTTCTAAAAGCAATTCTTCTTTCTAATTGCATAGCAACATTTTCAGCAGCAAGTTGAGCATCACTTCCAGTTCTTCTAACTTCCTGGATATTTACATTAATATCTTTACCTATAAGTTTAGTAAGCTTAACTTTCAACTTTTCTATGTCAGCACCTTTTTTACCAATAATGATTCCAGGTCTTCCAGCAACAACAGTTACTCTTAATTTTTTAGCTGTTCTTTCTATAATTATTTGAGAAATTCCTGCATAATATAATTCTTTTTTAAGAAATTTTCTTATCTTATAATCTTCGCCGATATTCTCAGGTAAATTACTACCAGGGAACCATCTTGAATCCCAATTTCTATTTATTCCTAGTCTTAGTCCGATAGGATTTACTTTTTGTCCCATGCTATTTATCCTTATCTTGTTCTTTTGATACTTCTACAAAAATATGTGAAGTTGGCTTTCTTATTGGAGTTGCTCTACCTCTAGCTCTTGGCCTAAATCTTTTAAGAACAGGACCTCTATCTACTCTACAAGATTTTACGATAACCTCTTCAGGCTCATAACCACCATTTGCAATTGCACTTGCTATCACTTTAGAAATAACTCCAGCAGCTTTATTTGGCATAAATTCCAAACTAGCGAGAGCAAGTTCTGCATTCATACCTTGAACTTCTCTTGCTATTAGTCTTGCTTTAGTAGGTGATAGTCTTATAAATTTTAGTGTTGATTTTCCCATTATCTATCCTTACTTACCAATCTTTTTCTGAACTGAGCCTTTATGCCCTTTAAAAGTTCTAGTTGGAGCAAATTCACCAAATTTATAACCGATATGATTTTCGGTAACATAAACTGGAACAAAATTTCTACCATTATGGACATTAAAAGTAAGACCTAACATATCAGGAGTTATTGTGCTTCTTCTTGACCAAGTTTTTATAGGTTTATTATCTTTTGTTTCTTTTGACTTAATAACTTTTTTTATCAAATGATCATCAACAAAAGGACCTTTTTTTAGACTTCTTGACATCTATTTTCCTTTTCTTCTAGATATTATTAACTTATCGCTTGCTTTTTTACTTCTAGTTTTAAAACCTTTAGTTGGCTTACCCCAAGGAGTAACTGGATGACGACCTGAGTTAGTTTTACCTTCACCACCACCGTGTGGGTGATCAACAGGGTTCATAGCACTACCTCTTGTTTGTGGTCTTATTCCTCTGTGTCTATTTCTACCAGCTTTTCCTATAACAACATTAGCCCAGTCTTCATTGCCAACAACACCTACTGTTGCCATGCATTCACCCAAAACTTGTCTCATTTCACCACTAGGAAGTCTAAGTATTACATATTTATCTTCTTTACCCATAAGTTGAGCATATCCACCAGCACTTCTTGCTATTTGTCCGCCTTTGCCTATTTTCATTTCTATATTATGTATAATAGTTCCGACAGGAATATTTTTCATTTTCATAGCATTACCAGGTTTTATATCAAGACCACTTTCAGCAGCTTGAACTTGATCGCCTACTTTAAGACCTGATGGATGTAAAATATATCTTTTATCGCCATCATTATAATTTATCAATGAAATTCTACAATTTCTATTTGGATCATATTCAACTGATGCTACAGTTCCAGCAACTCCAAATTTTCTTCTTTTAAAATCTATAATTCTATAATGTTTTTTTACTCCTGCTTCTTTATGCCTTGAAGTAATTCTACCATTATTATTTCTTCCTGCATGAGCATTTAATTTTTTTAATAATTTAGGAACACTTGGTTTTGCAGTTATATCGCTATTATCAAGTCCTGTCATATATCTTCTGCTAGGAGTATACGGTTTATATGTTTTAATCGCCATCTTATACCTCCATACTTTCTATCGCAGCACCTTCAGGTAGCTTTACATAGAATTTTTTATAATTTGCTCTTTTTCCTTCAAGACCTCTAAATCTTTTCACTTTTCCATTTACTCTCATAGAATTTACTTTCAAAGGAATGAAACCAAAGTAATTTTTCAAAACTTCTTTTAGTGAATTTTTTGTCATTTTAGGACTTGTTTGAATTACAACAACTCCATCTTCTTGAAGGCCCAAACTTTTTTCAGTATATAGTATTGCTTTTATATCAGTAATATCTGCCATCTTTAGCCCTCTTTTATAATATTTTCAAAAACAGCTTTTTCAATAATTATTGTATGATAAGCTGCTGCAAGATATGCATTTAACTCATTTGCTTCTATCAAATAAGCATTATTTAAATTTCTAAATGCTAAAAAACTTTTTTCATCAATTAATTCTTTAACTACCAATGCATCTCTACATCCAAGTTTATTCAAAATAGTTGATGCATCTTTTGTTTTGCCGGATTCAACTGAAACAGAATCAACAACAAACAATGCACCATTTTCAGCTTTTTCATTAAGAGCATACTCTAAAGCTAATCTTTTTTGTTTTTTATTAATTTTTTGAAAATAATTTCTATTATTTTTAGGACCATGAGCCACACCACCGCCTACCCAAATAGGACTTCTGTTTGAACCAGCTCTAGCTCCACCTTTTCCTTTTTGACTCCAAGGTTTTTTTCCACCGCCTCTAACTTCGCCTTTGCCTTTAGCTTTAGCAGTATTGGCTCTTAGAGAAGAAAGATATGATTTTACATACAAATACAAATTTGATGAATTTACTTCTTTAAAAGAAGTTGGCATTTCCACCTCATTTGCTCTTTCTAATTTTTCATTTAACATAATGGCTTTACTCATTTAATTATCCTTATCTTACCTACATTTCCATTTGCTCCAGAAATTGCGCCTTTTAAAACCAAGATACCATTTTCTTCATCAAACGATATAACATCATTTTTTACTGTAACTTGTGTATTTCCATATTGTCCTGGCATTTTTCTACCTTTTTGAACACGACCTGGCCATTCACAGTTGCCAATAGAACCTGGGGCTCTATGAAATCTTGAACCATGACCTCCTGGACCACCTGCAAAATTCCATCTTTTCATAACACCGCTAAATCCTCTACCTTTTGTAGTAAATGTTGCTTTTACTCTTTTGGCTTCTTTTAAAGGAGTCAAATCAATATCGCCCACTTCTTCATTATTTACTTTAAGTGTAACAAATTTATTGAACTCTTTTGATATGTTATATTTTTTTTGTTGACCCTGTATAGCTTTATTTGTCTTTTTGTTGCCAGAATAAGCTACTATTGCTTTTTTATTTTCGCCTATTTCGCATACTTTTGCTTTTAAAACTTTGCAAAGTGTTACTGGAACACTAGGGACACTAATAGTTCTACTCATTCCTACTTTTTCTATTATATATTCCATCACTTACCCCTTTGTGTCCATTGCTCTAACTTCCACATTCACTTCAGGAGCTAAATCAAGCTTCATTAATGAATCTATAGTATCAGGTGTAGCCGAAACTATATCGATAAGTCTTGAATGGATTCTCATTTCAAATTGTTCTCTTGAATCTTTGTTTACATGCGGAGATCTAAGAACTGTATATCTTTTCATTTTTGTTGGCATTGGCATAGGACCAATTATTTCAGCACCTGTTCGTTTGACAGCTTCAACTATTGCTGCGACTGATCTATCTAATACTCTGTGATCATAAGCTTTAAGCTTAAGTCGTATTTTTTCCATTATCTCAACCTTCATAAAGAACTCGTCGCACTTGCGACCTTATTTTGGAGTTGAGATTATACTTTAATAGATAGATAAAGTCAATATTTAAAGACTGTTTTGTCTATTTTTTACTCTTTTTTTTCCTTTATACAAGGAAGAAAAAACTATTTAAGACGAAATTTTTGAATTAATTCTTCTTTTCTTATAGGCTTGGAAAAGATATAACCTTGCCCCAAATCAACTCCCAAGTGGGTAAGTAATTTCTCTTGTTCTTTAGTTTCAATTCCCTCTGCTACCGTTATATAATTAAAATCTTTAGATAAAATAACTATAGCTTTTATAATTTTTACTTTATCATTGTCCTCTGTTATATCATCAACAAATGTTTTATCTATTTTCAACACATCTATAGGAAAATCTTTCAAGTATGACATAGATGAATATCCTGTTCCAAAATCATCTAAAACAATTTCATATCCAAATTTTTTCATTTTATCTAACATTTTTTTTGTTTTTTCTATATTTTGCATTATATAAGTTTCTGTAATCTCAAGACCTATGTATTTTATATCTATTTTGGTTTCTTCAATTATTTTTTTAAATTCATCAAAAAGAAGAGTATTATCAAATTGCCTTGCTGATACATTTATTGTCACATGCTCCAAAGTTGGAATATGATTTTTTAATTCTTTAAAATCTTTGCAAGATTGTCTAAAAGTATATCTACCTATATCAAATATGATATCCATTTTCTCAGCAATTGGTATAAATTCTGCAGGAGACACAACACCAAGTATTTTATTTTTCCATCTTATTAAACACTCTAAAGAAAGAATTTCTTTAGTTTTCAAATCATATTTTGGTTGATATACGATATACATTTCATTATTATAAAGAGCATTTTTTAATTCTTGTTCTATTTCTATTTTTCTTGAAAATGTATCCAAAAACTCTTTATTGAAAAAAACAAATCTGTTTTTACCCAATAATTTTGCATTATATGCCGCAATATCAACATTTTTCAATAATCGCTCAGGAGTATCTCCATCTTTTGGATATTGAACTATCCCTATGCTAACAGTTATTTGAATATTTTTAGAATTAATTTCTATAGGTTTTGAAACTAATTGCATAATTCTTTTGACAATTATTTCAGTATGCAAAATTTTATCATTTTCATCTACAATAATAGCAAATTCATCTCCGCCTACTCTAAAGACAATATCTCTTGAGTCTAAATTATTTCTAATTCTTTGGGCAGTTGTTTTTAAAATCAAATCACCTATCTCATGACCTAATGAATCATTAATAAATTTAAAATTATCTATATCTAAAAACAAAATAGATATTTTAGTTCCAAATTTTTGAGCCCTTTGAATGTAATCTTTTATCCCATCTTCAAAACATTTTCTGTTTCTAAGATTTGTTAATTTATCATGATTTATTAAAAAATTTATCTTTTTCTCTTGTTTTATATATTCTGTAATATTTAATTTTATTGCTAAATAACCTGAAAGCTCTTTTTCGTTAAACAAAGGAATAATGGAGACTTTTTCATAATAGATAGTTCCATCTTTTTTCTTGTTTATAAATTCGCCTGACCATTTTTGATAATTATATAACTTTTTATTCATATCATCATAATATTTTTGTGGAGTTAGCCCTGATTTTAATATTCTTGGATTTTGGCCTATGACTTCTTTTCGAGTATAGGCTGTATCTTTTACAAAAGCATCATTAACATAAGTTATTATTCTATTTTTATCGGTAATAATAATGATATTATCACTATTTTCAACTGCACAAACAAACGAAAAAAACTTTTTATTCATCTTTATCAATATAATAAAAATGAAAATATTTGCAAAAAGTAAAACCACAGAAACAATAAAAAACAATCCTGCAATTATTATTATTTCTTTTAAGTTTTTATGATATATTTTTGTAATATTTTGATTTAAAAGATTTAACGATTGGGTAATATTAAAATGCTTCAATTTCGAATCAACAGAATTAATAAATAAAATATTTTTTGATAAAGATTTTACATTTAAAAACATAAGCATTAAATTATTTGTATCATATTTTAAATATATATTATGAACATATTTTAAATCATTATCAATTCTATCTTTTGGCAAGTCAATTTTATTATATAAATTAACTATATCAAAAGATATATCAATAAGCTTTGTTTTTTCTTTTTGAGTAATATGATTGTTTGCATTAATCTTTTTTAATAAAATAAATACATAGGATAAAGAACTCATCAAAGTTGCATTATGAGTTTTAAATTCTTCAACCAATCTTTCTTTTTCGCTAATTTTTTTATCGATATTGTTTATCTCTTGCTTTAAATTATTTCCAAATTTATGATAAAATTTTTGTTTATTCAGACATTGTATATTTGTTTTTAATTGTTCAATATCATCATCTACATTGTCATAATTTATAAACACGATTCTTCCAAGAAGAAAATTATTGATTTTGGCATTATAGACTTTTGTATTAGCAATTATATGAGTGTAATAGCCATAATTTTTTATTGTTAAACTAATCTTAAATAGTAGAAAAATTAAAAATAGTAGAAAAATTAAAAATAAACTTCCTAATATAAAAATTTTTTTAGTTTTAATTGTTTTAAAATTTGAACTATTGAACATTTTTTGGCAATTCCCCTGTTAAAGACTTTAAAAATGATACTATTTTATCAACATCATTATTGTTTATATTTTTACCTAATTGGTGCTTAACCATAAACTTGACAACATTTTTTAAATTATTAAATCTTCCGTCATGAAAGTATGGTGCAGTTAATGCAATATTTCTCAAAGTTGGGACTTTAAATAAATATTTATCATTAGGATTTTTTGTAACATCATATCGTCCTAAATTACTACTATTCGCATCCATTACATTACCAAATTTTGCATATAAATTCCCACCAATATTTATCCCGTTATGACAAGCTATGCATCCTATTTTTTTAAAAAGCTCATATCCCTCTTTTTGCTCTTTTGTTAAGGCATTTTTGTCCCCTCTTAAGTATTTATCAAAAGGAGAATTTGGAGTAATAAGTGTTTTTTCATATTCTGCTATCGCATCAGCTATATTTTTCTTAGTAACTCCATCTTTATATATGCTTTTAAACTCTTTATTGTAATAACTATTATTTTTTAAAACTTTAACCAAATTAGAAACTGTATTTCCCATTTCGACATGATTTGTTATCGCATCCATAGCTTGTTCTTGCAAATTTTTAGCTCTACCATTCCAAAATTGAACAAAATTATATCTACTGTTTAAAACTGTCGGAGCATTTACATTATCTTTTTGTCCATTAACCCCTATGGATACTTTTTTATTATCATCGCCGCCTTCACTAATGATATGACAATTTTCACAAGAAATTTTATCATTTTTAGAAAGAATTGGGTCAAAAAATAATTGATGACCAAGTTTAACTTTTTTAGGATTTACATCAGTAACTTTCAAAGGTATTGGAGTAATCAATGCGGAAAATAAATTAACTTGTAATAAGCAAGATAAAATAATTAAACATTTAAAATATTTTTTATACATTCTAAGCTTTCTTCTTTTATTAAATTAAAACTATTATAACATATTTTTGCTATAATATTAAAAAAGTGAAAGTAAAAATATGCCTTTATCTCAACTTGAATTATTATATGATAAGGATTTTAGTAAATTAACTCTTTTAAACAGAAAATTTAAAATTAACGAAAAGAAAGTAATTATTTGTGCCCCTAGACAAAGTGGAACAACTTCTATTTTATATAAACATATTCAAAATTATGAAAAAAATAGTTTTTTATACATAGACTTTCATGACTTTAGAATAGATAAAGACAATATCAAACAATATTTAAATAATTTTATTAAAAAAAATCATATAACTCTTTTGGTCATTGATAATTTTGATTTTTCTTTTAAATTGCCACCATGCGAAGAGATAATTGTAACAACAGATAATACAAAACAAAATTTAAAAAATTTCACTAAAAAGTTTTTATATCCTTTAGACTTTGAAGAATTTATTGCTTTTGCAAAAAAAAATTCCAATATTGAACATATGTTTAATCTTTTTGCAAACGAAGGAACTTATCCAAAAGTAACATATTCAAACGAACAAGATAAGATCAAAATTATCCAAGATATTATTTTTAAAATTTTACAAAATAAAAAAGAATTAAAAATTTTTTCCCTATTTTGCATTTTTCAAAGTTCCAAAATATCATTGTATAAAATTTTTCAAATAGCAAAAGAACAGATAAAGATATCGAAAGATTTATTTTATGAAATGGCGGAAAATTTCAAAAACAGACAATTAATCATTTATCTTGAAAAATACAATTCACCCAATACAACAAAAAAAATATATCTCATAGATTATACTCTTAAAAATGCTCTTACTTATCAAAAAGATTTCATAAAAAGATTTGAAAATATTGTTTTTTTAGAATTATATAAAAAAAGAGGTGATATATATTTTAGCGATAATGTAGATTTTTATATTCCAAAAGAGAACTTAGCAATTTTGAGTATTCCTTTTTTGCCTGAAAATCTTTTAAAAAATAAAATCTTAAAAAGAAAGAAACACTTTAAAAAATTAAATATAAAAAAAGTGGAAATTATAAGCCTTGGAAATGAAGCTAAATTTGAAGATGACAATATAAAATATGAAATTATTCCATTTTGGAATTGGGCTAATTCATTAAGCTAATTATTTGCATTTATTTGATACCCCAATCCAGAAATATTTTTAATAAAATTATAGTCAGTTTTTGCTCTAAATCTTTTTATAAAAGTTCTTACAGCAGCATCATTAACATTTTTATTGCTCCAAACTTTAGCTTTAATTTCATCATGGGGAACAAAAGAGCCAATACCATCAATTAAAACACTGATAAATCTTAATTCTTTTTTTGTTAATTCTATTTTTTGATTATTTTTATATAAAATATGTTTTGTTCTATTAAATTGATAATCATTTATTAAATTTACAACATCATCGATAGACAATTTTTTTGAAGCTATCTCTTTAATTGTTTTTAAAAGTTCATCCACATCAATAGGTTTTATAAGATATTTATCTATTCCTATATCGATAGCGGTCAAAAGCTTTTCTTTTTCACTAAAAGCAGTCAATAAAATAATAGGTGTATTTTTAGAAATATCTTTTATAATTTTAGACATCTCCAATCCATTCATAACAGGCATCAATATATCGCTAACGACAATATCGGGCTGATATTTTTTAAATAATTTTACCCCTTCATCTCCATTGCTTGCAACAATAAATTTTTTAAATTCATCTTTTATAGTATTTTTTAAAAGATTTCTAATTTTTTCTTCATCTTCTACATACAAAACAGTTAATTTTTGACAAATATTATCTTTTTTCATTTAAAAACCAATCCTATAATTTAATTTCAAAACAAGCACCATCGCAATTATTATAAACATCAATAGCACCTCCGTTTTGCTCTATTATTTTTTTACTCATGTAAAGGCCTATACCTGTTCCTTGGGAACTATGCTTTGTTGTGAAATAAGGATCAAAAATTTTATCAATTATATCTTTTTTTATTCCTCCGCCATTATCACATATTATAATTTTTACAGATTTTTCTTTTTTTATATCAATAAAAATTTTTCTATCCTCTGTTTTGTTTAAAATCAAAGCATCTTTTGCATTATTTAAAATATTTAAAACAACTTGCAAAAGCTCATTTTTATGGCCATTTATAATTATACTATTTTTAATATTAAAAATTATTTTAATATTGTTACTTTTAAATGTCTCTTTAATAATTAAAATAGCTTCTTTTATAAGTTTTTGAACATCAATTTGACTTTTTTCTTTATTTTGCTTAAAAAAATTTCTAAAATCATCTATGGTTTGGGACATTCTCTTTATAACTTTTTGACTACTTTTATAATAAATTGTAAATTTATGTTTATCATTTTGAATAAAAAAAGACTTTTTTAAATTAAAAAGAAGAATATCGAGTTCACTTAAAGGTTGTCTCCATTGATGGGCAATATTTCCTATCATTTCTCCCATAGAAGCAAATCTGGCCTGTTGAAACATTATCCTATCTTTTTCTCTGTTTTTTTCAACTTCTTTTTTTATTCTTTCTTCAAGATTGGTGTTTAATTTTTTTAATTGTTCAGTTTGTTTTTTTATTCTTTCTTCAAGGGTTAAATTCAAATTTTCTAACTCTTGCTCTTTTTCTAATAATTTATTGGAATTTTCTACTGCTTTTGTTACATCATATCTAATGGCAATAAATTCTAATATTTCACCTTTTTCATTTAATATAGGAATAACAGTTGTGTTGACATAAAAAACAGAACCATCTTTTGCTAAATTTTTGACCGTAGCTTTATATATTTTTTTTGAAAGTATAGTATCCCAAAGTTTTTTAAAAATTTTTTTAGGAACATCTGGATGTCGGACTATATTATGATTTTTTCCTATTAATTCTTCTCTTGAATATTTAGAAATTTTACAAAATTCATCATTAACAAATGTAATAATACCATTTATATCAGTTTTGGAAACGATATTATTTTCTTCGATTGCTTGTATATATTGTTCAAGCAATTTGGCACTCAAAGCATATTTGCAAATTGTTTAAATATGTATTTACTGTCATGAGGACCCGGACTGGCTTCTGGATGATGTTGCACTGAAAAAATAGGATAATTTTTATATTTCAATCCTTCTATCGTTTGATCAAACAAATTAACATGTGTTATCTTCGCTATTTCACATATTTCATTAGGAACATTATAATTATGATTTTGTGCTGTAATTTCAACAATTTTACTTTCAAGATTTATAACAGGATGATTTCCTCCGTGTTGTCCAAATTTAAGCTTATAAGTAGGATAACCTTGCGCTATACTTAAAAGTTGATGCCCTAAACAAATAGCAAACATTGGAACTTTTGCTTCAATAAGTTTTTTTATTTCTGCGACTTCATTTTTTAATACCAAAGGATCTCCGGGACCATTTGATAAAAATACACCTTTTATCTCATTATTTTTATATCTTTGTATGATATTTTCTGCACTAAAATCATGAGGAACAACTTCCACTTCCAATCCAACTTCACTTAATTCATTTAAAATATTTTTTTTAATACCAAAATCTATGGCAATTATTTTTTTCTCTTTTTTTATCTTTTCATTATATGACATTGTTTTATGGTTCCAAGCACCTTTATCATGAATGTATGTTTTTTTTGTGCTTACTTCTTTGATATAGTTTATCTCTTCAATTCTAGGAGAGTGTTCAAGCATTTGCTTTAACTCTTTTTTATCTGAAATTTCAGTAGAGGCTATCATCATCAAAGATCCATTATCTCTAATAGTTTTAGTTAAAATTCTTGTATCTATATTACAAATTCCCATAGCATTATGTTTTATCAAAAAATTATCCAAAGATTCTTCTGCTCTAAAATTTGAATATCTTTTTTGATAATTTCTAACAATAACACCACTGGCATAAATACAATCGCTTTCCAAATCATTTTTATTGCAACCTACATTTCCAATTTCAGGCATAGTAAAAACTATAAATTGCCCTGCATAACTAGGATCACTGATGATCTCTTGATATCCGCTCATGGAAGTATTAAAAACTATTTCACCCGTTTTAGTTCCTTTGCTCCCAAAACTATTTGCTTCAAAAAAAAGTCCATTTTCAATATATAACCATACTTTTTGCATTTTACATCATCCCTATTTTTCTAAGCTCTTCTTGATAAAGTTTTTCAAAAACAATAGAATATTCATCGCTTCCTGGTATTAATTTTCTTTTGTAATTTCTTATCTTGTCTAGCACAATATCTTCAATATCTTCAAATCTATCCAAATACATTTCTATAGAATTAAAAATAATATTTTTCACTCTATTGTCTGAAACATTAAATTCTATTAAATCATTTTGAATAAGCCCATCTAAAATCAAATGTGCTACATTGTTATATCTATCTTCTTTTGAAAGAATTACACCATATTCATTAGCTAATTTCTTTTTAATAAGCCAAAACATATTTCTTTGATCAACTTGCATAAAATCCATTTTATCTTCATTTTCGTCCATAATCTCATAAACTCTTTCTTCTAAAACAAGTTCTTTTTGCATATCTTCTTCTAAAATATTTTGTGCTATTTTAGCCACTGGTTCAACACCTTCTATCATTTTTATAAAAGATGTGTTTAATAAATCTATTGATATTTTATTTGCTACATAAGGAGCATGAGGTTTGCTTAGTTTCATTATCAAAAACCTTAATTATTTTATTTTGATTTATTTTATCTAAATTTTTGTAAAGAGCTTATTAAAATGGAGGACCTTTTAACAAAATATTTGTTATTTTAGATGCTTCTTGTGGAGGCATTTTTGCCATTATTTTTGATATTTTATTTGCTTCAAGATTAAAAAGTATTTTTGCAGCTTCGTTTGCTTTCATTGAAGAGAGTATTTGTGCAGCAGCAGAAGCTCTCATTTTTGAATAAGTCTCACTAATTTTATCATCTTTAGCTTTTTTAATAGCCTTTAGTAATTCTTTGTTTTCTTGAAGCATATTTTTAATATTTGTTTCTTTTTGCTTAATTTGTATCAATGTAGCATTTATTTCTTTTTCTTTTTTTTCAAGCACTATTTTTTTCTTATCAAGAAGTGCATTCGTTGCAGCTCTTAAAGCATCATAAGCCTCTCTTGCATTATCTATTTGTTCTATTTTTTGTTCTAATTCACCTTTTCTTTGGTTGAAAATTTGATTACATTCATAAGTTTGATCAGCCGCAAATAATGTCTTTAAACAAAATAAAAAAATAATTATTTTTTTCATGATATTTTCTCTAATAATTTTAATAATCCATTTATAAGATCTATCGGCTCAGGAGGACAACCTTTGATCCATAAATCAACTTTTACATCACTCATGATTCCATCTTTTATAGCATAAGAATCCTTAAAAACTCCTCCATCCATTGTGCAATCTCCGACTGCTATAACATATTTTGGATTTGGAGTTAATTCGTATGCATTATGCAAAGGATACTCCATGGCTTTAGTCAAAGGACCTGTTATCATCAAAGCATCTGCAAATTTTGGAGAAGGCACAAAAGAAATTCCAAATCTTTCAAGATTATAATACGGATTTGAAAGAGCATTTATTTCTACTTCACAAGCATTACAACTTCCTGTGTCAATTTCTCTTATAAAAAAACTTCTCTTAAAACTTTTATTTATTGAATCTTTTAATTTTTTTCCTAAAATTTCTATATTTTCATTTGTAAATTCCAAATCTTCAGTCAAAATTTTATTTTTAAATCTTATTTTTGCTATATCTATCATTTTAGCTCCTCAACTCTATTATTCTAAAGGTCATTGCCCGCATAACTCAAACTTAAACTTTTATTAACAAGCGGAAAATCACCTATAACATCACCTAAAACTGCAAATTGTATACTTTGCCAATTCATAAAAGATGGATCTCTTGGCTTAAATCTAACAATTTTTTTATCTTTTATTTTAACATAAATAGATATATTACCTCTACTGCTTTCACTGTATCCAAAAGTTTCCCCATCTTTAATCTCTCCAACTACTCTAAGCTCTGGATTTTTAATTTGTGAAAGATAATCAAAACAAACATTTAAAATATAAAAGCTATTTTTTATATCGGAAATTTTTACTTTTATTCTATCATATACATCTCCCTCTTTTTGAACCATTGAATTAAAATCTATATTATCATAAATTAAATATGGATGTTCTTTTCTAAAATCGCTTTTTCTCCCACTCCCTCTTGCAGTAAAACCAACACAAGAAAGTTCTTTTATTGTATCTTTTTTTATTCTTCCTGTTGTTTCGAGTCTTTCCAAAATAGAAGCTGATTTGTGCAAAATTTCTACCCATTTGTCAAATTTTTTTTCAATTTTCGATAAAAGTTTTAAACAATTTTTTGTATCAACTATAATATTTTTACCAACACCGCCAATAACAATAAAATCTTTAAAAAATCTATTTCCGCTTAATTTTTTAATAATTCTCATGATTTCTTCTTTTAAGGCTGAAATACCAGCAGAGCCAAAACTATATCCCGCATCTTGAAAAATTCCAGATACATCAGAAAGCAAACAAGAAATTCTTTCAAATTCAGCACCAATTACTCGTAAATATTTAGCTGATTTTGAAACTTTTATATTTGATATTTTTTCAACTGCCATAGCATATGCAAGAGAATAAGAAAGTGCATTATCTCCAGAAATTCTTTCGCTTATTTTTAAAACTTCATCTATGCTTTTGCCAACACATAATTTTTCTATCCCTCTGTGAGTATAAAAATGTCTAATTTCTAATTGTAAAATAGGCTCTCCGGACATTCCAAATCTAAAATGACCCGGTTCAATAACACCTGCATGAATTGGACCAACCAAAACAGTATAAACCCCTTCACTTGTTATATCTTTTGTTTTGTATTCTTTATAAGTTTTTGGAACTTCATCAATAGAATTTTTAAAAGGGTGAAAATTTTCTGGATACACTTCACTATGCAAGCATAAACTTCTAAGATCAGGATGGTTTAAAGGTTTATATCCAAAAAGATCATATATTTCTCTTTCAAACCAATTAAGAGCTGGTATTTTTGATGCTAAACTTTCGAAAGAATTATCCTTAACCTCTTGTTCTAAAAGAAAAAAATAATCCTTTTCTTTATAAGCATATAAATATTTTATTTTGTTTCCATCTGCAAAAGCATTACATAAATCACAATCCAAATCATTGAAAATAAATAAAGATAAAGATGACAAATTATCTGTTTTTATTTTTATAAGATTATCAACCTCAACAAAATCTTTGATATAATAATCAACTCTTTTAAATAAATTTTTCATCCCGAGATAACCTCCACTGCTTTTTGCATAAGATTTTGCATACCATCTGGTATATTAATACCAAGATATAGCATAACTGCCACAAGAAGAAACATTGACCAATCCATCCATTCGCTACTTTTTTTGCTTTCGGTAGTATCACCCATAAGCATATAAGAAAAAAGATATACAAAACCACCAAAAATAACAACTAAACAAAATAATATAAAAAATATCTCCCAATACAAATGTGCTTTAAAAGCTGAAACAATAATCAAAAATTCACTGGCAAACATATTAAAAGGAGGCATTCCGGTAATCCCCAATACTCCTATGCTCACCAATAATGCAGTCAATGGCATACTTTTATAAAGTCCTCTTATAGAAAAAATATCCCTTGTATGAAAATTAACCAATATCTCTCCAACACTTGAAAACATCAATCCCTTAGCAAAGGCATGATTTATCAAATGAAATAAACCAGCAAAAGCACCTATTTTATTGCCTATACCAAAAGCAAATGCTATAAGGCCCATGTGTTCCATTGAAGAATAAGCTAATAATCGTTTATAATCTTTTTGCCGAACAATAGAAATCGTCGCTATAAAGACTGTAAGCAATCCTATAAAAAGAAGTAACGAAGAAGCAAAATGCTCTATTGAAGTCCTATCTATCACCGCTTTTAACCTTAAGATAACATAAAATGCAGAACTAAGCAAAACTCCACTCATCAAAGCACTAGTAGGGGTAGGAGACTGAGAGTGAGCGTTTGGTAACCATGAATGCATAGGAGCAAGTCCTGCTTTGGTTCCAAAACCAACCAAAAAAAGAACAAAAGCCATTTTTAAAAGAGATGGATTAAGTTGTTTGCCTATTGCTATAATATTTGTCCAATCAAGAGCAGACATACCTTCTCCTAATATATGATATGTCGCAAAATAAAGTGTAATAACACCAAAAAGACCAATAGCTATACCAAATGAACAAATGATAATATATTGCCAAGAAGCTTTTATGGCATCTTTCGTATTATAAAAACCTATCAAAAATGTTGTAGATAGTGTTGTGCCTTCTATGGCTATCCAAACTATGCCAAAATTATTAGATAATAAAACTAAACTCATGCAAAATACAAAAAGATTCATCCAAAAATAAAATACTTTGATTTTTTCCTCTTTTAAACCATTTTCAAACTCTTTTTTCATGTAACCTACTGAATATACAGATACACAAAAAAATAAAAATAAAAGTGCAGTCAATATAAGAGCATTTAACGAATCCAAAAATAAAAAATGATTTAATTCAAAAATAATATCTTTATGCAAAACTGTTTTCATTTTATCAAATGATATAAAAAAGAGTATAAGTGATATAAAAATTTGTGTTATATATGTAATTTTTAAAGAAATAAATCTTGTAATCACAGCCCAAACAAGTTCAATAATTAATATGCTTAACACTATATTACTCCTTAAAATTTGTAATACTATTTTCATCTATATCATCTTCATTTTGACTGATATGATGAATAATAATCGAAGCCATGGTAACTCCAACAACAACATCAAAGAAAATCCCTATTTCTACAACAAGTGGCATTCCATATGTAACAGAAGTAGCAACAAGCATAATGCCATTTTCTAAAGTTAAAAAACCAATTAATTGTGTTATAGGTTTTTTTCTTGAAACCATAATAAATGCACCTATAAAAATAATCGATAATGAAATAGGAAATATTTGCTTTGATATAATTGTTCCACCAATATGAATATATCTTGTTAATAAAAATGAACTAATAATAATTACAGCTATAATCATTAATGAATTTGTTATATTTATATAAGTTTTAATTTCTCTTTGTATATTCATTTCATCAATTGCTTTAAAAAGTGCATAAGGGATAATAATTCCCTTAATTACCAATGTCAAAAATGAACTCATATATAAATCAGCAGAACCGCTATATATAGCAGTGCCAAGTATAGCAAATGCAACAAAGAAAGATTGCAAGGCATATACTCTAACAGAAAAATACAATCTATCGCTTGTAATTTGTAAGATAGAAAGCATTAAAACAAAAGAACCTAAAAGCTCTATAAAATTAGAAAACACCAAAACCTCCTTAAAGCCTGTAAATTATCATAGATATTAAAGACAATACAAAAGCAAACATCATAATATCTGAAATTCTAAAATATCTTAATTTTGCCAATGTTAATTCGCCAATACTTATTATAATAGCAAGAGTTGACACTTTTAAAAAATATATAAAAATACCAAATAAAATTGCCCAAAAACTATTTGTTTGATAAAAGCCAAAAGGCATAAATATAGTAGAAAATAGAGTTAAAAAAATACCTGTTTTTACACAAGAACCTATTTCCAAAAGTGCCAAATTTCTACCAGATGCATCTAATATCATCGCTTCATGAATCATTGTTAGCTCTAAATGTGTTTCAGGATTATCTATCGGAATTCTACCCGCTTCAGCTATTGTCACAAAATAAAGTGCTATAAGAGCCATGATAGAAGATACAGGATATTTTATAAATATATCTCCATGAATTTTATCAAAAATATTAGCAATATTACTAGAATCACTTTGAAGAGCAAAAGTAAAAATTACCATTATCAGTGTAGGCTCCGCCAAAGAGCCAACAAACATTTCTCTACTGCTTCCAAGTCCTCCAAAAGATGAACCTTGATCAAATCCATAAAGAGCTAAAAAAAATGTTCCTAATGCTAAAATATAAACTAAAGCTATAATATCCCCACTAAATCCAAGCAAAGTTTTATCGCTAAAAACGGAG
This sequence comes from Campylobacterales bacterium, assembly GCA_027044945.1. GTDB lineage: Bacteria > Campylobacterota > Campylobacteria > Campylobacterales > JALSKU01 > JALSKU01. Next base: position 35,833 of record JALUBK010000038.1, read on the forward strand.
AAAAACCCAGCTACTGTGATAGGAACTATTGCTACAATAAATGGTGCAATAATAGATATATAAGAAGCATCACTTGATAAAACAACTTCTTTTTGAAAAAGTTTATATATATCAAAATATGCTTGAAAAAAAGATGGCCCTTTTGCCCCTCTTAAAAAAGATTTTGTTTTATGCATAAGAGTAATCAAAAATGGGGACAATAAAACAATAACTAAAAATTGTATTAATGCAATAATAAAATTATTCATCTTAATTTCCTTTTATGCTATAAAATAATAAAGAAATAACAGCAATAAGTATATATAAAATATACATATGAGTTGAATTATTTTCAACTTTTTTATATATAAAATAACTGGTTTTCATAAAAGCTTTTGTTAATAAATCATATATTTTTTCTACACTATCACTTGAATGTGCCTTATACTCCAATTTTGGGAAAAAATATTTTTTCTTGTTTTCTACTTTATATACTTTTTCTTCTGGATTATAAAAAAATGCAAAAACTTTTCTTATCGGTTGGGAAAAACCACTGGCACTATATTGACTTCTTGGAGTAATATTTTTTTGCCCACAACCCCAAGTAGAACACATTCTTGTTTTTGTATTTGCAAATTTTTTGATAAAAAGATAAACAGTTGCTCCAAGAAAAAAAGATGCCAACAATAATCCAATAGGAGATATATGGCCAAATGAATAATTTGGTGTTGAAACAATAAATACATGAGAAGATGCATATTCTTGAATTGGAATATTAAACAAAAGATGAGTTATAGGAGAAACAAAATATATAACAATATTTGGGAAAAGTCCAAATATCGCACACATTAATGCCAAAAACCCCATACTATAAAGCATATATTTTCCAACTTCTTTGCTCTTGGCAGCACTCTTGCTTTTACTTTTACCTAAGAAAGAAACACCTATAACTTTTACAAAACAAGCTGCTGCAAAAGCTCCTGTCAAAGCAAGCATAGAAGCAAACAATGGCACAAATACATGAATAATATTCAAATCAATTTTATTACTTAGCAATAAAGATTGATAAGTTAGCCATTCACTAACGAAACCATTAAATGGAGGAAGTGCTGATATGGAAATAGAGCCTATGATAAAAAATAATGAAGTCCAAGGCATCAACTTTATAAGTCCGCCATATTGTTCCATGTCTTTAGTATGAGTTCTAAGCAAAATTGAACCTGCCCCCATAAAAAGCAATCCTTTGAAAATTGCATGATTGTATGTATGGAAAAGTGCAGCCAAAAGAGCAAATGCAGCTAAAATCTTATAGTTATAAGAGTAAAAAAGCATACTACTTCCAAGCCCTAATAATATAATTCCGATATTTTCTATACTATGATAAGCAAGAAGTTTTTTTAAATCGTGCTGAGCTAAAGCATACATAACTCCAAATAAAGCCGATAATGAACCTAAAATCAAAACTATAAAACCATACCACCAAGGGATAGAATCAAAAAAGTATAAATAAAATCTAACAAACATATAAATAGCTGTTTTTATCATCACTCCACTCATGAGCGCTGATACATTTGATGGGGCAACAGGATGTGCATGTGGCAACCAAACATGAAGAGGAAACATGCCTGCTTTTGTTCCAAAACCAATAAGAACAAACAAAAAAACTAAAAATTTTGTAGTAGGATCTAAACTAACATGGCACCAATGGCTAAACTCAAATGATCCTGTTTTTAAATACATAAGAACAAAAGCAGAAACAATAAAGGCAGTTCCAAGATGTGTCATAAATATATAAATAAATCCACCACTTCTGTTTTCATCCTTTTTATAATCGTAAATAACAAGAAAAAATGATAAAGTTGACATAAGCTCCCAAAATATTACAAAAGAAAAAGCATTTGCACTACTAACAACAAAAATCAAGGAAGCAATAAAAGATGTATATATGAAAGAAAAAAGTCTTTTATGATGATAATCTTCGTCAAAAATATAATTTAATGAGTAAATCGACACAGCAAAAGAAAGTGTTGAAATGATCATAACAAAAAATAAACAAAGTGCATCCAAGTTAAAAGAAAAATTTAAAAATGGAATATTAGAATGAAAAAAAGTGCCCGTTATTGTTTTGCCACTCATTAACAATATAACACTATAAATAAATAGTGTTAAACTACTAAAAACCTGAACGATCAAAGATAATTTAGGTTTTATAAAAAACAATATTGGCAATATTGTTAATATTATGAAAAATGTCATATTTTTCTCCTACTAAAATTCATAACAGAAATTTCATCAATCATTTTTTGTTCCTCTTTTTTATCTTTTTCTATTTTTTCTTTAATAATCAAATCCTCGAGATATTTAACCTTCTCAAATTCAATTAATGCAGTTTTATAATCTTTTTGCAGTTTTGATAATTTTTCTTTTTTTTGTATAAGCAAAAGCTGTTTTTCTTTTTTTGAATGAATAAGTGTTTCGAAAGAATAATTGTAAGCCATTATAATAGAAAATTTTCCACTCTTTGGACTTTTTAAAGATTTTATATCGTTTATTATTTTTTCTATTTCAAATTCGTTTTTTTTTATTTCTAAATTCAAGATAGTTATAGTATTCTCTATTGTTTCAATTTTTTGTTTTTTGATTTTTAACAATTGAGAATACTTTGTTTTCATTTTTTGTTTAGTAACCCTTAATTTAACAAAATAGTTTCTTTTCTATCAGGTCCTGTTGAAATAATACCGATTTTTGTTCCCACTAATTCTTCAATTTTTTTAATATATTTTATTGCATTTTCCGGCAAATCTTCATATTTGTTAATCCCCTTAAGTTTTCCCCAACCATCAACTTCTTCATACACAGGTTGAACATTTTCAAGAGATGAAGGAAAATCATAAGTTTTTTTGCCGTCTATTTCATAAGCTGTGCATATTTTTATTTTTTCAAAACCATCAAGAACATCAAGTTTCATAAGAGATAAAATATCACAACCATTAAGTCTGCTGGCATATCTACAAGCTACTGCATCAAACCAACCACATCTTCTAGGTCTTCCGGTTGTTGTGCCAAATTCATGTCCATTTTTACCAAGGATTTTTCCCTCTTCTCCCAAATCTTCAGTCGGAAAAGGACCATTTCCTACTCTTGTGCAATAAGCTTTTACAATTCCTGTTACTTTTCCAATATCTTTTGGATTCAATCCAAGACCACTACAAGCTCCCGCAGAGATAGTATTTGAGCTAGTTACAAAAGGATAAGTTCCATGATCTATATCTAAAAGTGTTCCTTGAGCTCCCTCCAGCAAGATTTTTTTATCTTCTTTCAATAGCTTCCATATCAAGTGAGTAGTGTCGCATAAAAACGGTTTTAAAAATTCCGCATATTCAGATAACTCTTTTTCTAAAACATCTTTGTTCGGTATTTTAATATTTAAAGCTTTAAAATACTCTTTATTATTATTAAAATAATCTTCAAGTGAATAAATAAGTTTTTTAATATCTCTTAATTCTCCAAGTCTATGTCCATTTCTTTCGACTTTTAAGCTATATGCAGGACCTATGCCTTTACCAGTAGTTCCTATTGCCTTTGCTCCTCTTAACTCTTCTCTGGCTTGATCAATTTCTTGATGAAAATTTAAAATCATATGAGCCTTATCGCTTATAAAAAGTTTCCCTTTTATGTCATCAAAACCATTATCTTTAATCTCTTGCATAAAAGCTTTAGGAGAAAATACTACGCCATTACCTATAATATTTATTGCATCTTTATTTAAAATACCTGAAGGGACCAAATGCAAAGCTAGTTTTTTGTCTCCCACCACTATCGTATGTCCAGCATTGTGTCCACCTTGATATCTTGCGACTACATTATATTTTTGTGCAAGCATATCAACAATTTTACCTTTTCCTTCATCTCCCCACTGAATTCCCACTATCATATCAGCTTTATTCATGATTATCTTTTCCTTTTATTTCTATTATCGCATCTATATAATGGGCAAACCCCATAGCTTTTGTATTCTCAAATCTATAACATCCGCCCATGGATATACTTTTATTGTTATCAAAAAATCTAAAAAAAAGATCATCATAATATCTCATTTTTGCATAAAACAAGGGTGAAAATAAAATTTTATCATATTTAATTTTATGGCTCAAGTCAGACATTTTTTGAAGCTCTTTTTTAACAATCTCTGGAGCTATTTCGATAACTTTTTCAATATCATCAACAGATTCCAAACAAGCAAGTTTATTTAACCAATCTAAATTTATTTTCAATATTTCTTGCAAATTTCCGGATTCAAAAACAGAAATAGGAAGATTTAATTTTTTTGAAATAATTTTTGGAATATTAATATTACTTATATGTAAATATGGCTCTATTTGAAGTTTTTTAAAAAATTCTATCGCCATATTTATAGGCTCTTCAAGAGAATGAGAACCTATAAACTCAGCTCCAACTTGATAGGTTTCATTGCTTGGATATCTAAAAACAGGTTGTATATAATACCATTTTTTATTTTTTATACTTCGTCCAAGTCTTTTGCTGATGAGTCTAACAACATCTAAAGTGCTATCTGCTCTTAAAGAAAGCATATTATTCTTTTCGTCTGAAAATCTAAGCAACTCTTTTTCATCTACAAAAGGATGTTGATGATAAGAAAGATAAGGAGTTACTATCTCTTGATAATTAAATTTTTCTAAAATAGTGCTAGCAATTCCTTCTATCTCTCTTTTTAATTTGGCACTTTCACCAAAATATAATCTACTCCCTTTTGGTATTTCGTGTTCATATATCATGAGATTTCTTTAAAATAAACTTCATTAAATATTTTATTGGCTGTGCCATCATATTTTCTATCGTTCATTTCATCAAGTATTAACTCAAGAGCATTTAAAACCCAAGAAGCTTCATAAGGTTCAATAATTCCCATATGATTAATACGAAAAAGATTTCCTTTTAAATGTTCTTGACCTCCTGCAATATTTACTTCATATTTTGTTTTAAGTATTTTTCTGATTTCGTCTGCTTTTTCATTATAAACCGCACTCATGGCAATTGCAGGATTTTTTGGATATATTTGAAATCCTATTGCCTTCAAAGCTTCCAAACTAGCTTTACTTCTTGCTTTTGTTCTTTTATAAAATTCATTTATTCCAATTTTATTGATTTTATCAAGCATTGCATTTAAGCCAATGATAATAGTAGTAGCCGCTGTCCATGCAGTAGAATTTTCTCTTTGTTTTTTAAGCTCTGTTGCAAGATTAAAATAATATCCAAAACTTCTTTTTTCTATCTTTTTTATAGCATTTTTACTTAAACCTATCATAGACAATCCAGGAGGAAGCATAAAAGCTTTTTGACTGCCACTTAATAAAACATCTATATTGGTTGTATCTATTTTTTCAACACCAACTGCAGTAATACCATCTGCTATTACAGTAATATCAGGATTTATCTCTTTAGCAATCTTAGCTACCTCTTCAACAGGATGTCTAAGCCCTCCTGCACTTTCGCAAACTTGAATACATAAAGTATCTATATCTTTTTGATTTGTTAAAGCCTTTTTTATATCTACTGGATTAGCTGGAGTATTCCATTCATATTTAAGCTCAATCAACTCTAACCCAAAAGCTTGAACTATTTTTCCAAATCTTTCTCCAAATTTACCAGCATTTATAGTAAGTGCTTTTTTTTGACAAAAATTTGTAACAGCTGCCTCCATAGCACCCGTTCCGCTTGAGCTTAAAAGCAAAACTTCATCCATATTAAAAATTTTACTTAATTTTTCTCTCACTTGTCTTAATATCTGCGAAAATTCCGGTGTTCTGTGATGAATTGTAGGCTCACTCATAGCCATTCTAATATCTTCACTAACCGCTGTAGGTCCTGGTGTTAAAAGTAACATTTTATTATCTCTCCTTTATATTTTCATTCCCTTGATTTCTGTTTTAACATAAGGTTTTCCAAACATTTCCATAGCTTTTTCTTTTATGTTTTTTATGGTAAAACCAAATTTTTTAAACAACTCTTTTGCTGGAGCACTGGCACCAAAACTATGCATACAAATAACTTCATCTGCATATCTATACCATTCTATTCCGCTTCCAGCTTCCACTGCTAAAACTTTAGTATTTTTGTCTATTACTTTATTTATGTATTCTTTTGATTGTTCGTTAAAAATTTCCATACAAGGAATACTTACAACATTTGCATTGATTCCTACAAGCTCAAGATGACAAGCTGCTTGAAGAGACGGCATCAATTCGCTACCACTTGCTATAATAGTCAAAACTGCATTTTCTCTTTTTGTCACCAAATAACCTCCGTTTTCTATCTCCCCATATGCTCTAAAAGGTTTTAAAGTTTTTAAATTTTGACGACTCAAAACAAAACCACTAGGAGCATTAAGATTTAATGCCACTTTCCAACAAGCAACATTTTCACTTGCATCTGCTGGTCTAAATAGATAAAAATTTGGCAATGCTCTAAATTGGCTTAATTGTTCTATAGGCTGATGTGTAGGACCATCTTCTCCAACACCTATACTGTCATGGGTCCATATAAAATATCTTTTCAATCCCATTAATGCAGAAAGTCTAACTGCTGGCTTCATATAATCGCTAAAAATAAAAAATGTTGCATCAAACGGTAAAAATAAACCATATAGACTGATTGCATTAGTAATAGCAGCCATTGAATGCTCTCTGATACCAAAATGAATATTTTTTCCGTTTGGAAAATCTCCCATATTGGCAAGATTTGTTTTATTAGAAGGCGACAAATCCGCACTTCCTCCTAAAAATCCGGGAATTGCTTTAGATATTGCATTTAATATTTGATGATTGCTAACTCTTGTAGCTATTTCGCTTCCTGCTTCAAATTTTGGCCACTCAATTTTAGAAAAATCTGGATTTAAAAGAGTTTTTAATGTTTCATTTTGTTCCACCAAAGGTGCTTCATTTAAAAGCTTTTTCCACTCTCGTTCAGCCAAATCACCTTTTTCTATAGCACATCTAAATCTATGTAAAACATCTTCGGGAATAAAAAATTTCTTTTTAGGATCAAAACCAGCTCTTTTTTTTGAACATTCTATATCTTCTTCTCCAAGAGGAGAACCATGTGCAGATGCTTTACCTTCATAAGAGCAAGAACCCTTTGCTATAATAGTATGAGCTATGATAAGAGTAGGTTTTTTTTGATCATTTAAAAGCTCAAAAGCTCCATCAATCTCTTCATAATCATGCCCATCAACTTCTATAACATTCCAATTTTGAGCTTCAAATCTTTTTTTTACATCTTCGCTCCAAGCCAATGAAGTATCTCCTTCTATTGTTATATGATTTGAATCATATAACAAAACTAAATCTTCAAGTTCATTTCTACCGGCCATAGCACAAGCTTCGTAGCTAATTCCCTCTTCCAAATCTCCATCACCGCAAAAACAATAAACTTTATGATTTATAATTTTTGCTGTTTCGCTATTTAATAATTTTTTAGCATATTTACAAGCCATAGCAAAACCAACCGCATTTGCCACTCCCTGTCCAAGAGGACCTGTTGTTACTTCAATGCCTGGCACTTCACCATATTCTGGATGACCTGGTGTTTTAGAATCAAGTTGTCTAAAATTCTTTAAATCTTCTATTGATATATCATATCCACAAAGATGCAAAAAAGAATAAATCATGGCACTCGCATGACCTCCACTAAAAACCAATCTATCCCTATTTAACCATTTTGGATTTTTAGGATTATGACTTAATCTTTCAGATAACACAGTAAGAACATCAGTTATGCCCAAACAAACACCAGGATGTCCGCTATTGGCTTTTTGAATCATATCAACACTTAGAAATCTTATAGTATCTGCCATTTTTTTTAACATTTGTTTATTTTCCATATTTTTCCAACCTTTTAATTTTTAAAATATTTTTCTATTATTTGAACAAATAAATTTGAAAGCTTAGAATCAAATTTATTTGCTTCTATTTCCAACTTTTTAACCATTTCATCTCTTGTTTGTAAAGCTTTATCTAAACCCAAAAGATTTACAAAAGAGTTTTTGTTTTCATCGTTACCTGTTGTTTTTCCAGCTTCTTTTTCATCTTCTGTTACATCAATAATGTCATCTTGGATTTGAAACAAAAGCCCCAGTTGCTCACCAAATTTAAAAAGATTATTTTGTAATTTTTTATCCAATCCTACTATAATTGCACCCATTTTTAGGCTGACTGCTATTAATTTGGCAGTTTTGTGAATATGCAAAAATTTTAATTCTTCAAAATTCAAGATTTTATTTTCAAAATAACAGTCTATCGCCTGACCAATTACCATTCCACCAATACCACCATAAAAAGACAATTCTTTTATCAGTTCTATTTTTACATCACTTCTTAAAGGTGCTTTTGAAATAATATAAAAAGCTTCAGTATTAAGAGCATCTCCGCTAAGTATAGCCGTTACTTCATCATATTTTTTATGCAATGTCTCTTCGCCTCTTCTTAGATCAGCATTATCCATAGCAGGCAAATCATCATGAATCAAAGAATAAGTATGCAAAAACTCAACTCCAAGAGCAACACTGTAAGCATTTTTCAACAAAAGAGGATTGTAAGCATCAACTACACTCAATAATAAACGAGGTCTAAATCTTTTCCCACCTGCTAATAACATTTTTGACAAAGCATCATTAAAAATTGGATGAAAGCTTTCTACACTGGGAATATTGGACCTTAAATATTTTTCAAAATCATCCATAAAATTATCCAATTTATCTCCTAAAATTTACAAAAAATTGAAAATGATTTCTACTAAAAAGCAAATAAATTCTATTTTTTTTCATTGTTGTTAAAAATTTTTTAATTGATTTGCGTGATTTTATAAAATAATTATTAATCTTTAATAATTTATCGCCCTTTTTAATACCCAGTTTATACATTAAAGAATTTTTCATCACATAAGAAACACTTAAGTTATATTTTAAATAAAGCCCTAATGTTTCCAAAAAAGTTTCCCCCAATATTTCACTGCTAACTCTTTTTTTCAATTTTATTATTTGAGCATATATATTTTTTCCTCTTTTATATTTTACAATAATTTTGCTTCCTATGGGCAAAAATAATATATATTTATCTAATTGATTTAAATTTTCAAATTTTTTATTGTTTATAGAAATAATTTCATCATTTTTGTGCAAATAGATATGCTTAAAAAATGGATTTCTATATTTTACAAAAATATTATTATTTTTTTGATAAAACCTTAAGCCACTATCAGCATATTTAATTTTTTTAGATTTTAAAAATCTTAATATAAAATCACTATCTATAAAATTATTTTTACCAATACCCAATCCATAATCAGAACAACACACACAAGCAATCAAAGAATTTGAAGATACTGGTTTTTTTAAAACTGAAAAACCATCAATACCATTTCCAAAATTTGATATTTCATTTAAATGATAATTTTTATGATTTATAACAGCTACTTTTTTATATTTACAAATTGTTTTTAAACTAAAAGATTTGAATTTAACAGGCTTATGTTCTTTTTTGGAATAAAATAAATATAATCCCAAAAAAGGATCTCTTTTGATATAATTTTTAAGATGTTGTTTTGAATATAATAATATTTTATGTTTTGAAATCGCTATAGCATATTTATCTTTTATTTTCACAAAAGAATTTATATTTCTTTTATAACAAGTTTTAAAGTCCTGTTTTATAGGTTCAATACCAGTTGAAAATAAATATTGAACAAAGCAAAGTAACAATATAAGAATTTTTACAATATTCTTCATTATTTATTTTTCAATGCCTCCAAGAGAGCCTAGCATTTTAGAAGCAATAAATTTTTTATTTTCTTCAACCATTTTCAACACATCATTAATGCCGCTTATTAATAAAATTTGCATAGATTCTTTATCTTCTAGCAAAGAATCATCTATAAAAATATCAATAATTTCACCATTTCCATTTGCACTGACTTTAACAAGACCGCCACCACTTTTGGCAATAAATTCTTTATTTTTACTTTCTTCTTCCATTTTTTTTGCTTGATCTTGAACCTCTTTTAACATATCACCCATTTTACTAAAATCTATATTTTCAAACATATCTTTTTATTTCCTTGATTTTATTTTTTTTATTTACAAAAAGCACAGACGGTTTAAATTTTTTCATCTCTTTTTTAGTTAAAGATGCATAAGCGATAATAATAATCTTATCTCCAATCTCTACTTTTCTAGCTGCTGCACCATTTAAACAAATCACTCCACTATTTCTTTTACCAGATAAAACATAAGTAGCAAATCTTTCTCCGTTATTAATATTTACTATTTCTACTTTTTGTCCTACTTTTAATTTTGCTTTTTCAATAAGCTCTTTATCTATTGTTATAGAACCGATATAATTTAAATTTGCCTCTGTAACTGTTGCTCTGTGAATTTTACTATAAAGCATCATAATTTGCATGTTTTTATTCCTATAATAATATAAAATACATTATTATATCAAAATAAAACTTTAAAAAGAAACAAGAAGCATCCAAAACGAATTGAAGAAAACAGTATTTTGGATATTTATATTGTAAATAATTTGGTCAAAAAATAGTAGTTCAAGTCACGAAATTTATAAAAACAAAAAAGTATATTTTTAATACAAATCTTCTATTAATTTGTTTATCTTTTCATTTAAAATATGTTCTCTGATAGGTTTTACAAGAAAGTCATATATACCTTTATCGCTAACTTCATATTTTTTGCTTTCGTCAGTTGTCAAAACAATAACTGGTATGTTTTTAAAATTTTCATCTGCTGTAGTATAATCTAAAAATTTACTTCCATTCATTACTGGCATCATCATATCAAGAAGTATTAATTGTATATCTTGGTGCTCTCTCAAAACTTTTAAAGCTTCCAATCCATTAGAAGCTTCAAAAACTTGATTTACATTTTCATTTTTTTTTAATATTGAACTTACCAATTTTAAATTTATAAAATCATCATCTACTGAAAGCACATTTATTTTTTTGCCCATTTTTTTACCTTATATATTTCTCTAAAATTTCATCTATTTTTTGCTTATTGATAACTTTTCCTATTACCTCATCAGCTTCAGACAAGCTATCTTCTTCATTGTCGGCAAATTCCACAAGAATACTCCTTTGCCCTCTTTCTCGCTCCATTTTATCAACTTCTTCTATAATATCTTCTGTATCTACAAACTCTATTGTTTCATCAAACATAATTATTTTATAATGATAAGCTTCCATATTGATTATAAATTCATCATAGTTGGTAACAAAATCAGATGTATAACCTTTTTCCAAAATAATATTATTCAAAATTTTAGTCTCTATCTTATTGTTTTTAAATATTAAAACATCTTTGGTCGCAACATCACTTTTGTTTTCTTCAAAATCATTATAATCGAAATTACTCTCATATTTATCTTCTTCATCATTAGAAGCTATGTCATAAAAATTATCATATTCAAGTTGCTCTTCTTTTAACTCTTTGTTTTGATTAATATCAAAATCTAAAAACATCTTTAATACTTTTTCAATATCTGCTTTTCTTAAAGGCTTAGAAACATATTCATCTAACCCTTCTTTTAAAAATGTTTCCCTATCTCCTGCAACAGCATTTGCGGTTAATGCAATAATTGGAGTATGAGGCAAATTATTTTGATTTTCATATCCGATAATAGCATGAGTCGCATCAATACCATTCATAATAGGCATAGCTATATCCATAAATATTATATCATACTGATTTTTTCTATACATATCTAAAGCCTCTTGCCCATTATTAACTATTGTTACTTTAAATCCAAAATTATTCAATGTTTTTTCAATCAATTTTTGATTTATCGCATTGTCTTCTGCAACAAGAATATTAATATCAGTGTTTTTTGTTTTTGGCTTCTCTTTTTTTATTCTTTGTGTAAAAACTTCCTCTTTTAAAACCTCTTTTTGTTTCTCAACTGGCTTTTTTATTTCATTGGTTAAAAATTCTTTTTGCTCATTTTCCTTTTTTTCTTCTTCATGTTTATTTATAATATCAACATTTTTTTTCATATTTTCTATTTTACTTATAGTATTATCTTTTTTATATTCAACGGACTCGTCATAACTATTTTTCTCATAAAATTTTTCTTCTAAAAATGTTTTTAAAATAAATTCAATATTGTCTAATTTAATAGGTTTTGTAACATATTCATCAAAACCTTCATTCAAAAATCTTTCTCTATCTCCTTGCAGTGCATTTGCAGTTAGTGCAATAATTGGAGTATGTTTAAGTTTTCTGTCAAGTTCATAATTCAAAATAGTTTTAAGAGCCCTGACTCCGTCCATGATAGGCATAGCAATATCCATAAAAATTAAATCAAATTTTCTATTTTGAAACTCTTCTACTGCTTCTTGCCCATTATTTGCAAGAACAATCTTTGCTCCAAATTTTTCAAGAGTTTTTTTGATAAGTTTTCTATTTATTTCATTATCTTCTGCTACCAAAATTTTAATACCTTTTTCTTCTTTGACAAATTCTTTTGGTTTTATTTCGATCGTTTGTTTTTTGCTTTGATTATCATTTTCTTTTTCAAGCTCTTTTTTAAACTCCTCGATTTTTGGAAGAAACTCTTTTTGTTTTTCAAGAATATTATTTAATTTGGTAACATTTATTGGTTCATATAAAGGTTTTATAAGGTTAGAAGTATATTTATCCACATCATTTTTCATTGATGATTTTAAAATTATAATTCCAGGAATTTGTAATTTTTTATATTTTTCTATATCTTCTTCTTTTATGAAATCAACATCAAGAATTAAAAAATTTATATTTTTTCTATAAATAAGCTTTTTTATCTCTTGTTCTGCATAAAAAAATTCTACACTACATCCAAAATATTTTAAATAATCATGTGTATATTGTGCATGATTTTTTCTATTCATTTCACTTGACAATAAAGCACATTTATATTGGGAGAATTTATTTTTAGTGCTTTCTTCGTTTGACGGAGATTCGTTAAATTTAAGAGTAAAGAAAAATTTTGTTCCTTCTCCTTCAACACTTTCTAAATCAAGTTTACCTCCCATCATAGCTATATATTTTGAAGATATTGTAAGTCCTAAACCTGTTCCACCATATTTTCTGGTAATTGTAGAATCAGCTTGAGAAAAAGCATTAAAAATTGTTTTAATCTTATCTTTAGAAACACCGATGCCATTGTCATGAACAGAAAATCTAACTTTTGTTTTACCAAATTCATCAACTTCGCTAACTCTTTTAATTTCAACATCAATTTCTCCATCAATAGGAGTAAATTTAATAGCATTACTTAAAAGATTGACTAAAACTTCTTTTATTTTTGTTGGATCTCCACTTAAATAATTATTCAAACTAGGATCCATGTAAAAACATAATTTAATATTTTTTTCTGCGGCTTTTGCACCAAAAACTTCTACTGCATGTTCAAATTCATCTATAGGGGAAAATAATATCTCTTCTATCTCGACCTTATCGCTTTCTATTTTTGACAAATCCAAAATATTATTTATAATATCAAGAAGATTATCAGAACTTTTTTCTATAACATCAACAAACTCTTTTTCTTCATCGCTAAGATCTGAATTTTTTAGAAGTTCTGTAAAACCAATGATTCCATTTAATGGTGTTCTAATTTCATGAGACATGTTTGCCAAAAATATACTTTTTGCTTTAGTTGCCTCCATTGCATCTTGTCTGTCTTGTTGAATTTGATCTATCGCTATTTCGATAATTTTATACCCTTTTTCAACATCTTCAATTGTTTGAAAATCAATTTTTTCATCTATATCTGCTAATTGACCTACTTTTGAAAATAATTTTTCAAGTTCTCTAATGCCACCTCTTATGTATCTATCAATAAAAAATCCAATAATCAATAAAAAAATAACCAAAATCAAGATACCGACTATTATAATCAGTTGAGGTCTAATTTGATTTGCCAATAAACTTGCTGTATCTGAGCTAATTGCCGAAGAAATAAAATCTTCTGCTTGATTTAAAAGATTTATTTTTATATTCATCAACTTAAGCCATTTGGATAAACTAATATTATAATTACCTGTATTATCTCCATTAATAATTTTAATTTTTGAGTTTATTATGGCTTTATATACATTTTTTGATCCTATATTGTGAAAAAGAACAAAAAGTCTATTATTAAGATCTTGATTCATTATCTCTGTGTTTAATGTTGTCAAATCTGGCAAACTAAATATTTTCATCCATTTAGAAAATTCATTCTTGTTTAAAGGTTTTCTTTTTGTTAAAATATAAGATATATAACCTTTTTCTTTTGAGCTTTTTTCTATTTCTTTTAATAAATTAATTTTAAGTGCATTTTCTGAAAATATTCTAGGAGTTTGTTGAATATTTAAAATCTTCTTATATTCTTTATATATATAAAAATTTATTTTAGAATAATAATTAAAAAACATTTTATTAAAAGAAATTTGTTGTTGATCCACAGCTTTTCTTATAAAAAATATTTTTGATAAATATTGAAAAATTCTTTTGCTTCTTATGTCAATAGATCTGTTTTTATAATAATCATCAAATTTTGTAATCGCCTGATTTGTTTCTTCTCTTTGTGCAATCAAAGAACTTTTTCCAAGTTTTTCTTTGCTTCCCATATATACTGCACTAAAACTTCTTTCTTTCCCTAAATTTAATAATAAATTTTTTAGAACTTTATCAGATTTAAGATTGTTTTCTATTTTTATATTGTTTTGATATTGATCGTAAGTTTGATATGCAAAATACAAAGACAAAACAAGAAGCAAAGACAGTGGGAATAAACTTATAAGCTTTAAACTAGAGCCAGTATTTAATTTTAATTTCATAATATAGTCCTTTAACTAAATAAATTATACTAATTTTAAATATGATTAAACAATTTAATCTCTTCTTTATAGATATCAAAAAATGTTTTCATATCTGCATAGTTTTGATTTTTTATATTTTTTTCCATATTTTTTAAAATAGGAATCAAATCATCAAATTTTAAATTTTGAGCCATGCTTATCAAAGTGGAAATAATATTTAAAATACTTTTATAATTATTTTCAGAAATTTTATTTTCAATTTGTAAAATATATTTTTTATTTTCTTCTTTAAAATCCCTCAACAGCTCTTCAAAAAACTCTTCCTTAAGACCTAAATTTTGCATAAGCTCTGCTTTATTCAAATTTTTTTCTTCATTTAGCAAAGATTTTAAAATAAATTTTTCTTTTATACTTTTTCTTTCTCTTATTTTTTGTAAATTTACTTTTTTAAAATTGGTAAAATCTATTCCGTATATAATTTTTATATTAACAACATTATTTATAGGAAAAATTTCGCTTATTGTTATTTCAGCTTCAATGGTTTCTCCATTTTTTTTGGGTATCAATACTTTATTTGCAGAATTTTTGGAAAAATTTATAAAATCCACCCATTCAAAATAATCAAATCTATAAAAATATCCCTCTTCTTTTAAAAATAGATTGCTTACATCGCCAATTTTATCATTAAATTCTTCTATATCTTGACATTCAAAAAGTGTTAAACTATTTTTATCGATTGCTAATAAATTATTGCACCCATCATAATATATCAAAATTACTCCTAAAACCTACATTTTACAAATTGTAACTTAAATAAGATTAAAATAATATTATATTTTTATATTTTTATAAAAGTAAATATGCCAAATCCCATTTTCGTTTTTAGAATAATGCTCAAATCCTTTTTTTCCAAGAACAGAATACAATGGAGTTGCTTCAAAAGTATTGATAATATGCAATATTTTTCCATTTAAGTTTTCAATATTTTGCATAATAACTCCAAACGGATCAATACCTTTAGCTAAACTATCTCTTACATCTAAGTCTATTATTTGATTTTCTTTTAACCAATTTGGCTTATCATTTTTAATATCAATCTTCATATCAGGATAGGCTTCATAAAATTCTTTTTCTAATCCATTTTTTTTATTTACAATAAGCAATAAATCTTTAATATCTACATTTAATTGGTCAGCAATATTTTGCAATGTTGTTTCCTCTTTCATGTTTATATCAACATTTTTTACCTTCATAACTTCTTGTAATGCTGAAATTATTTTGTTATTATTTTTAATCTCAGCAAAAGTTGTATCACCATGAAATATTTTTTTTATCATTTTAAACTCCCAATTTTTTTTAAAGGAATATTATAACATTTTAAATATTAATTTTTATTAACCATTTATTAAGATTTTATAGATATAATACTTTTTAATAAAGATTAGGAGGAAAAAAAATGGCTCTTTATGATAGAGAATATATAAAAAATAAGATATCTGAAAATATATCTGAAAAATCAAGCAATAATGAAAAAAGTAATCTTGCTGTTTTTATCAAGCAAACTTATCAACTTTTTGCGGCTTCTTTATTATCGGCAAGTGCTGGAGCATACATAGGCACAATTTATTTAGTAAATTCTCTTGTAAAAATAGGAGCAAACGGACAACCAACCGTCGCTGGATGGTTTTGGGGGCTTGTAATACTTGAATTTGTTTTACTTTTTGGGCTTATGACGGCAAAAAAGAAAGAAGGTTTAAATCTTATTTTACTTTTTGCTTTTACTTTTGTAAGTGGATTAACTCTTGCACCTATGCTTTCATCATATTTAATGCTACCAAATGGAGCATCCATCATAACCGAAGCATTTGTTTTGACAACTGTTGCTTTTGGAGGATTGTCTATATTTGCAATGAATACAAAAAGAGATTTCTCTGCAATTGGAAAAATGCTTTTTATAACATTAATAATAATTATTGTGGCAAGTCTTATTAATATTTTTACAAAAAGTCCATTGTTCCAGCTTGTCATAGCAAGTGTAGGGGCTATACTTTTTAGTGCTTTTATTCTTTATGATACACAAAATATAATAAAAGGCAAAATAGAAACTCCTATTGAAGCAGCTGTAAGCTTATATCTTGATTTTTTAAATTTATTTATTTCTCTTTTACAAATTCTTGGAATTTTTTCAAGCAGAGACTAATTGAGAGGGGATCTTTCCCCTTTAATATACAACACTTCAAACTCCAAATAATCAAGAGGATAATTTTGTATAAGCTGTTTTGTATCAACATAGCTTAATTTTCTTTTGCCTCCGCTTACTCCACTTTTTTTGATATAACGAAATTTAGAAAGATTATCTGAAAAATACAATTTATTCTTTTCTATTTCAAATTTGATATTGTAATATTTTTGAAAAATTTTGATTATATTTTCATATTTTGGTAAAAAAGATTTTAAACCTGCTGTTTTATAAATAGTTTTAAATGTTCCTTCACAAAAAATAGAAACAGCACACTGATTTGATATTTTTGAAAAATTTTTTATAACTTTTTCTATATTATGACACCATTGCAAAGATGATGAAGAAATCATAAGGTCAAAATTATGATTTTTTAATTCATTCTCATAAAACAAATCATCTTCATAATTAGCATTTAATATTTTTATTTTATCGCTTTTGGGATGAAGTTTACACATAGTTTTTGATATATCAATGCCTATAAAATTATCCAATTCCCAATCTATAAGTTTATATATTTCACCACAACCACAACCAAGATCAATAATTTTCTTTGGATGAGTATCAAGCCATGAGATAAGTTTTTTAGCAACTTGTTTTTGAATAATATTGTATTCGTTATAATTTTTTGCATTTTTAGAAAACTCTCTTTCTACAGATTGTTTCACTTTGTTTTTTCCTTTTTTGTTAAAGATTGTTTCTCTTAATTGTTTCTTTAATATTTTTTCGATATACTTCAAAGCTAATCAGGGTATTTTACCCTATTTTTAATAAAAGGATATTTATTATGACAACCATTGTTTTGGTTTTACAATTTGTTTTAGCTATAATATTAACAATAGCCATACTTTTACAAAAAAGCTCTTCTATTGGTTTTGGTGCTTATAGTGGAAGTAATGAATCGCTTTTTGGTGCTAAAGGACCTGCTGGTTTTTTAGTAAAATTTACTTTTATAGTAGGTTTTTTATTTATAGTAAATACTTTAACGTTAGGATATTTTTACAACCAATCAAAAAAAGCTTCTTTAGCAGAAAAAATAAAAATAGAAAAACCAATCAAAAAAGCCCCAATAGTTCCGACTTTACCGACAACTACAAAAACCAATGAAACCCCAAAAGCACCCACAACAAAATAATATAATTTTTTTAAAAAAAGGAGTCAAAATAACTTTGCTCCTTTTTTTACTTCCAATCTTTTTATATGGAGATGCTCATATCTTTGTTTATCATAGATTTGGAGACAATAGATACAAAAGCACAGATACTTCTATTAAAGAGTTAAAAAAAGAGTTTAATTTTTTTAAAAAAAATAAATATAAAGTTATAAAACTTGAAACTTTGATAAATGCAATTAAAAACAAAAAAGATATTAATGACAAATGGGTAGTATTAACAATCGATGATAATTTTCAAAGTTTTTGGACAAATGGTTTTAAAATTTTTAAACAATTTCATTATCCCTTTACAATTTTTGTATATGTTCAATCGGCTGAAAAAAAATACCCAGACTACATGAGTTGGAAAGAATTAAAAGAGATAAATAAATATGGATCTATTCAATATCACTCTTATTCACATCCTCATTTAACTTACAAAAGCGATAAAGAGATAAAAGCAGATTTTATCAAAGGTTTAAAAATATTTCAAAAAAGAATGGGATTTAAACCAAAATATTTTGCTTATCCTTATGGAGAATTTGATACAAGAGTTCAAAAAATAGTAAAACAATTTAATTTTCAAGCAATATTAAATCAAAACATAGGAGCAATTAGTAAAAATAGCAATATATACAATTTAGATAGAAATGCTCTCGTAGGAAAAACTTTTTTAAAAAGAGACTTGAGATACAAAGATTTAAAAATTAAGTGGATTAAACCAAAAGTTTATCCAAAAAATGGAATTTTAAAAGAAATTATGGCAAAATTATATAATAAAAGTATTAAAAATATTAGTTATTATCTTAGCGGATATGGATGGCATAAAACAAATATAAAAAATGGAATAATAGATATAAATATTGACAAAAAGCTAATCCATCAAAGAAATAGAATAGTTATCAAAGTTGGAAATAAAATAAAAACAAAACTTTTAATAAAGGACAAATATGGAACTAAATGAAATAAAAGAAAAAACTAAAGAAAGTATGCAAAAAAGCATAGAATCTTTAAAAAAAGATTTTACAACTCTTAGAAGCGGAAAAGTATCTATTAGTATACTTGATAATATAAAAGTTGATTATTACGGAACTCCTACAGCACTAAATCAAGTAGCAACTATTTTAGCAACAGATGCAACTACTATCACTATAACACCATGGGAAAAAAATGTTTTAAAAAGCATTGAACAATCCATCCAAAGTGCCAATATAGGGGTCAATCCTAACAATGATGGAGAAAATATCAAACTATTTTTTCCTCCAATGACAGTTGAACAAAGAGAAGAAAATGCTAAAAAAGCTAAAGCCATGGGAGAAAAAGCAAAAATTGCCATAAGAAATATAAGAAAAGATTCAAATAATAAAACAAAACAACTCGAAAAAGAAAAAGAGATAACAGAAGATGAAAGTAAAAAAGCTCATGAAGATATTCAAAAAATAACAGATAATTTTACAGCTGAAATTGACAATCTTGTCAAAAACAAAGAAGCTGAACTTATGAAAGTTTAATATGAATTTAAAACAAATATATAAAGACAATGGGGCACTTTTAGAGGGGCATTTTTTACTTAGTAGCGGAAATCATTCAAATTTTTATCTTCAAAGTGCAAAAGTTTTGGAAAATCCAAAAACAGCCGAAATTTTAGCTAAAAATTTAGCTAAAAAAATTAAAGAAGCCAATATTCAAATAGATACTGTCTGCTCTCCTGCACTTGGTGGAATATTGGCAGGATATGAACTTGCAAGAGCTTTAAATGTTAGATTTATTTTTGCAGAAAGAGTTGATGGTAAAATGACAATAAGAAGAGGCTTTGAGATTATAAAAAATGAAAATGTTTTAATTTGTGAAGATATTATTACTACCGGTGGATCAGCACTTGAAGCTGGAGAAGTTGTTAAATCTCTTGGCGGAAATATTGTTGGATTTGCTGCTATTGCAAATCGCGGATTTTGTAAAATTTATGGAGAAGATAAAGAGCAAAAAAAAGAGTGTAAATTGCCAAAAAACTTACCATTTTTTGCACTTGGAAATTTCGAATTTGAAATCTATAAACCCAACAACTGTCCTATGTGCAAAGAGGGGACAAAAGCTATCAAACCAGGAAGCCGAGGAAATTAATGAAATGGAGGGATATCAAAAAGGGTAAAAAAAATAAAAAAATAAAAAACATAAATAACAACATTCCTTATGCTTCTATCCCTTCAAAAATAAAAGCATTTTTAACAGATATGTTTATGATTATGATGCCTTTGGCATATACAGTTACATATGTTATAATGAATGGAAAAAATGATATGCAAAATTCACTCGCAGGAAGAAACTCCTTGTGGATAGTTTATGGTTTAATTATGGCTTTATTTTGGTCAATCAAAGGACAAAGTCCCGGATATAAAGCTTATAATTTATACCTTGTAGATACAAAAACAATGAAAAAACCATCTTTTTTAAAATCAATTTTAAGATATCTTTTTTTTGTTATATCAGCCACAACTATTATTGGTGAATGTATTGCATTTTTCAGAAAAGATAAAAAAACACTACATGATTTATTCAGTGGCACTTTTGTCATTGAAAAATAATGTTTTTACTTAGCGGATTTTTCTTTTGGTATTTTGCCGGTATTGGTATTTATATCATTTTTTTACCCAAAATATTAAGTTCCATTGGATATTCTCCTATTCAAATAGGTATTATATTTTCTATTATTCCTTTAATGAGATTTTTGACACCTTTTTTATTTTTAAAAATTTTTAATTTAACAAAAAAAATTTATCAATATTCTCTTTTTATATCTCTTTTAGGGATTATTGCCCTATTTTTTACTATACATAATTTCTATCTTTTACTTTTAAGTATTGCAATATTTGGAGGAGCAAATGGTCTCATCATGCCTTATGTCGATACTATAGCACTTGAAAAATTACAAAAAAATTATGGAAAAAGCAGACTTTGGGGTTCTTTAGGATTTATGTTAATAGGACTTATTCTTGCAAAATATTTAAATGGTTATAAAATCGGACTCTATTTTTATCTTATTGTTGATATTTTTGTCTTTATATTTGGTGTATTAATATCACTCGATACTAAAAAATTCAACCTTCAAAAAGACAAGAAAACTAAAAATAATTTTTCACTTTTAAAATATTGGCAATTTTGGCTTAGCATTCTTCTTGTGCAAATATCTTTTGGATTTTTTTATAATTTTTTCACAATATATGAAAATGCACATGGAATTTCTTTGAAAATGGTCAGTTATTTATGGAGTGTATCCATAATTTGTGAAATTGTCATGTTTGCCTTTCAAAATAAAATTTTAAATTTTAATATTTTAAACTTGATAAAATTTTCTATTTTTATAACATCGCTAAGATGGCTTCTTTTATATCTATTTCCATCGTTATTGGCAGTTTCGTTTTTAACTCAAACATTTCATGCTATAAGTTTTGCTCTTTTTCACACAGCAACCATAACATATCTTTATAGATTATATGAGCAAAAAAAATTATCTATGCAGTTTTATCACGGTATTTCATATGGACTTGGAGGTTTTATAGGATCTTTACTTTCAGGATATTTTTATGGAAAATATTTATTTTTAGTAGCTTTTCTTATAGCCATATTATCTTTAATAATTTTGTTTTTTGCACCCAATAATAAGGATATCTATAACAATTAGATACCCTTGTTGTTTTATGCTTCTTTTTTTCGTGCCATTCTTTTTCTTATGGTTGGATCAAGATATCTTTTTCTAAGTCTTATGCTTTTTGGTGTTACTTCTACTATTTCATCGTCTTCTATCCATTCCAATGCCGATTCAAGAGTTATAGCTCTTGGAGGGACAAGTTTGATAGCTTCATCAGCACCGCTACTTCGAACATTTGTAAGATTTTTACCTTTTATAGGATTTACATCCAAATCATTTGTTCTTGCATGTTCGCCTATAATCATACCAGTATAAACTTTATCTTGAGGCTTGATAAACAAAGTTCCCCTATCTTGTAAATTAAACAAAGAATATCCAAGTGCAACTCCATTTTCCATAGAAATCAGAGCACCATTCATTCTGTGTTCAACAGTTCCTCCAAGAGGTCTAAAATCTAAAAAGGAATTGTTTAAAACACCTTCTCCTTTGGTATCGGTTAAAAATTGACTTCTAAAACCTATAAGCCCCCGTGCTGGAATCTCAAATTCCATTCTTGTCTGTCCATCATTCATAGGAACCATAGATATCATTTCAGCTCTTCTTTTTCCAAGTTTTTCTATAACAACACCTGTAAAATCATCTGGGGCATCAATAACTAAAAGTTCATAAGGCTCCATTTTAACACCATTTTCTTCTTTAATAATAACTTCTGGTCTTGCAAGTGAAAATTCAAAACCTTCTCGTCTTAAATTTTCAGCCAATATTGTTATTTGCAATTCGCCTCTTCCTGAAACTTTAAAACTTCCTTCACCAATATTTTCGTATTTCATGGCAATATTTGTTTTCATTTCATTTTCAAGTCTTTCTTGAAGTTTATTTGAAGTTACATATTTGCCTTCAGTTCCAGCCAATGGGGAATTATTAACCGCAAAAACAACAGATAAAGTAGGTTCTTCTATATGCATAGGATCTAATGGCATAGGATTAGCCGGATCTACCAAACTATCTCCTATATCAAGTGCTTCAAATCCAGCGATAGCTACTATATCACCACTATATGCTTCATCTATATCGATTCTATCAAGTCCTAAAAATCCAATTAACTTGCTTACTCTTCCAGTTATTCTTTCTCCATTGCTTTTTGCTAAAAGTATATTTTGATTTTTTTTGATAACCCCATTAAATATTCTTGCTATTCCAATTTTGCCTACAAAATTATCATAATCAAGTGTAAAAACTTGGATTTGTGTAGGATTATTTATATCTCCTTTAGGAGCTGGAACTTCTTTGATGATAGTTTCAAAAAGAGGTTCTAAATTTTTATTTTCATCTTCCATGTTATATTTTGCATAACCATCTCTAGCTGCTGCATAAATTACAGGAAAATCAAGTTGATCTTCGCTGGCTTCCATAGCTACAAAAAGATCAAATATTTCATCCACAACCCTATCTGGATCAGCTGCTGCTTTATCTATTTTATTAATTACCACAATCGGCTTTAATCCTAAAGAAAGTGCTTTTTTAACAACAAATTTTGTTTGAGGCATAACACCCTCTTGTGCATCTACTAGCAAAAGCACTCCATCAACCATTTTCAAAACCCGTTCAACTTCACCACCAAAATCAGCATGACCTGGAGTATCAATTATATTTATTTTATAATTATTATGAATAATTGCCGTATTTTTTGAAAGAATAGTTATCCCTCTTTCCTTTTCTAAATCATTACTATCCATGACTCTCTCGGCAACTTTTTGATTGTCTCTAAAGGTATGTGACTGTTTAAGTAATTCATCAACCAATGTAGTTTTTCCATGATCAACATGAGCAATAACTGCTATATTTCTAATCTCTTGCACTAATTTTCCTTATTATCTTTTATATAAAAATGCATTTTATCTAAAACAAGCTGAAAAAGAAAGAAAAAATTTTGGAATGAATTTTGCTTTAATAACATAAACTTATATTTTAAGGCTTACAATGAATTTATTATTAGCAATGAACAGCAATGAAATATCAGAACTTTTATCTTTGAAGAATGGAAAAACTTCTCTTTCAAAAGAAAAAGGAATACCTGTTAATATTCAATCTGAATTTAAAGATTTTTTAACTAATTTATTAAGTGATACAAAAATTCAAACAGATGATAAAAACAAATTGCTTTCAAACGATAAAAATAATAATCAAGAAACAAAAGAAACAAAGCTAAATCTTTTAAATAACGACGATAAACAACCACCTGCTAAAAAAATAACATTAAATGAATTATTGAATTTCGTCTTGTATCTAAAATCAAATGGACTTAAAGGAAATTTTCCAACAGATACAAAAAAAATAGATACTATTTTAACTGATAAAAAAGCAATTTATGATTTTAAAAATATAAAAAATATAAAAGATTTATTTCAAGTAGCAAAAAAATATAATATAAAAATAGAAAAATTTGAATTTTTTAAAGAAGATGATAAAAAAATAATTTTGACAACAAAAAAAGATATAGAAAAAATAATTAAAAAAACCGATACCGTTTCTAATTTTCAAAAACAACCGTTAGAAAAAATAGACAAACAAATAAAAACAAAAAACACCAAATCTACAAGTGAAGAAATATTAAATTTATCAAAAAACAAGCAAATTAAAAAAACCGATACCGTTTCTAATTTTCAAAAACAACCGTTAGAAAAAATATTGCAAAATATATCCAATAATCATAAAAAAGAGATAAAAGAACCCATAATTCAAAATGTTTCAAAAAATAAAATATCATTAAAACAATCTCAATCTGTGCAAACAAAAAATGATTTACCTATTATTAATAATACAAATGTATCGAAAAATATTTCTAGCATGAAGAAAAAAGACAAGCATGTTCTTACAAAAGAAAAAGGGATAAAAATTGCTTCAAATTTTGATACAGATAAAAAAACTTTACAAGCCAAAGATATTATTACCCACAAAAAAACAAAAACGATACAAAAGCATCATTCTAAAAATCAAGCAAAAATTGAAAAAAATATTCCACAAACAAATCCTACGGATGCTCCCGAAAAACATATATTTACTTCTGAAAACAATATAGGAAAAATAGATACAAATCATCAAAATATACAAATAAAACAAACTTTACAATATTTTGCAAACGATTTACATCAAGAAATTCAAAATTATAAGCCTCCTCTTAGCAGGATTAAAATGACATTAAATCCTAAAAATTTAGGAAATGTTGATGTAAGCATTGTAAGCAGAGGCAATAATTTACAAGTCAATATCAGCTCAAACAACAATACAATGGCAATTTTTACACAAAATCAAGCAGAATTTAAAAATTCTTTAGTAAATATGGGGTTCAGTAATTTGAACATGAATTTTAATTCAAACTCAAATAGCCATAATGAACAAAGACATAAATCAAACAAGGAAAACAACAATTTTGAAGAAATTAATGACAACGACATGGAAAATCAACAAACAATCACACTTATTGTGCCAAAATATATATAAAGGATAAACGATGGTTTCAGATATGATAAATACAATCCCAACAACAACAAACAAATCTTCAATAGTAACAAATCCAAAAAGTATTCTTGGTAAAGATGATTTTATGAAACTTCTTTTGACAGAATTAAAATATCAAGATCCTACAAACCCAATGGATACTGAAAAAATACTTGCACAAACTTCACAACTTGCTACACTTGAATCAACAGACAATACAAATAAAACTTTGGAAAAATTATCTTCTCAGCTTGAGGCAAGTAGTAATTTAGGAATGGTTTCGGCAATAGGAAAAATGGGTAGCCTCGGAACAGATAGTATTTCTCTTTTAAAAGGTTCAAAACCAAATTTTGACTTATATTTTAAAAACGATATTCAAAGTGGAAAAGTTTATATTAAAGACATGAAAGGAAATATTGTAAAAACATTTTTATTAAAACCACAAAAAGCTGGAGTTCTTTCATTTAGTTGGGATGGAACAAACAATAGCGGACAAAGGGTTTCTGCTGGCAGTTATAGCATTAGTGCAAATTATATTGATGACAAAAATGATAATTTAACTACACAATATGGCACTTATCCTATTAGTTCCGTAAAATTTAATAACGGTAAAGCACTTTTAAAACTTGGAAATAATTATTATTCTCTTAATCAAGTCAAAGAAATATATGAATAGGGTTGAAAAATGAATACATCATTTTATAACGGAATAAGCGGAGTTAAAACAAATCAATTTGCCATAGATACTTGGTCTGACAATATAGCAAATCAAAATACCTATGGCTTTAAAGAAAATTTACCAGAATTTGAAACACAATTTTCTCAAGCTTTAAGTAGCACAGAAAACAACCCTGTTGCCAGTGATATAGGTCTTGGAAGTGCTATTCAAGGAACTTCGCTAGATCTATCTCAAGGAGAACTAATAAATACTGACAGAAATTTTGATACTGTTATAAATGGAAATGGATGGTATGCTTTTGAAGGCAAAAACAAAACTTATTACACAAAACTTGGTGCTTTTTATAAAGACAAAAATGGAGATTTGGTTAATGCAAATGGCGAATATCTTCTCGGAACAAGCAATCCAAGCATAAAACCTGTAATTTTACCCAAAGAAAAATTACAAAATTTTGGATCAGTTTATACAAAAAACGGTTCAAAAGATCCGACAGTATTTACTGTAAATTTAGACAAAAATACTCCTCTTGGAAATATTAACAATCAAACTAAATTGCATCTTCCAACTTTTTTATATACTCCTCCAGTCCCAACTAAAAATGTATCTTTCGGAGCAAATTTAAATAATGAAGTAAAATCAACAATAGATCCAACAACAGGAAAAGAAATCGCTAAAAGCTCAGATCATTTTATGACAAGCCTTATTAATCAAGACGGCAATAAAAACATACTTGATATGACTTTTACAAAGCAATTTCCTACTTCTAGTGAGGGTAGTTTATGGAATGCGGATTTTAAAATATTAAAAAATGATGGCACAAAAACTCCAGGAGTTACTTATGATCCGACCAAATATTTAACTTATCCAAATGAAAACACTTTATATCAAATTGTTGATAATAAACAAGGAACATTAAAATTTAATGGAACAGGAGCATTAATTGAAGCAAATATACCCTCATTAAACAATGAAGGAGTGCCTATAAAATTAAATCTCGGAACACCATTAAATCCTAAAATTCCAAATAGTGGATATGACGGAATGACAACTATAAAAGGATTGGGACATGAAAGTAAATTTGCTAAAAATGATGGCACAGAAGAAGGTTTTTTAAAAAATTACCAAATACAATCAAATGGCAATATAACAGCTGTTTTTAATAATGGAGAAAGTGCATCTGTCGGAAAAATAGCCATTTATCATTTTCAAAACGAAGGAGGACTTCAAAAAATTGATAATGATATGTTTGTAGCAAGCGACAACAGTGGAAAACCATTTTTTTATACAAAAGATGGTCATAATATAGACGGAGACAATATTTTAACAAACAAACTTGAAGATAGCAATGTTCGTTTAAGTGTAGCTTTGAGCGAACTTATTGTCGTGCAAAAAGCATTTGATGCAAGTGCAAAAAGCATTACAACAAGCAATCAAATGATAAAAAAAGCTATCAACATGAAAACATAAAATGGAATGAAAATTGCTTCATTTCATACACAAAAACTAAAAACTTTATAAAAGGATCTAAAAATGATGAAATCATTATGGGCTGGAGTTTCTGGGCTACAAGCAAATCAAGTAGCAATGAATGTAGAAGGAAACAATATAGCAAATGTAAATACAGCTGGCTTTAAGTATAGTAGAGTAAATTTTGCAGATCTTTTAAATCAAACATCAAAAATAGCAACAGCACCTCAAGGAGAACTTGGTGGAAAAAATCCTATGCAAGTAGGTCTTGGATCTCAGGTTAGCTCTATCACTAAAATTTTTAAACAAGGCTCAATCCAATCAACAGACAAAAACACAGACCTTGCTATATCAGGAGATGGCTTTTTTGTTGTTAGTCCAGATGGCGGAAAAACATATGATTTTACAAGAAATGGAGATTTTGTATTTGATGCTAATGGTAATTTTGTTGATAGCAATGGATATATTGTTCAAGGTTGGTCAAGAGATCCCCTAACAGGACAAATAGATACAAGTGCACCAATAAAAAATATAACTATCCCTGCTGGTCTCACAACTCCAGCAAATCCTACTTCCAAAGTAACTTTAAAAGCAAATCTTAATTCAGGACCGTCAATAAAAAACAAATCATTAATTTATTCTTTGGATAGCAATGGAAATAATACAAGTGATCAAGTTAAAGCTGGAGCGACAGATAAATTGGATTTTGGCTCACTTTTTAACGAAACAGGTAATTCATTAACCATGAAAGATGGGGATAATTTTAAAATTAGTTTTGATGGAGGTTCAACCTATCATACTTTAACATACAGCACAGATGGAGATGGCACTTCAGATGATGGCAAATTTCAAACTACAGAAGGGCTTAGAGAAGAACTACAAAATTTGGCACAACAAGTAAACTCCAATGCTACGGTTATCGTTAATGATCAAGGAAAGTTTGAAGTAAAAAATAGCACATCAGGCAGTGATTTAAACATAAAAACAGAAGCAGGTTCGCAAAATAATCAAAATTTGTTGGATATGATGACTCCACTTGATGGAATAATACCAGCAGATGGAAGCTCTAAAATATCTCAATCTTTTTATAGTGCAACACATGCATCTAGTATTGATATTTTTGACTCATTGGGAACAAAACATACTCTAAGAACTTCTTTTAGAAAATTAACTCAAGATTCTAGCGGTTCTACTTGGCAAATGATTTTAAGTGTTCCAGAACCAGGAGAAATAAACACAACTACTCCAAAAAATTATTTGGTAGGAACAATAAAATTTAATTCTGATGGCTCTTTGGCAACTTATGCTCCATCAAGTATAAGTTTTACTGGTAACAATGGCTCAAAACCAAAACAAACAGTTCAATTAAAACTTGGAACCGCCAATCAATTTAACGGAATGACTAGTTATGATGCAACTTCAAACACTTCAGGAATCAGCCAAGATGGATTTCCTGGTGGAGATTTAGATGGTATCAGAGTAGATGAAACGGGAACTTTGATAGGAAGTTTTACAAATGGCAGAAGTTTTGGTTTAGCTCAAGTTTCTATGGCAAGTTTTGCAAATGATGTAGGTCTTGAAAGCAATGGAGGTGGAACATACATACAAACTTCGAACTCTGGAGATCCAATTATTGGTCAAGCAGGAACTGGAAAAAGAGGCTCTATTCAAGCCAGTTCTTTAGAAATGAGCAATGTTGATTTAAGTAGAAGCCTGACTCAACTTATAGTTATCCAAAGAGGATACCAAGCAAATGCTAAAACAATAACGACTTCAGATCAAATGTTAAATACTCTGCTTCAGTTGAAACAATAAAAAATTTGCTATAATAAGTTCTAAAAATTTAGGACTTATTATAATGCAAGTAAAACTTTTAAATTCAACTCCTTTAATTATTTGTGCGAATGCCATAAGAACTTGTTGGCAAAGTTTTGATAAAAGCGATAATGGTGGAGAAAAAGACAAAGAATTAATAGATCGTGTTGGTAATAAATTTAAACATGCTTCTACATTAGAACATATTAATTATAATTTTTACATAAAAGGCATCAGCAGGGCTTTATTACAAGAATTAGCAAGACACAGAATGGCAAGCTTGAGTGTAAAATCAACAAGATACACACTTAAAGAATTAAAAAATGAAGTAAAATTTACTCCTAAAGATATAGATAGAGCAAAAAAATATTTAGTTTTTACTGATGTAGCAATAGTAAATGAAATGAGCATAAAAGCTTTGGAAAATCTAAGAATCGTTTTAACTGAAGGCATCAGTAATGATAAAGCAAAATATTGTTTGCCTGAAAGTTATAAAACAGAATTAACTTGGAGCATAAATGCAAGAAGCTTGCAAAATTTTCTTACTTTAAGGAGTTCAAAACAAGCATTATGGGAAATACAAAAATTATCAAATAAAATTTATGAAACACTTCCTCAAGACCATAAATATTTATTTGAACATTGTATTCATACAGCACCTTGATCTATCATAGAATCAGCTACTTTCTTAAATCCTGCTATATTGGCTCCTGTCAATAAATCATCTTTGCAACCGTATTCTTTAGCTGTTTCATAAGATATATCAAAAATATTTTTCATAATTTTTTTAAGTTTTGCATCTACTTCATTAAAACTCCAATTTGACATACTCGCATTTTGGCTCATCTCAAGCTGACTTGTTGCAACACCTCCAGCATTTGCCGCTTTGGCTGGTCCAAAAAATATTTTATTTTCTTTTAAATATCTAACAGCATCTGGAACTGTTGGCATATTTGCACCTTCATTAACCAATTTACAACCATTTTTAACTAATGCTTTTGCATCAATAAGGCTTAATTCATTTTGTGTAGCACTAGGAAAAGCACAATCACATTTAACTTGCCAACAGGCATGTCCGTTTTTAGGATATTTTGAAACAGGAATATATTCTGCATCTGGACAAAGTTTTACATATTCGCTTAATCTTTTTCTTTCTATCTCTTTTATCGCTTTTAATGTTTCAAGGTCTATCCCTTTTTTATGG
This sequence comes from Campylobacterales bacterium, assembly GCA_027044945.1. Taxonomy (GTDB): domain Bacteria; phylum Campylobacterota; class Campylobacteria; order Campylobacterales; family JALSKU01; genus JALSKU01. The sequence continues at coordinate 66,384 of JALUBK010000038.1, forward strand.
TATATAGTTCCTCCACTATCACTACAAGTAACTGGTTTTGCACCCATTGATAAAAGTTTTTCTATAGTATAAATAGCAACATTTCCGGCACCCGAAACAGCACAAACTTTTCCTTTTAAAGAATCTTTATATTTATTCAAAATATGTTCTGCAAAATACACAGACCCATATCCTGTTGCTTCTGTTCTTGCTAAAGAGCCTCCCCAATTTAACCCTTTTCCTGTCAAAACACCTTCAAATCTGCCTGTTATTTTTTTATATTGACCAAACAAATATCCAAGCTCTTCTTTTCCAACACCTATATCACCGGCAGGAATATCTCTTCTTTCTCCTATATGACGAGAAAGCTCTATCATAAAAGCTTGACAAAATTTCATAATTTCATTTTCACTTTTTCCTTTAGGATTAAAGTTGCTTCCGCCTTTAGCTCCGCCAATATTTAATCCTGTTAATGAATTTTTAAAAATTTGTTCAAACCCTAAAAACTTTATAATACCAAGATTGACCGTAGGATGAAATCTAAGACCCCCTTTATATGGGCCTATTGCCGAATTAAATTGGACTCTGTATCCTATATTTGTTTGTATGTTTCCATTGTCATCAAGCCAATTTATTCTAAAAATTATCGTTCTTTCAGGGATAACAATCCGTTCTAAAATATTATATTTATCATATTTATCATATCTCTCAAGAAGAGGCACCAAAGAAGAAAGAACCTCTTCTGTTGCTTGATAAAACTCAACTTGACCCGGACTGTTTGTTACGATTTGTTTCAATACTTTATCAATATATTTTAGAACAGACATGTTATCCCCTTTTGTATTTTTAAAAGATTTTTAATTTATTTTAAAAATTTATCTTCAAGTTCCTTTTTATAAGCATCAAGATCAAAATCTTTTAACATAGAAACACCATCTTCAATAGCTGCTTTTGCAACCGCATAAGATTCAAACACTGCTATTCTTTTATCAAATGGGGATGGTATAATATAATTTTTTCCATATTTTAACTCATTTCCATAAGAATAAGCATTTCTAACATAATCAGGTATTTCTTCTTTTGCTAATGCTGCTAATGCTTTTGCAGCCGCTACTTTCATATTTTCAGTTATTTTTGTAGCCCTAACATCTAAGGCACCTCTAAAAATAAAAGGGAAACCTAATACATTATTTATTTGATTTGGATAATCACTTCTTCCTGTTCCGATATATGCATCATCTCTAACTGCTAAAACTTCTTCAGGAGTTATTTCAGGTGTTGGATTGGCACAAGCATATATAATAGGACTAGAAGCCATGCTTTTTACCATATCTTTGGTAATAATACCAGGGCCAGAAAGACCAAGAACCATATCGGCCCCTTTCATAGCATCCGCAAGTGTTCTATCATCAGTTTCTATAGCAAATTCTTGTTTATATTTATTTAAGTCATCTCTTTTTGTTTGAATAACACCTTTAGAGTCAAGCATCACAATATTTTTAACGCCTAAATTTCTATACATTTTAGCACAAGCTGTTCCAGCAGCTCCAGCTCCTATAACTACAACTTTCAAATCTTCTACTTTTTTACCGCTAATATCAAGCACATTAATAAGACCTGCGGTTGAAATAATAGCAGTTCCGTGTTGATCGTCATGAAAAACAGGAACATTACATATCTCTTTAAGTTTATCTTCTATCTCAAAACATTTAGGTGCTTTTATATCTTCAAGATTAATTCCACCAAAACTATCAGCAATCGCAGCAGTTACTTCAATGATTTTATCTGCATCTTTTACATTTAACTCAATATCAACCGCATCAACATCGGCAAATTTTTTAAACAAAACTCCTTTGCCTTCCATGACAGGTTTTCCTGCAAGTGCACCTATATCTCCAAGTCCCAAAACTGCAGTGCTATCTGTAACAACAGCTACTAAATTACCCTTGTTTGTATATTTATATGCCAAAGAAATATCTTTTTCTATCTCTTTACAAGGAATTGCAACTCCGGGTGTATAAGCCATTGAAAGCTCTTCAGCCGTATTGCAAGGCTTTTTAAGCAAAGTTCCAGTTTTACCGCCTATATGATAATCCAAACATTTTTGTTCCCATTCAGTTTTGCTCATTGTTATCCTCCATAAATTGTATTAATTTTTTTACTCTCTTTATTAATTCATCTTTTCCGATGATGCACATTATATCATATATGGATGGGCTTACTGCACTTCCAACGATAGAGATTCTGATAATTTGTGCTATATTTTTAAGTTTTAAGTCAAATTTGTGTAGAAACTTCCCAATCATTTCATTATAATCAGCTGGGGTCTTTAAAGATTTGTTATAATTTTTTAAAAAATCTAAAAATTTCTCGGCTATTTTTTTTGAATCAACTTTTAAAAATTTTTTAACCGCTTTTTCATCATACTCGCTAGGTTTTTCAAGAATCAATCTTGCTTTTTCTGCAAACTCTTTTAAAGTTTTTGCCCTCTCTTTTAATGCATCAATTAAAATCTCTTTTTTTTCAATATTTTCCAAATTTACATCAAAATATTTTAATTCTTTTATAATTCTTTCATAACTTGATTCTTTTATAAAATGAGAATTTAACCATAAAAGTTTTTCTTTATTATAAGCTGAAGCTGATTTATTTATATTTTTTGGATCAAACATTTTAAGCATTTCATCCATACTAAATATCTCTTGATCTCCATGGCTCCAACCAAGTCTAACAAGAAAATTCAGCAATGCTTCTGGCAAATATCCTTCTTTTTTATATTCCATAACATCCATAGCACCATCTCTTTTGGAAAGTTTTTTCCCTTGAGGATTAAGTATCATAGGAACATGATAAAAATTTGGCAAATCCCAACCTAAAGCATTATAAATAATTATCTGTTTTGGAGTATTGCTAAGATGATCATCTCCTCTAATAATATCTGTTACCCCCATTTCATGATCATCAATAGTAACAACAAAATTATAAGTAGGAGTCCCATCACTTCTTGCAATAATAAAATCATCCATAACATCATTTGTATTAACAGAAATTGTACCTTTTATTCCATCTTTAAAAGTAATATTTTTATTTATTGGAGTTTTTATTCGAACGACTGGAGAAATACCTTCTGGGGGAGTTCCTTTAAAATCTCTATACCTTCCGTCATATTTTGGTCTTTTTTTCAATTTCATTTGAGATTCTCGAAGTTCGTCCAACTCTTCTTTACTCATATAACAATAATAAGCTTTATCCTCGTCAAGGAGTTTTTGTATATATTTTTTATAAATATCAAATCTTGTTGATTGATAAATAATCTTGCCGTCTTGCTTTAAACCAACCCATTTAAAAGCTTCTTCTATCGCTTTAGCAGCCTCTTTGGAATTTCTTTTTAAATCTGTATCTTCGATACGAAGTAAAAATTTTCCATTATTTTTTTTAGCCCACAAATAACTATATAAAGCCGTCCTAAGCCCTCCGATATGCAAATATCCTGTAGGACTTGGAGCAAATCTGGTAATAACCATAATACACCTTTTTAAAATATTAATTATGATTTTAGCAGAGTTTCGCAAAAATTATGATAAAATTATGATTAATTTTTAAAAAAGGAAAATTTGTGATAAAAAAAGTTTTAAAATATTTATTGGCTGTATTTTTTATAAGTGGGTCTTTACATGCGGGATTAGTAGATGGTGTTTCAATTTTAGTAAACAATACACCTATAACACTTTATGAAATAAGTGAATATTCACAAAAATTCCATATTTCTACCCAAGAAGCAGTAAAAATATTAATTCAAAACAAAATTGAACAAAATTTGATAAAAAAATATAATATTGAAGCAACTGATGATGATATAGAAAATGAAATGGAAAAAATGAGTTCGGCCTCAGGAATGTCTATTATGGATTTTAAAAATTATCTTGAACAAAACGGCATAGATCTTAATGAATACAAAAAAGATTTGGCAAAAAAAATAAAACAAGAAAAATTATATAAAAAAATAACATCTACTAGAATCACAAAAGCAACAAAAAGCGATATGGAAACATATTATCAAAATCACTTAAATTTATATTCAATTCCAAAAATGATTGAAGTCATACAATATACTTCTAAAAGCAAACAAAATTTGGCAAAAATGATAAACAATCCTATGTTAAATATCGCGGGAATAAAGACAAAAGACGAAATATTGAAATCAAAACAAATAAACCCTAGATTGCTTTTTATCTTGCAACAAACAAAAGAAGGTGATTTTACTCCAATATTGACTTTCAAAAATAGTTTTGCAAGTTTTTATATAAAAAGAAAGATAGATGTTACTCCAATACCATTTGAAAAAGTAGAGAATAATATTTTTGCTAAAATAATGAATCAAAGAGAAAAAGATATAATAAAATCATATTTTGACAAACTTATTTCTGAAGCAAATATTAAAATAATAAGAGCACCGCAATAATTGATGCTCTTTAATCATTGAAAAAATAATCTTCACTTTCGTTTATATCAAAAGTTGTTGATGAAGTTTTATTTGTATCTGTTCTTGTAACAACAACTTTCCATTTACCTTTAATTCTTCCAGGAATAAATCTGTAGTCATAGGCTGAACCATAATCTTGAGGAATAATAACATATCTAATTCTGTCATCTTTGGGAGTTTGAGGAGAGATCCAGTGAAATTTAAGCTTAATGTTATTTGAAGAATCAGATCTATCTAAAAAATAGGTGCATATTATACTATTTTCCTTTTTTTTACATTTTACCGAACTTGCCTGTAAAATAACAAAAAAAAGAAAAAAAGAAAAAAAGAAAAAAAACTTTTTCATTTCCTCTCCTCTTTTTGTTTCAAAAACTAACTTAAATAATTAGTATCATAATTGTTTTCAATAAAATCGACATTTTTCATCATTTTTTGATGAAAAGGAATAGTTGTTTTAATGCCTTCAACTCCAAATTCATTTAAAGCTTCTTTCATTTTTGCTATAGCTCTTTTTCTATCTTCTGCCCAAATTATAAGCTTTCCAATCATTGAATCGTAATATGGAGAAACAACATAATTACAATATACATGTGAATCAATTCTTACATTTCTACCACCTGGAATAATCCATTTCGTAATTTTTCCAGGACTTGGTATGAATTTATTAGGATCTTCTGCTGTAATCCTACACTCAATAGCATGACCTTTTAAAGTGATATCTTCTTGCGAAGGCAATCTTTCACCTTCTGCTACTTTTATCATTAATTCAATAATATCCAAACCGCTAACCATTTCACTAACAGTATGTTCAACTTGCAATCTTGTATTCATTTCCATAAAATAAAAATTTTTATCACTATCTACCAAAAACTCAAAAGTCCCTGCACTTTTATATCCAATGGCTTTTGTCGCCTTTATTGCTGTGTCATGTAATTTTTTTCTTATTGTTTCATCTAAAATAACAGCAGGAGATTCTTCTATAAGTTTTTGGTGTCTTCTTTGTAAAGAACAATCTCTTTCTCCTATATGAATAGCGTTTCCATATTCGTCTGCAACAACTTGAACTTCTATATGTCTTGGATTTTTTATATATTTTTCCATATACAAAGTTCCATCTCCAAAAGCATTTAATGCTTCACTTCCTGCAGACAAAAAAGCATTTTCAAGATTTTCTTCGCTTTCGACAATCCTCATGCCTCTTCCTCCGCCTCCTGCACTTGCTTTGACAATCACAGGATACCCTATCCATTTTGCAGTTTTTTTAGCATCTTCTAAATCTCTTAAAGCCCCTTCACTTCCTAAAATCACAGGAACTCCAGCTTTTTTCATCACTTCTTTGGCTTTTGATTTATCACTCATTGTAGCCATAAGTTCTACTGAGGGGCCTATGAAATTTATCTTTTGATGTTTGCATATTTCTACAAAATTTTGATTTTCACTCAAAAAACCATATCCAGGAAATACGGCATCACATCCACTTATATCAATAGCAGACATAATAGAAGGAATATTCAAATAACTTTCATTTGATTTGGCACCGCCTATACAAATAGCTAAATCTGCAAATTTTAAATACTCAGCATCTTTATCAGCAGTAGAATAAATAGCAACAGCAGTTTTGCCCATCTCTTTTATAGTTCTTATAGCCCTTAATGCGATTTCTCCTCTGTTAGCAACAAGTATTTTTTGAATTTTTTTCATTTTTATAACTTCTTAATTTATATTTTTTCTACACAAAAAATTGGTTGGTCATATTCAACAGGCTCTCCATCATTGACTAAAATTTCCAAAATTTTACAATTAAATTCCGCATCAATTTCATTCATAATTTTCATAGCTTCAACAATAGCAACAACATCACCTTTTTTGACACTATCTCCAACTTTTACAAAAGCAGGAGATCCAGGACTTGGTGCTTGGTAAAAAGTCCCTACCATTGGTGATTTGATATACAATTTTTCCTCTTTGTTTGTTGGCTCTTTTATGGTTGAAATAGGAGCAGATTCTGTGATAGGTATATTTGCTATTGAAGCTGGAGCAACAGCCGTGCTAATATTTTGAACATCATTTCCTTTTTGAAAAAGTATTTCAAAATCACCATTTTTCAATTTCATTTTACTTAAACCACTTTTATCAAAGCTTTTCATAAGCTCTTTTATCTCTTTTTGATCCATTTTTTTGTTTCTCCTTAAATGCTAAACATAAGTCTAATTTGGTATAATAACATAATTTTAATTTATAAATTTTTAAAAAATAATTAAAGGAAAATTAATGGGACTAAAATCTGATAATTGGATACGAGAAAAATCTATAAAAAATGACATGATTAATCCTTTTTGCGAGGAACAAGTAGGCAAAAATGTTGTTAGCTATGGAGTCAGCAGTTATGGTTATGACATACGAGTAGGAAAAGAATTTAAAATTTTTACAAATGTTAATTCAACAGTTGTAGATCCAAAAAATTTTGACAATAAAAATATAGTTGATTTTACAGGCGATATATGCATCGTTCCTCCAAACTCTTTTGCACTTGCAAGAACAGTTGAGTATTTTAAAATACCAGATAATGTTTTAGCTATTTGTCTTGGAAAAAGCACTTATGCAAGATGTGGAATAATTGTAAATGTTACCCCGTTTGAACCAGGTTTTGAAGGTCATATTACGATAGAAATAAGTAACACTACCCCTCTTCCAGCTAAAATATATGCAAACGAAGGGATAGCACAAGTTCTTTTTCTTGAAGGAGATGAACAATGTAAAACAACTTATAGAGATAAAAACGGTAAATATCAAAAACAAACAGGAATAACATTGCCAAAAATTTTAAAGTGATTTTTTTAAAGCTTCTATAAAATTTTTATTTGAAAAAATATCAGCATGAGTGGTATTGTTAAACTCTTTAACATAATAATTGGCTTTTATATAATGTATTAAATTGTTTGTTCTTTGATTTGATACTGTTTTATCGTTTTTTACCATAAAAATAAAAATAGGAGCTTTAACCTTTTTAATATATTTATAAGATTTGAATTTATATTTTATTAAAAAAGATATTGGAAAAAAAGGATATCTCTGCTTTGCAACATTTTCTATAGAATCATAAGGAGTAATAAGAAGTAATTTTTTTACATCTCTTTGTGATGCAAGGTATGTTGCAATACCGCTACCAAGACTTCTTCCTATCAATATAACTTCTTTGTTTTTTTTAAATTTATCATAAATACTTAAAGAATCTTGAAAAAGAGTTTTTTCAGTAGGCTTACCTTCACTTAACCCGTCTCCTCTATAATTAAACACTACTATATCAAACTTTTTTTCATCCTTTAAGATTTTTATAAATTCTGTAGCATCATCACTATTTCCTCCAAAATATATAATTAATTTGGAAGAATTTTCATCTTTATATACACCGTCTAATAAAATTCCATCTGTTTTAATTTTTATCTCTTTACAATTTGAACACTCTTTTAAAACATCAGGCTTTCTCTTTGGAACAGTTGAAAAATTAAAAATCTTGCTATCTTGAATAAAATAAAGATACAACAAAGCTCCAATATAAAGAAAAAAGATAAAAGTAATAATTTTTAACATATTAAACCAATCTTATAATTCTTGCCAAATCTCCTTTTTTCAACCCTCCTTCATCTACTTCTATCCACAAAAGAGCAGGATTGTGTAAAATATTAGTCAATATAGCACTAGTTCCGCTTTTTTTACCTTTTAAATCTACAAAATATCCTTCTTTGGTATATGTCAAATTTACTGCCGTAAATTCACTTTTTTTAGACCTTTTCTTATAATCCTCTTTCATTTTTGCCCAAACAATATCATATTTATCATCAACTCCTAACATTCTTTTTATAAGAGGAACCACATATAAAAATGCTGTAACAGCAGAACTGTAAGGAAATCCAGGAAGTGCAAAAATATATTTTTTACCGACTTTTACAATTTTAATATGCATTCCAGGCTTAATAACAACTCCCCCTATAAGCATTTCTACATCCATAGATTTTATAGCTTCTTTTACAAAATCATAATCACCCACACTAACTCCACCTGTTGTAACAACAATATCGCTAAATTCCAAAGCATTAAGAATTGCATCTTTTATATCAGCCAAATTATCTCCGACTACCCCCATATTATGCACATCTGCTCCGGTGTTTTTTATGATAGCTTCTATGGTATAATGATTTGTGCTTCTTATTTGAGATATATTTGTTTGTTTTTCTCCAAGCTCCAAAATCTCACTTCCTGTAGCTAAAACTGAAACTATTGGTTTTCTTTTTACAGGAACTTTAACCATATTTAAACCAGCCATGACACCAATTTCTCCAAAACTTATCTTTGAACCTTTTTTGATGAGAATTTCGCCATCTTTATAATTTTCTCCGACAGGTCTAACACTAAAACCTTTTGAAACTTTCTCTTTAACAATAATACAATCTCCATCTACCTCAACATTTTCAATAGGAATCAATGTATCAGCACCTTTGCTCATGAGTGAACCGGTAAAAGTTTTTATACAAGTTCCATTTGTTACTTCTATTGTATTTGCAGTTCCAGCAGGTAATTTATCTATTATTTTAATTTTATCCATCTCTTGATCTTCAAATTTTATGGCATATCCATCCATTCCTGAAGTTTCAAATGCAGGTGAATTCCCTTTTGCCACAATATCTTTAGCCAAAACTCTTCCCAAGCTTTCATTTAAAAAAAGTTGCTCTTCTTCAACTTCTTCACAAAAAGCATTTTCTAAAATTTCTATTGATTCTTTAAAACTAATAAATTTTTTCAAACTATTCTCCTATTGTATTATATAAAATCCCGCTTCCTTCCAACTGGAAACTTCTTTTTTTCGCATAAACCCTTTCTCCTCCAATCAAATCATACTTCCAAATAGGAGCACTGGCTTTAAAATCTTCCACAAAATCGTTTATC
>JALUBK010000039.1 GCA_027044945.1 Campylobacterales bacterium
CCAAGTCTTGCAGGAATCGCTTTTTCACCTAATTGATTTTTTAAATAAGAAAGTGAAATAGCAGCACAAATAGAATCAGAATCAGGATTTATATGTCCACAAATATACATCTCCATTTTTAAACCTTTTTTATTTTATTATATCAAATTTAATTAAATTATTCAATTCCAACAACTGTTTTTGCACATTTTTTAGAATTACTAATACAATCATTCAATCCTACTCCGTTATATGCATTTGAATTTAAAAAAAGACCGTTGATATCTTTTAATTTGTCAAAAATTATTTTAATATTTGCTAAATGCCCTACTTTATAATTAGGAATTGCTTTGACATGTTTTTTCACATAAACAATATTTGGTTTAATATCAATATTCATAATTTCTTTTATTCCGTTGATTGCCATTTTGATAAGTTCATCTTCGTTTTTCAATGCTAAATTTGGATTTCTTTGTCCTCCTATCATAACTCTAAGTAATTTTTTTCCTTTTTCTGCTCTATCAAAAAATATTGAACTGTCCCAAAGAATACCTAAAACTTCTTTTTTTGCTTCTGAAGTAGTTAAAAGTCCAAAACCTTCTAAATCATGTTCTAATGCATCATATCCTAAACCTATAACAGAAACAGGTGAATATTCTATATCAAAAAGTTTTTTAGAAATAGTTGGAGATAAATTTTGCAATATTTTAGCACTATCATAAGCAGGAGAACAAAGAACAACTTTATCAAAATCCATTTCTAATTCATCACTTATAACTTTAAAACCATTTTCGTTTTTTTGCACCTTTTGTATCTCTTTATTTTTAATGATATTCATATCTATTTTAGTTTCAAGTTGTTCAATAAAAGTGCTAACTCCTCCTTTAAAACTCATTAAAATTCCACCAGGACCAGCTTCTTTTTTCTTTTTAGCTATCATTCCTCTAAAAAGAGAACCATATTCTCTTTCCAATTTAACAACTGCAGGAAATGCTGCTGGAGCTGAAATTTTTTTAGGTGTTGATGCATAAATACCTGCAACCATGGCATCTAAAAAAACATCAGTCATCTCTTTTCCTACTCTTCTATAACCAAAATCTTGTAAGCTTTCATCACTGTCATCTTTTTTAGCAGGTGCAAATATTTCACCTAATACTCTAAGTTTGCCTTTTATACTTAAAAGTGGAGTTTTTATAAAAGCCATTGCACTTTCAGGTAAAATTTCTAAACTTTTATGAAAAATATATCTTTTTCTGGCATTATCACTACTTCTTAAAAGTAAATTTTCCAATCCACTTAATTTTACGAGTTCTAATGTATCAGGCTTGTTTGACAAAAAACCATTGCTTCCCTCTTCAATTAAAAATCCATTTTTATTGACAGTATGCATTTTACCGCCGAGATAATCTTCTTTTTCAAAAAGTGTAATTTTTGCTTCTGGCTTAAATTGTTTTATATAAAATGCAGTTGTTAATCCACTTATTCCTCCTCCAATTATTGCTATATTCATTGCTTTCCTTTAATTTTCTTTATCCAATCATTTAGAGTTTTCTCAAAGCCAATTTCTTCCGAATTATAAAATTTTACAACTTTTTTTATATATTCTTGCTTTATATATCCTCCAAAATCATGAGGATATAAATATTCTTTTTTACCTGTTGTTTTTAAATAAGATGGAATTTCTAAAGAAGGATTATTTTTTACATAATCCAAGGCTTTATTGATTGCTTTATAAGAGGAGTTTGATTTTGGTGATGAAGAAAGATAGATAACACATTGAGAAAGAATAATTTTATCTTCTGGCTTTCCTATTTCTTTGACTGCGATAAGTGTATTTGTAGCTATATTTAAAGCATTTGGATTTGCATTTCCTATATCTTCACTAGAAAGTATTACCAATCTTCTGGCGATAAAATCGCTTCTTTCTCCACTATCTAATAATTTTGCAAGATAATATAATGATGCATCAATATCACTTCCTCTTATACTTTTTATCAAAGCACTAATAAAATCATAATGATTTGATTTTGAACTTACACCATTTTTTAAAGGTTCATTTCTAAGTGATTTTAAAGTTTGCAAAGTTATATTATTTTCTATATTTAAAGCAAATTCTAAGAGATTAAGCATAGCCCTTCCATCTCCTCCACTTGAACAGAAGAGATACTCTTTTGCATCTTTTTCGATATTAAAATCATATCTTTTTTTAACTCTTTGAAAAAGTTTTTCCAAATCTTTTTCAGTCAAAATTTTAAATTCAAAAACCATCATTCTTGATATCATAGCATTTGTAAGGGCAAAAGAGGGATTTTCAGTAGTTGCACCTATAATAATACAGGATTTTTGTTCCATTGGAATAAGCAAAACTTCTTGTTGATTTTTAGAAAGTCTATGGATTTCATCTATAAAAATAATAGGTTTTATAAGAGAATTTTTATAATTGTTTATATTTTTTCTTATATCATCAACTTTTAAATTTGTTGCATCCATATAGAAAAAAGGAGAGTTTATTTCGTTTGCACAAATTTTTGCCAAAGTTGTTTTTCCGCTTCCACTAACTCCCCAAAATAGCATATGGGGAATTTTACCTAATTTTATAAGTTTATAAAGAGGTTTTTCTTGTGAAATAATATGTTCTTGTCCTATAAAATTTTCTAATGTTTTCGGTTGTAAAACAGTTGTTAAATTTTGAATCAAATTCATTATTTTTGATGTATAAAATCATGAAGACTTTGATATTCATTTTTTTCCAAGTATCTACTTTTTCCGGGTTTTAACATTCCCAAATCAATACCACCAAAACTTACCCTTTTAAGATCTGTAATTTCAGAATCAAAATAAGCAAAAAATCTTCTAAGTTCTCTATTTTTTCCTTCTGATATTGCTACTTTCAATTTTGAAAATGAAGGAGAATTTTTGATAATTTTATAAGCCAAAAAAGGTTTTATTTCCATTGAATGAATTTCAGAATCTTTATGACCCCCGATATTTGAGTCTATATAAACTCCATTTTGCATACCCTCTTCCATCGCAGGTGTAATATATCCTTTGATTTTGAGGTAATAAACTCTTTCTAAATGGCTTTCCATAAGTTTTGTCGCAACATGAGGTGCATCAGTAAGTAGTAAAAGTCCTTCACTGGCAAAATCAAGTCTTCCTACTGGCAAATAATGAGCATATTGTTTTGGAAGTGTATCGAAGATTGTTTTTCTTCCTCTGTCATCTTTTTTAGTAACCAATTCGCCTTTTTGCTTATTATAAATTATTACCGTAAAATGATCTTTTTTATAAAGTCTTCTTCCTTTTATTTTAACCTTATCATGAAAATCAACTTTTGTCGATAAATCCGTAACAACCTCATCATCAATAGTTACATCTCCATTTTTTATAAGTTTATCAGCTTCTCTTCTTGAATATTTTGTATTATGTGAAATAATTTTATTTAATCTAATTTTTTCCATCTATTTTATTCCAGCTTCAATTAAATGATGAATATGTAATGCGCCTTCTATTTTTCCTGTTTTATCAGTTATTGCAAGAATTTGGATTTTATTTTCCTCTATCAGTTTAAGTGCAACACTTGCAAGAATATTTTTATCATCTAAAGTTTTTGGGTTTTTACTTGCATAATCAATAGCTTTTTTGTTTATAGAAAAATCTTCATCAAGTAATGCTCGTCTTACATCCCCATCACTTAAAATGGATTTTAGCTTATTTTCTTTATCGACTATAAAAACATTTCCAAGTTTTCCTTCACTCATGATAACTATGGCATCTTTTATAAGTGTATCTTCTGTGCAAATTGGAAGATTATCGTTTTTCATAATATCTTTAACTTTTATAAATAATTGTTTTCCAAGACTGCCTCCTGGATGAAAAGATGCAAAATCCTCTTTTTGGAAATTTTTAGCCCTCATAAGGCAAACTCCAAGAGCATCGCCTAAAGCTAAAGTTAAAGTAGTGGAACTTGTAGGAGCTATATTTAAAGGACAAGCTTCTTTGGTGATATTTATAGATATAAAAACATCAGCATATTTTCCAAGAGTTGTTTTTTTATCTCTTGCCATGGCGATTAATGGTATATTAAATCTTTTGATATGTGGTAATAATTTTATTAATTCTTCACTTTCTCCGCTATAACTAATAGCTAAAACACCATCATCTTTGTCTATCATACCAAGATCTCCGTGCATAGCTTCAGTAGGATGTATAAAAAAACTACTAGTGCCTGTGCTTGCATATGTAGCAGCAAGTTTTGCTCCAATAAGTCCCGATTTTCCTACACCTGTTACAATTAATTTTCCTTTGATATTTAATATTAATTTAACTGCTTTTTCTATTTCATCATTTAAATTGTTTGCACTTCTTAAAAGTTCATTAGCTTCTATTTCTAAGACTTCTCGTGCTATTTTTTTAAAATCCATATTTTGCCTTTATAACATAAAAATAGTAGGAATAACTGTTGGATATTTTTTTAATTTTCTAAAAACATGTTTTCTAACTGCTTGTCTTAAACTGTTTTCAACCGCTTTTTGATTTTCTAAAACTTCTTTTTTGGAATTTATCAAAAGACTATCAAGCATATTTTCAACATCTTTTTGAAAGACTTTCATATCTCTGTCTGGAACTATACCATAACTTAAAACTCTTGGTTTATTTATCAATTTATTAGTGCTTTTATCTATTTGTGCAAATATAGAAATAATTCCTGCTTCTGCTAATTTTTGTCTGTCTATAACAATATTATTTTCTATTTGTTTATTTATTTGATTATCTATAAAAACTTTGCCTGTTTTGACTGAACCTATTTTTTTCATCTGTTTTTGAGTCAATTCAATTTGCTCTCCATCGCTCATAAGATAAATATTTTTTTCAGGTATTCCACATTTCATGGCTGTTTCTTTGTGTCTATGAATATGATTGTATTCTCCATGAACTGGTAGAAAAAATTTAGGTTTTACAAGTCTAATCATCAATTTTTGTTCTTCTTGTGCGGCATGTCCGCTGACATGAATTTCACTAAAATCTTTATAAGCTACACTGGCTCCTGCTTTATAAAGATAATTTAAAACTCTTGAAACACTTGCTTCATTTCCCGGAATTGCTCTTGCTGATATAATTATTTGATCAGTAGGTTTTATTTTTATATGTCTATGCTCATTAGTAGCCATTCTAAAAAGAGCACTCATTGGCTCTCCTTGACTTCCTGTTGTTACTATTAAAACTTTATTATCGTTATATTTATTTACTTCATATGCATCAATAAAAATTTTATTATCAAGTTTTATATAACCCAATTCCATTGCGGTATTTAAGTTTTTTTCCATGCTTTTTCCAATAACTGCAACTTTTCTTCCATATTTTACTCCATGTGTAATTGCCTGATAGACTCTGTGTATATTGGAAGAAAAAGTTGACATGATAACTCTTCCTTTTGCTTGTGAAAATATTTTTTCAAATGTAGGGCCAACTGAACTTTCACTTTTTGTAAAACCTGTATTGTAAGAATTTGTGCTATCACTTAAAAGGCATAAAACTCCCTTATCCCCATAATGTGCAAATCTATGTAAATCAGTAGGAAGTCCATCTATTGGTGTATGGTCTATTTTGAAATCACCTGTATCTATGATAGTGCCTATTTGAGATGTAATAGCTAAAGAGGAAGCATCTATAATTGAATGTGTTATGTGTATCCATTCTACATCAAAATCGCCTATTTGATAGATTTTTCTTTTTTCCACAGGTCTAAAAAATTTCTTAGATATTTTATGTTCATCAAATTTATTTGCAATCATTCCAAGAGGAAGTGGTGTCGCATATATAGGAAATTGCAAATCATGATATTTAAAAAGATATGGTAAAGCACCTATATGATCTTCGTGAGCATGAGTTATAAGAATACCTTTTATTTTATTTTTAATAGTTCTCAAATATGAAAAATCAGGGACTAAAATATCAACTCCATGCATTTCGTCATCAGGAAAACTCATTCCCACATCCACAATAACTGCTGAATTGTTAGTTTCTATTACTAACATGTTTCCACCTATTTCTCCAAGTCCTCCAAGAGGAGTGATTTTTACAGCTCCATTTTTATTTGGAACTTTATAAGTCATAGGATATACTCTTTGTGCTTGTATCTTTTTATTTGCTTCTATGGTAGATTGTATATTTTTATACCATTGCTCATTTTTTTGATGTTGAGGTCTTTTGTTATTTGTATATTTATTTCTTTTTTTATTAGGATTTGGTTTATGAGTCGATTTATTGAGTTGACTTTCCCTATTTTGTGTTTTATTTTCTATTGTTTTGTTCATCTTTTACCTTTAATATTTTGAATAATTCAAGATATTTGACATTTGGTAGTTGATGAGGTCTCAAGTTTATATCTATATTAATTTTACTAAAAGCTTGTTGTAATATTTGTTTATTATAAGCAGATAAATTTTTTCTAAGAGTTTTTCTCGGAGCAGAAAAACAAACTCTTAAAAATTTTTCAAAATTTGAAAATTCTTTTTTGCTTTGAAAAATCCCATTATTGCCTATAAAAGCATCTTTTTTTTCTATTTTTAAAACAGAAGAGGTAACTTTTGGCGGAGGATTAAAAGAATGTGGAGAAACATCAAATAAAATTTCTTTATTTCCTACCAGTTCGGAAATAATTGAAATAAATCCATATTCTTTGTCATTACTCTTAGCACAAAACTTTTCAGCAACTTCTTTTTGAATCATCGCTATAATATTTACACAGTTATCATCTTTTAGTAATTTTAATATTATCTTTGTTGCGATATAGTATGGCAGATTTGCTACTAAATTGTATTTATTATTTAGTAAATTATCTTCTTGCCAATACTCTAACACATCAATACATTTTAAATCCAACGAACCATTTTGTAAGAATACTTTTAAATCGGATTTTAAAACTTGACACATATCATCGTCTATCTCAAAAGCTACAACTTTTTTATGTTGTAAAAGCTTTTTTGTCAAATCACCTAAGCCAGGTCCAATTTCGACAACTTGTAAGTTATCATTGGACATCGATTGGATGATCTTATTTAAAACTGTTTCATCTTTTAAAAAATTTTGACCAAACTTTTTTTTTGCTTTTACCAAATTTTTACCTTTAAAAGCAACATTATATCATAAATTTTTAAATACTCCAATTTAATTTAATTTTTAACTACTTAATAGTATGGTATAATATTTTATTAAATAAAAAGTAAATGGTATTTTTAGGAGAAAATAATGGTAATGAGAGAAATAAAAGATTTTGAAGAGATAAGAACAAGAGCAAGAGCTTTTTTATGTTTTTTATTAACAAGAAATATTCCAAATGCTTTACCTGACATTTCCAAAGAAGATATTATTCAAGCTTTGGAAAAAATAAAACAGGAAAATACTGAGATAGATGCTTTATATATTTTGGATAAAAAAGGGATACAGATTATAGATGCTATTTCAAATCATACAGAATACAGAAAAGGTAAAAATAGTAATAAAAGTTTAAGAGCATCATATTATAGAGCGGTAAAAGAAAAAAAATGTATCATGACTGATCCATATCCTTCATCAAAAATAAAAAAAATAGTTATTACAGCTTCATATCCTGTTTATGATGATAAAGATAATTTAAAATTTATAGTATGTTTGGATATAACTTTAAAAAATATTTTACAAATAGCACACCCAACATCTATAGATTCCAACTTTGGCACATTTAATAAAATAATTTATTCTTTATTTTGTTTTGCTCTTGCTATGGTGTCATCACTTTTGTTTTTTAAGGGATTAATGAGTATTTCTACATACGGTTTTAATATAAGCAAACTTGATATTAAAGAAATATTTGAATCAACAATACTGATAACACTCTCTTTAGCCATTTTTGATCTTGTAAAAACTATTTTTGAAGAGGAAGTTTTAGGCAAAAATAAAAAAGGTGAAGATGATGATATTCATAAAACCATGATAAGATTTTTAGGTTCAATTATTATAGCTCTTTCTATTGAAGCATTAATGCTTGTTTTCAAATTTGCTATCATAAATCCAGATAAAATTATATATGCAGTTTATCTTATAGCTGGTGTAACATTTTTGCTTTTTGGCTTGGCATATTATCTTAAAGCAATAAAACATGAAAAGATGTGAATTAGTTCAAATAGTTGAATATTTAAAAAAATTTAAAAAAATTGATGCTATTTATAGAGTTGATAATACTATTATCAAAATAATTTTTGATAAAAAGGAAACAATTTTTTTTGATATGCTTAGGGGAAATTCGGCTATATTTAAAAGTGATGATTTTAAAAGTGCAAAAGCTTTTGAAGCACCGTTTGATATCGTTTTAAAAAAAAGAATAAATTCTTCTTTGATAAAAGAGATAAAAGTTTTAGATAATGATAAAGTTATAAGGTTTGAGGTTGAACAAAAAAAGAGTTATAAATCTATAAAAAGTTTTATCCAGTTTGAACTTACTGGAAGGCATACTAATGTTATTATTACAGATGAAAATTTTATCATTTTGGAAGCTCTTAGACATATAGATAGAAGTGTATCTTTTAGAATGATACAAAACGGCTTAACTTTGCCTCCTCTTCCAAAATTTAAATGTTTGCAAAGTGATATTTGTATCAATGATATGGAAAAATATTTAACAAATATTTATAAGCAAAGAGAAGAAAAGAGAGTTTTTCAGGCTATAAATCAAAAATTAATCTTGATAAATAAAAGAAAAAAAAAGATAATTAAACTATTAAATTGTCTTGATGAGCCGGAAAAATTATTTAAAAAGAGTGCAGAATATCAAAAACAGGCAGAATTAATTCTTGCTAATTTGCATAAGATTAAAAATTATCAAAAAATTATAGAGCTTGTTGATTATGAAAATAAAAATATAAAAATACAGTTACCAAAAAATGCAAAAAATCCTGCAATGGCAGCTGATATGCTTTTTAAACTCGCAAAAAAAATGAAGAAAAAAGCTGTCAATGTTCATATAGAAAAAGAGAATTTAGAATCAAAAATAAAGTTTTTAAATAATTTGAAAAATAGTATTAAAGATGTTAAAAGTATTAATGAATTGAAACTTTATTTTCCGCAAAAACAAAAAAGAGATAAAAAAGATAAACAAACAGATGGTGTGGAAAACTTTTTTTACAGAGGATATAAGATTTCATTAGGAAGAAATGAAAAAGGAAATATTTTTCTTTTAAAAAATTCAAAAATGAGTGATATTTGGCTTCATTTAAAAGATATTCCTTCAACTCATGTTATTATTAAAAGCGATAAAAAAGAGATACCTTTTGATGTTTTACAATTTGGTGCAAAACTTTGTGTTAGATTTAGCACTACTCAAAAAGGAAGCTTTTTAGTCGATTTTACTAAAAGAAGGAATGTTAAAATTATACATGGAGCGAGAGTTAATTATACCAATTATGATACTATAAAAATAAATATTTAAGGAGGTTATTATGCCTATATCCCCGTTGGGTGGGATAATATATGCAAATCAAAATATGCAAGTTCCTGCTTCTAAACAGATTGATTTTCAAAATAAAACTGATTTGCAAAATATTATGGCAGCAAAAGTTTTGAATGAAAAAGATAAAGAAATAGCTGAGGTAAGACCTACCGAAGAAAGTTATAAAATCGATCCTGAACAAGAGCATGAAAGAGAAAAAAAAGATGCAGAATCGGGAGAACAAAAAGAGGAAGAAAAAGCGATGCAAAAAAAGGAAAAAAAAGTTAAAATCAAAGTTAAGTCTTCGCATCATTTGGATATAAAAGCATAAATTTTATGGTATAATCAAAAAAAATCATATGAATGGATGAATGATGGATATAGAAAAATTTTTTATGAAAGAGAAGGATAGATATATAACAAGTTTAGTTCTTGTAGCAATAGTTGCTTTAACAGCTTTAATTGATAATTATTTTCTTACTTGGTTGTTATTTGGTATTATGTATTTATTTGCTACACATGAAGCTATAAAACTTTTCAAAATAGATAACAACAGTATATATTTTTTTATATTGTTGATATGGTTGGTAGCATTTTTTTATCCAAATCCAGACGATTTATCATTTTTAACTTTAATCATTGTAGTTTCTATTATGCTTTATAAAAAAGAGATGAATTTTAAGCTTTTATATCCTTTTTTATATCCAATAACTCCTTTTTTGTTTCTATTTTCTTTGTATCATGACTTTGGAATGGGTATTTTGATATGGCTTGTCATAATCGTAGTTTTTACTGATGCAGGAGCATATTTTGTTGGAAAAAATATTGGAAAAAGAAAGTTTTCTTCTATTTCTCCAAATAAAACAATAGAGGGAGTTTATGGCGGAATTGCTTTGGCAACCGTTATAGGAGTTTTGTATGGTTTGAATTATGTTGGTTTTTGGGTTTCTTTGTTTGTTTCATTTTTTACATCTATTTCAGCTGTTTATGGGGATCTTTTTGAAAGTTATTTAAAAAGAGAAGTAGGAGTAAAAGATAGTGGAAATATACTTCCCGGACACGGAGGAGTTTTAGATAGAGTAGATGGATATATGTTTGCAAGTGTTGTTATGGTGATACTTTTGAGAGGATTGGCTTAAATGATACTTCTTGGTAGCACCGGTTCTATCGGAGTAAATGTTTTAAATATTGCAAGAGAGTTTCATTTGAAAGTTGATGTCTTGAGTGCGGGATACAATACAAATCTTTTAAATTGTCAAATAAATGAATTTCATCCTAAATATGTTGTTGTTGCAACAAAAGAATTGGTTCCCAAAGTAAATCATCCTCATGTTCTTTACGGAATTGAGGGGATATTAGAAGCCATAAGTTTATCCAAGAGTGATTTGGTAGTAAATGCATTGGTAGGATTTCTTGGACTTAAACCAACTATCCAATCCATAAAACTTGGTAAAAAAGTGGCTCTTGCAAACAAAGAAAGTTTGGTAGTGGCAGGTAAATTTGTAGATATTTCTAAAATTGTGCCTATTGATAGCGAACATTTTGCAATATGGTATCTTTTAAATAATAGACCTATTGAGAAAATTATTATAACTGCTAGTGGAGGTCCTTTTAGAGATTCTGAAATAGAAGATTTGAAAAAGATGAAAGTCAAAGATGCACTAAACCATCCAAATTGGAAAATGGGAAAAAAAATAAGCATAGATAGTGCAACCATGACAAATAAACTTTTTGAACTTTTAGAGGCTAAATGGCTTTATAATATTAATAATTTAGATGCTGTTATCGAACAAAAATCCGTAATACATGCTTTTATAAATTTCATTGATGGAAGCACTACTGCGCATTTTGCTGGAGCTGATATGAGACTTCCTATCGCTTATGCAATTATGGGAGATAAAATAAATAAAAATATTGTTCCAAATGTTAATCTTTTGGAATTAAAAGATATAAGTTTTAAAAAAATAGAAGAAGAAAGATATTTTATATGGAGTATAAAAAATGAAGTTTTATCCAATCCTGATATGGGAGTTGTGATAAATGCTGCAAACGAAGTGGCGGTTAATTTATTTTTAAATGAAAAAATAGGATTTTTAGATATATCAAAAATAGTAATCAATTCATATAAAAAATTTGCAGGATTAAAAGTTGATTTGTTTGATGATATCTTTGAAATAGATAAAGAAGTAAGAAAATTTTCTTCACAAGTAGCTTTTTCATGATACTCAGCATAGAAAGTAGTTGCGATGACAGTTCTATCGCTATAACTGAAATAAAAACAAAAAAACTTCTTTTTCATAAAAAAATATCACAAGAGTTAAAGCATTCTAAATATGGAGGTGTGGTTCCTGAACTTGCAGCAAGACTTCATGCAGAAACTCTTCCTAAAATTTTACAAGAGTGTAAAATGTTTTTTCCTAAACTTAAAGCAATCGGAGTAACTAATGAACCGGGACTTTCTGTGAGTTTGGTGGAGGGAGTAATGATGGCAAAAGCTCTTAATATTGCACTTGATATACCATTAATAGCAGTCAATCATTTGAAAGGTCATATATCTTCTTTATTTATAGAAAAAGATGGAATTTTTCCAATGATTACACTTTTGGTTTCAGGAGGTCATACTCAAGTTTTAAAAACAAAAAATTTTTTTGAATATCAAATTTTGGCCACTACTCTTGATGATAGTTTTGGAGAAAGCTTTGATAAAGTTTCTAAAATGTTAGGACTCGGATATCCCGGAGGTCCAATTGTTGAAGAATATGCAGAAAAAGGAGATGAAAACAGATTTAATTTTACAATTCCTCTTTATAATTCGAACAGGATAGCATTTAGTTATTCTGGACTTAAAAATCAAGTGCGTTTAGCGATAAAATCTTTAAATGATTTAAACCAACAAGATAAATATGATATTTGTGCATCTTTTCAAAAAACAGCCGTAGATCATCTTTTGCATAAGTTGAAAAATATCTTAAAAAATTATTCTCATGAAGTCAATCTTTTCTCCATTGTTGGAGGAGCAAGTGCAAATAAATATTTAAGAGATAAGATCTTTAATTTATGTAAAAAATTTGATTTAGAGTTAAAATTAGCAGATTTGAAATATTGCTCAGATAATGCTGCCATGATAGGAAGATATGCCATAGAAGCATATACAAAACAAATTTTTACTCCTCTTGAAGCATTAGAAGCAAGTCCTAAGATTTTTTAGATATATTAAATTTTGATAAAAAATGATCATGTTTTATCAAACTTCAACAAGAATAAAAAACAAAGTCTTGCAGTGGTTTTATTTAGCTAAAATTAAATATTTATATTGTATTATTAACTAAAATTTTTAAAATAAAGGAAAGAGATGAAATTAAAATTTTTTATAGCGAGTGCGACAGCATTATTTCTTTTGACTGGATGTGGAGGTTCAGGACCGAAACCTGCAACACAAAAACAAGTAAAAAATCAGTATAAATATGTAATAGGAAAAACGACTATTAATGATATTATTTCTAGATTTGGACAACCTTCAGGTCGTTCATATAATTCAAAACATGAAACAGTTCTTATTTATAACAATACTCATTTAACAGGAAAATCATTTATTCCATTCTATTTTGGTAGTGATGCGGTTAGAACAAGTCTGAAAACATTTACATTTTCAAAAAAAGGCTTATTGGTAAGTTATTCAATTAATAATAATCATTATTAAAATTTGAAAAAGAATTACAGAATTTCTAAAATATTTTAAATTTAAGAAATCTGTAATTCTATGTTGTTGTTTCTTATACGACTATTATCTCTAGTTCAAGGTTTATTCCGAATTTTTCATATACTTTTTTTTGAGCAAGAGTTATTAAACTCATAGCATCTTTGAAAGTTCCTTTGCCATGATTTACTAAAAAGTTTGCATGTTTGTCACTAAAACCAACATCTCCTATTTTATATCCTTTTAAATTGCATTTTTGTAAGAGTCTTCCGGCATAATCATTTTTTGGATTTTTAAAACAGCTTCCGGCACTTGGGAGACTGGGTTGATTTTTTCTTAGATTTTCAAAATATTTAAAAAGATTTTTATCAAATTCCTTTTCTTTCTTGAAAATTCCTTCATAAATTATATTTTTTATATCAGTTTGCCTGTATCCGAAATTTATATACTCTTTTTTTGTATATCCATTTATAGTTTTTATGGAAATAAGGTTATTAAATATTTCATGTTCTTTAAGTCCAGCATTCATTTTGATAATACCGCCCATAACTCCTGGTAATTTTTGCAAAAGTTCAAAGCCTTTGATGTTGTGTTTTTTGCAATAAGTCAATACTTTACCCGCAGGAGTTGCTCCGCCTATACATATAGTGTTGCCCTCTTCTTTTATATAATCAAATTTTTTTGAAAGTTTGGCTAATTTTGGAGGATTGTTTGAGACTAAAAGATTGTTTGCTCCGCCTATTATAGTAAAAGTTTCATTCTCCTTTTGAATTTCATTTAAGACTTTTATTTTACAAATAGGGCCTATTTTGATGCTAGAATATTTGGCAAAATTTATTATTTTCAAGATATAAAACTTGGTATCATGTTAATGATTTTTGTAGTAAAAGATATCATTATATTCATCATCCAAGGCATTGTAAAGATCATTACAACGACAACAACAATAATTTTAGGAACAAAACTAAGTGTCATTTCGTTTATTTGTGTTGTTGCTTGAAAAATACTGATGGCAAGTCCGACAATTAGACCTGCAAGCAACATAGGCAAAGATAAATAAAGAGCTATTTTAAAAGTTTCAACTCCAAGACCTATAAGTTTTGCTTCCATATTTTATAAATTTCTCATTTGTTTATATTCTTGCGGTATGAAATAATCTTCACATTTTATTTTTTCAGTATAACATCCATTATCATAACCAATTTGAAAAAGTTTGTCTATCGCTTTTATCTGTTTTTCGTTAAGTATAATCGAATTTTCATTTGCATATAAAGATAAATAAGTCTTTAAAGTGTCTTTATCAACTCTTATAAGATTTCTCTCAAGTAACATATTAGACAATAATGATGTGTTTTCTTTAGCTACTTGGACAGCTTTTGTAAGAAGTTCTTCGCATTCTATGGCTATGTTTAAAGGCACTGATCGTCTAATAGCCATGCCACCTAAAGGAAGAGGCAAATCATCTTTGGCCAATTCCAACCAAATATCCCACAATTCTCTTTCTGCAACAAGAGAATCGTCATATCCTAAGATGCTTTCATGGATCAGCACTCCAGCATCAACTTCTTTATTTAAAACTGCATTTTCGATTTCTAAAAAGTTTTTATATACTATTTTTGCTTTTGGATATGCTATTTTAAAAAGCATGGCGTTTGTGGTATTTTCTCCACTGAGAGCTACTTTGAAATTAGGTTTCAATCTTTTATTTTTTAATTTTATAAGTTTTGGTCCATACCCTTCACCGAAACTAACCGCAGTTTTAAGCAAAGCATAATCATCTTTGATATTTGGATATAAAGCAAAACTTATCGCATTAATATCATAAGTTCCTTTGATTGTTTCTTTATTTGATGTTTCAATATCCAATGCATAATTTTGAAATTTTATTGTTTGTGAAGAAACCCAGCCAAATTTTATAGCATAATACATAAAAATATCATCTGCATCTGGTGAATGGGCAACTGTTATGTTTCTTTTTTCCATTTTTTCTCCTATTGCTCTATTTTATCATTTTTTCATTAAAATTTTAATGAAAAAATGATAAAATAGAGCAATTTAACAATAAGGAATAAAATGGCCGTAGATGAAAAGAAAAAAAAGGCGATAGATTTAACGATTAAGCAACTTGATAAAACTTTTGGCAAAGGAGCTCTTATAAGATTGGGAGAAAAAGAGATTGAGCCTCTTGCTGCCATAGGCACTGGTTCAATAGGCCTTGATATTGCTCTTGGCATTGGTGGAGTGCCAGAAGGAAGAGTTGTCGAAATTTATGGACCTGAAAGCTCCGGAAAAACAACATTGGCTCTTCAAATAACCGCAGAAGCTCAAAAAAAAGGTGGAATTTGTGCTTTTATAGATGCAGAACATGCTCTTGATGTAAAATATGCTAAAAATCTTGGAGTTGATACAGATAATCTTTTGGTTTCTCAACCTGATTATGGAGAACAGGCTTTGGATATAGTTGAAAGTATTGCCAGAAGTGGAGCGGTGGATTTGATAATTGTTGATTCTGTTGCTGCCTTAACTCCTAAAAGTGAAATAGATGGAGATATGGGTGATACTCATGTGGGTTTGCAGGCAAGACTTATGAGCCAAGCTCTTAGAAAAATTACTGGGATACTTCATAAAATGAATACCACAGTGATTTTTATTAATCAAATTAGAATGAAAATAGGAATGATGGGATATGGAAGTCCTGAAACCACTACTGGTGGTAATGCTTTGAAATTTTATGCCAGTGTAAGAATTGATGTTAGAAGAATTGCAACTTTAAAACAAGCTGATGCCAGTATTGGGAATAGAGTTCGAGCTAAAGTTGTAAAAAATAAAGTAGCACCTCCTTTTAAAACAGCAGAATTTGATGTTATGTTTGGTGAAGGAATTTCAAAAGAAGGCGAACTTGTTGATTATGGTGTAAAACTTGACATTATAGATAAAAGTGGTTCGTGGTTTAGTTATAAAGATAGAAAATTAGGACAAGGCAGAGAAAAAGTAAAAGCTCTTTTGAAAGAAGATAAAGAATTAGCACAAGAGATAGAAGAAGAATTGAAAAAAAGTATGGGTTTTGATCTAAAAGAAAAAAATATAGAAGATGATCAATCTGAAGGAGAAATAAAATGATATATATCGAAGATATATTTTCTGAAGAAGTTTTGGATAGCAGAGGCAATCCTACTGTTAAAGCAACTGTTTTATTGAGCGATGGAACAAAAGAAAGTGCTATTGTCCCAAGTGGAGCTAGCACAGGAAGAAAAGAAGCATTAGAATTAAGAGATGGAGATAAAAAAAGATATTTAGGCAAGGGAGTTTTAAAAGCTTGTGAAAATATAAATACTGTGATTTCTGATGCTTTGATAGGTCTTTCACCTTTTAATCAAATGGAAATAGATGCTGTAATTAAAGAGTGTGATGGAACTGAAAATTATACAGAGCTTGGAGCAAATGCTGCTTTGGGTGTTTCCATGGCGGTTTCAAGAGCTGCTGCAAGTAGTCTTGGTATGCCATTGTATAAATATTTAGGCGGAATAAACAGTGCGGTTTTACCTTCTCCTATGTTAAATATTATAAATGGTGGAAGTCATGCAGATAATAATGTGGATTTTCAAGAGTATATGATTATGCCTCTTGGTTTTGAAAGTTTTGAAGAAGCTATTAGAGCCACTAGTGAAGTATATCATACTTTGAAAAAAATTATTGCAAAAGATGGATATTTTACTGGACTTGGCGATGAGGGAGGTTTTGCTCCTGATTTTAAAAACAATGTTCAACCGTTAGAATATATCGTAAAAGCTATCAAAAAAGCAGGATATAAACCAGGAGTTGAAATATCAATAGCCATGGATCCTGCAAGCAGTGAATTTTTTGTAGATGGAAAATATGAGTTAAAAAGTGAAGGAAAATCTTTAAATTCCAAAGAAATGGTCGATTATTATGAAAAATTAACTGAAGAATTTCCTATAATTTCTATTGAAGATGGTCTTGCCGAAGATGATTGGGAGGGATGGAAAATCCTCACAGATAGGCTTGGAAATAAAATTCAACTTGTTGGAGATGATCTTTTCGTAACTAATAAAAAATATCTTCAAGAAGGTATTAACAAAGGTGTGGCTAATTCAATATTGATAAAATTAAATCAAATAGGCACAGTGAGCGAAACTTTGGAAACTATAAGATTGGCTTATAGAAATGGTTATACTTGTGTAGTAAGTCATAGAAGTGGGGAAAGCGAAGATGCTTTTATAGCAGATTTTGCAGTTGCATTAAATACAGCACAAATAAAAACAGGAGCTCCTGCAAGAAGTGAGAGAATAGCAAAATACAATAGACTTCTTGGGATAGAAAGAGAGCTTGAATTTGGTAAATTTTTGGGAAATGAGATATTTCACAAATAATGAATAGCCATCATGTTTTAGATGAATTTCATTTTAATAGAAGAAAAAAAACAGCTTTATTGATTGTAAAGTTGTTTTTTCTTGTCCTTATTGTTACAGGATTTGGGATATATGTGGGAGATTTGCTTTTTGGAAAAAATTCTTTGGAAATATTATTAAATCTTCAAGATAAAAAAGTTCTTTTTAAAAAAGAGATAAAACAATATAAACAAGAAAATGCTACTTTACAAAAAAATTATTTTGAATTGTTGCAACTTGAACCGGATAATTAGGAGAATATATGAAAAAAATAGTGCTGATGCTTGTGATATTGTCTTTTGTGTTTGCAAGAGATAATCCTTTCGAACCAGTAGTTTCAAGTAAAAATATAGGCAAAGCTACAAACATAGACTCAAATATAAAACCTTTAAAAGTGCAATATTTTAAACTTCCTAGTTCAGTTAGAGTTCTTAGAAAAATAAAATTACAAGTATTGAATGTTGATGGGAGCATAAAAGAGATAACTTATGATATAAATAAAAAAGTTGATTGGCATAATGATTTTGCCATAGCAAATTCTAAACTTCAAATTGATCACAAAGAGACAAAAATTGAACCTAAACTATTAAATATTTTTAATTTTCTTACCATTTTAGTGGATCAAAAAAAACTTTTAATAAAAACAAAAGACACTCTTATAAGAGAGCTCTTCTTTGCAAAACCATATAAAATAGCAATCGATTTTAAAAGAAATGTTGCATTTTATACAAAAACTATTAAATTGAAAAATTCACCATATTCTAAAATAATTGTAGGCAATCATGGGAGTTTTTATAGAGTTGTTTTGGAATTGGATGGCGAATACAGATATAAAATTAAAAAAAATAGCAACGGTTATTTAATAGAACTTTTTTGAAAAAATATAACTTTTATTGATATCATTGAAATTATAACTTCAAAAATACTGGCTAAAATAATTGAATAATAAATTTCTTCATTGATTGTATGAGAATTATAAGCTATCGAAGCAACTGCTACCAATAAAGTCAATGGCATAGAATGAGCAAATCCGAATAACACTCGTTCTTTTATTTTTAGAGTATGAAAAACAAGAAGAGAAGCTAATATTCTCGTAAAAATCATAACAATTGTTACAAGAGAAGCCAATTTTAAAATTTTTGGTGTCATTAGAGAGTCTATTTTTAAAGTCGTGCCTATATAAATAAAAAATACAGGAACAATAAAACCAAATCCAAAAGAAGCAAGTTTGTGTGTTAATTCTTCTTTATGATGAAAAAATGTTGTTATAAAAATACCTGCGATAAAAGCTCCGAAAGCTATTTCTAGATGTAAATATAAAGTTATTGCAATAAGTATGAAAAATATCGCAAAAGAGATTCTTATATCTTTTTCATCATTGTCTCTATATGGCATCAAAAATATTTTTATATTTGGAAACCACCAAAAAAGTATATCTACAATTCTAAAAATAATAATAATTGCTAATAAAAATAAAATTAATATCAGGACTGTTTTATAGAATTTAAAACCTATGCCAAATTTTAAAGCTGCACTTGCAAATGTTATTAAGGTTATGCTAATTACTTCTCCAAGTATTCCTACAAGCATCGCAAGTTTAAGCCATTTTTGATCTTTCCCATATTCTTTTAAAAGAGACATTATAAGTCCTACTGAAATCAATGGCATTATAATAATAAATACATTTCCTAGATTAAGATAATATGATGATATAAAAGAGAAAAAATATAAAAGAGATATATAAATAAGACTATTTTTTATAATTTTTATATCTATATTTTTTAATACCCTTAAATCAACTTCTGTTCCAGCCAAAAACATTAAATACAAAAATCCAACCTCTGAAATTAGAGTAAAAATTTCATTATCTTGAATCAATCCAAAATAACCGGTAATTGTTCCAAATATAATTTCAACAGTAGTTAAAGGTAATTTAAAAAATTTTGAAAAATGAGGTGCAGCAATAATAATAATTGAAATAGTTATAATAGTTGTTATGCCAGTGCTCATTTTATTTCCAATCTAATTTAATGACTACAATGCTCAGCGATTGTGTAACCCTCTTTTTTAAGTTTTTCTATATCATCTAAAGAATTATTTCCTTTTGTTGTCAAATAATTACCGATTACGATAGAGTTTGCTCCTGCTTTTAATGTGTCTGTCCATTTGTCTTTGAAAGTTATTTCTCTGCCACCTGCTATCATTATAACACTTTTGGTGGCTTTTTGATGAAGATATTTTATCCACTTCAAACCTTCTTTGGCATTAAAGATTTTATTTTCTAAAGGTAATTTTTCATTTGGATGAAAAAAATTAACAGGTATGGTTACAGGAGATAATTCAACAATAGATTCTATGAAAGAAATTCTATCTTCATCGCTTTCTCCAAGTCCAAATATTCCTCCGCTACATAAATTCAAACCAGATTTTTTAATATTTAAACATGTTTTGTATCTTTCTTCCCAACTATGAGTCGTGCAAATTTTTGGATAATAATTTTTACTTGTTTCTAAATTATGATTATAACTTTCAATTCCATATTTTTTTAATTCTTGTAATTGCTCCAAAGAGGCAGTTCCGTTACATGCAATCAAATGTATATCAATTTCTTTTTTTATCTTTTTTGCTACTTTACAAATAAAATCAAGTTTTTTATCATCCAATCCTTTTCCAGATGTTACAAGGCAAAAGCCTGATGCTTGATTTTGTTTTGCCATTTTTGCTTCTTTTAATATAACATCAATATCTTTTTGCTTATATTTTTTTATTTCTACTTTATTAAAAGAACTTTGGGTGCAAAATGCACAATCTTCGCTACAATTTCCACTCGAAACATTACTAATAGCACAAAGATATATATTTTTCATTTTTTATCTTTTAAATTTTAATTTTTCTATTGAGTAATGTTTTTCATGTTTTGATATATTTTTTTGATAATGATATACAATCCATTTATCATCTTCATCTTCAATCATGGCAAATTCACTAATTGGTTTTTTTCTTGCACAAATTTCTCCAGGATTTACATATAAAGTGCCATTTTTTGTCTCAGCATTAAAATAGTGAGTATGACCATTGATGATAATATTGCTATCATTATTTAAATAAAAAGGCAAATGCATCAGTTTTATTTTGAATGAATTAACAGAAAAATAGTGAGGTTCTTTAAAGAGGTTGTATTTATCTATATATTCTATAAGATGATTATCATTATTTCCCAAAATGGCTGTATATGGAAGTTTAGATTTTTCTAATAAATCTAAACTTTCTTTCAACACAATATCTCCAGCATGAATAATATATTCTGCTTTATCTTTTTTAAGTTGTTTTATAGCATCTTTTAAAAGATCTATTTTTTTATGACTATCTGAAATCAAACCTATTTTCATTTATAATTCAACCTTGTTTTTACATTTGATACATTCAAGCACTTCTTTGCCTTTATATGTTCTTTTTGCCATCACCCCACCACATTTTTCACATTTTTGATCAGTTGGAGGATAAGTAGAGACAAATTTACATTTAGGATAATTTGAACATCCGTAAAACTTTCCTCTTCTTGAAATTCGTTCTATAATATCTCCCCCACATTCAGGACATTTGATTCCTGTTTTAACTGGTTCTTTTTTTGCTTGTTTTTGTAGATTTTTTGTATATTTACATTTTGGAAAAGCACTGCAAGAAATAAATTCTCCAAACCTTCCTTTTCTAATAACAAGTTCACTGCCACATTCAGGGCATTTTTCACCTGTGGGAATAACAACTTTTTGACTTTTTATCTCTTTTTTGCCTTTTTCTATATCTTTTATAAAAGGCTCATAAAAATTCCACAATACTTTTTCCCAGTCTTTTTTACCTTCTGCGATTTTATCAAGTGTTTTTTCCATTTCCGCAGTAAAAGAACTATCTACAATATCTTTAAAATGATTTTCTAAAAGTTCCATAACTTTAAAAGCAATTTCAGTAGGAATAAGTTGTTTTTTTTCTATTTCTATATATTTTCTAGCTACTAAAACAGATATAGTAGGTGCATAAGTAGATGGTCTGCCTATACCCAAGCTTTCCAATTTTTTGACAAGAGAAGCTTCAGAATATCTTGAAGGTGGTTCTGTAAAATGTTGCAATGCTTCGAGCTTATCTTTTGTTACTTTATCACCTATTTTTAATATTGGCAATAATTTATCTTTTTCTTTATACCCTGTTGCTTTATAAAAACCGTCAAATTTTAAAGTTCTTCCAGTTGCTTTAAATTTTGAAGATGGACTTGAAAATATGATATTTTGTGTTTGAAAAACTGCATCTTTCATTTGAGTAGCCAAAAATCTATTGTAAATCATTGTATAAAGTCTTAATTCATCATTTTTCAGATACTCTTTTGCAATTTGAGGAGTAAAGTCTAGATTTGTTGGTCTTATGGCTTCATGTGCTTCTTGAGCATTTTTTGATTTGGTGGTATAATATTTTTCTTTTTCGCTTAAATATTTATCCCCAAATTTATTTTTTATAGTTTTTCTAACTTCTTTTATAGCTTCTTTTGCAATATTGAGTGAATCTGTTCTCATATAAGTTATAACACCCATATTTCCTTTGTGAGTCATAACCCCTTCATAAAGAGTTTGAGCTATCATCATTGTTTTTTTAGGAGAATATCCAAGTAAATTTGAAGATGCTTGTTG
>JALUBK010000040.1 GCA_027044945.1 Campylobacterales bacterium
TCTCATAATCTAAAATTGTGCCATTGCTATCTAAAGTTGTTACTATATTTTTGTCATCTTTTGTTTCTTCAGCCCAAACTTTAGTCTCATCGTCAAGATAAAGCATATCTAACAAATCTTGAGGCCAACCTTCATTTGAAATTGATTTTAAAATTCTATAAACCATTACTTGAACAGCTGAAATTTCACTCCACATAGAATCATTTAAACATCTCCAATGATTTATATCATTAGTTGGATTATCTATATTTTCTCTACAAGTTTTACATAGAACAATATATTTATCTTTAGGCTCAACCTTATATACTTCTAAATCATCATTTTTTCCACATAATTCACAACAAGTATTCGCTCTTTTAAATAATTCTTCTTTGTCAATCAATACAATTCCTTTGTAAAAATATTTATTACTATACTTATTAGAAATAGTAGTTAATATTACACATAATTAAAAATATACAATGTTAATCACTATGATAAAAACTTAAAAAATGATAGAAATAGTTATATGAAAGTTCAAAGTGGTGCGACCGACGAGATTTGAACTCGTACACCCTAAAGCACTACCCCCTCAAGATAGCGTGTCTACCAATTCCACCACGGTCGCAAAAAAATACCAAGAGCAAAAACTCTTGGTAAAATAAAATTTTATCCTAAGAAAGGATTAGCATAAAGTGCTATCAAAGCAATAACAAGTGCATATATAACTTGAGCTTCAATCATCGCAAGAGCGATAAACATAGTAGTCATTAATTTTCCGCCAAGACCAGGATTTCTAGCAGTTCCTGCTATTGTAGCTGCTGCAGTATTACCCATACCTATAGCACCACCAAGAGCAGCCAATCCCAAACCAACACCAGCAGCAACAACTGAAAAAGATGCCAAACCAGATGCATTGGTAGCAACTTTTAAAACTTTAACTCCATTTTCACCGGCAAATGCAACACCAGCGAGAGCCAATAAAAGTAAAAATACTTTTTTCATAAAAAACTCCTTGATTTTTGTAAAGTCTGTTCGGCTTGCGTATCCCTACTTATCACTTTACTTCCGTGGATTTTATCAAAATATATGTTAAAAAAAACTTATTTGCTGTTATCTTTCAATCCTAATTCAACTTTATACCCTTTTTGAGATAAAACTACAACATCAATCATATCACCTTCTTGCAAAATATCTTGCATTTTTGCATTTTTATCTTTAGCAATTTTAGAAATATGTAAAAGACCATCAACTCCATCTCTTAATTCGACAAAAGCACCAAATTCAACTACCTTTTTAACTTTACCATGAAACTCTTCACCTTTTTTAAATTCTACATTTTTTCTTTCTCTTCTGTTGTCTCTGCTTTTACTTACTATATTTTTAATATGGTCACAAGCCGCTTTTACTTTTGCTTTATCTATTCCTCCAACTTTTACTTCACCTTTTTCTCTATCTAAATCAATAGAAACATTAAATTTTTCTATAATTTCTCTAATAGTAGCTCCAGCTTTTCCTATAATATCAACAATTTTAGAAGGATGAACACCAAAAATTTCTGAACTAGGTATCAATTTTTCATTAACTACAATTTTTTTATCTGCTTCTTCCATGAGAGTTAATATATGATTTCTCCCCTCTTCTGCTTGAATTAAAGCTTCTTTTAAAATATGTGAATCAATTCCGCCCAATTTTATATCCATTTGAAGTGCTGTAATACCATCTCTTGTTCCTGTAACTTTAAAATCCATATCTCCATCATGATCTTCAAGACCCATAATATCAGTTAAAATTGCATATTCATCTTCTTCAAATACCAATCCCATAGCAATTCCGGCAACAAGTTTTTTTGTTGGAATACCAGCTGCTCTAAGAGCTAACGAACCACCACAAACTGTAGCCATAGAAGATGAACCATTTGATTCAAGAATTTCAGAAACAACTCTTATAACTTGAGGATAATTTATATCATTTAAAGGAGCTAAAGCTCTTTTGGCAAGATTTCCATGTCCTAATTCTCTTCTTCCAGGGGCCCTAACCATAGAAGCTTCTCCGACAGAAAATCCTGGAAAATTATAATTAACCATAAATCTATCATATTTTGTGCCATCAGCTGTTAATAAGTCATACATTTGAGCATCTTTGTCATTTCCAACAGTAACACTAACGAGTGCTTGAGTTTGACCTCTAGTAAAAAGACAACTTCCATGAACTTTTGGCAATATATTTGTTTCTATACTAATAGGTCTTACTTCATGTAAAGCTCTTCCATCAGCTCTTTTTCTATCTTTGACTATCATTTTTCTTACAATTTTTCTCTTAAACAAAGAAAGTGTTTTTGAAACTACCTCTTCGCTCCACTCTTCTTTTATAGCAATATCATCACTCATAATTTTTTTTACTATTTTTGATAATTCACCAGCTCTTTCTGATTTGGCCATATTGCTTAATGCATCTTGAACATCGTTTTTATAAAATTCGGCTATATAAGCATAAATTGAGTCATTAATATTATCTTCTTTCAATTCAAGATCAGCATCTTCTTTTTTCATCTCTTTAAAAATCTGTTCATATCCTTTTGTGCCTTCTTGTATAGCTCTTGAAGCAATTTCAATAACTTCCATTGTTTCATCATTGCTAAGTTCATTTGATAATTGTTCAGTAACTACTTCTTCTCCAAGAGTTGGATCTACCATAGGATCAATAGCAGCAATAGGTGCAATATTTGCTTTTATTGTTGGTATTGCTCTCATTTCTATCATAAGAAGTTCATCTTCTGAACCACTGACAAACAAATCCAAAGAACTGTTTTCCATTGTTGAAGTGCTAGGATTGACCACTATATTTCCATCTACTTTGCCTATTCTTACCCCATAAACCAATTTATTAACAGGTATATCAGATAAATACAAAGCAACCGAAGCAGCATTTAAAGCCATAGTTTGAAGATCAACTTCTCCGTCACTGCTTACAACCATTATAGTAATTTGTGTAGGATAACTATATCCTTTTGGAAAAAGTGGTCTTAAACTTCTATCAACAACTCTTGAAGTTAAAGTTTCAAAATCACCTGGTTTTGTTTCCCTTTTTATATATCCTCCAGGAATTTTTCCTATAGCATAAGCTTTTTCTATATATTGAACAGTTAATGGTGTAAAATCACCTTCAACTGGATTTTCATCTCTGGCGACAGCGGCTATCATAACAGTTCCACCTATTTTCATCATTACTGATCCGCTTGCCTGTTTTGCTACATAACCTATTTCAAATTCTTCTTTTTTATTATTTACTTCAACCTCTACATGACATTTCATGTTTTCTCCTTTTTTTATTTTTTAATCACATTTTCTAACAATTCAAAATCGAAATCTATCTGTATGAAAATCTTCTGGAAATTGTTTATGTATCTCCTCATCACTAAAAGTAAATCGAAAATTTTCAATATATTTTTTCAGAATTTCATAAGAATTGTTTATTTCAACTATTTTTGAATTGTCACCGCAAACATCAGGATGATATTTTTTTGATAAGCTTAAATATCTTTTTTTAATTTCTTTAAAAGAAATAAAAGATGGCAACCCTAAGATATTCAAAGCATCTTTTATCTCTTTTACTTTGTTTTTCACTATTGTTGTTCTCCTCTTTCTCTTTCAAATTTATATTTTATTTCACCTAAAGGAGTAAAATTAACACTAAAATAAATCCCTTGTCTTCTTATTGAATTTGAACCACTACTTGTTAATATAGGAGTAATATCTTCTTTGTAACTTATTTGATAATTCCAGCATTTTTTTCTCATATTAATACCCATTTCCCAATTTTGGATATATTTACCTCGTATATCATAATCAATATTGCCAAAAAAATTATACTTACTAAAATAATTTGTAGAAGCTTGAAATGTTACTAAATTTGAATCCCCTACATCTTCTCCATGCTTATATGTATGGAGTATTGAAAAATTATATTGATTTGCATTGTATGTTATTCCTGTTTGAAATTCTGAAATTTGGGAATTTTTATGCGAATATGTTAAATTATTGATTAAATTTATTTGATCAGAAAAATTATATATTAACTCATTTAACAAATCTCCATATTTATAACCAAACTCATTAAATAAATAAGACTGAGAAAGTCTATGTGTTAAAAAAAGTTTTCCATCATTATGATAAAAAAATTCTTCAAGTTGAAAATTTATACTTTTTTTCTCTTTATTTAAAGTAACAAAATCAGCAAAATAACCTTTTTTATTATTAAAACTAGGAACAATATAATCAAGACTCATATTTATAGTATGAAAAAAACTATTGTATTTCTTAGTCAAATTTGTGCTAATTGAAAACTTATGATAGTTGCTTATAAAAGAACCATTTTTAACATTTGTTTGATTGTTAGAATAACTTAAATAAGTTGCATATAAATTTTCCGAAACAGAAAAGTCCAAATAATCATTAAAAAGTGGAAAAGTCCAAATAATTGGAATTAAAAATTCATTTTGTTTTGCATTTATCTTTGTTTTTCTGTAATAATTATTAAATTTATAATCTATTGAATATAATAAATTATTAAAAATAATCGGTTTTGTAAATCTATGATATTGAAATCTAGGCAATGTTTGCAATGTGTCATCATTAGAAATCTTACTTGTATCTTTAAAATATTTAAAATATATTCCAGCATAATCCCAATTTCTTCTCAAAAAATAATTAGCATTCGAAGTTATTAAACTAGAAGAAATTTGACTATTATCTTGTTTGAGATTTAAATAATCAACATCATTTAATGATTTATAATTTATCCAAAGTCCATCTTGTGCATCATTTCCAAAATAATTACTAAATAATTTACTTCTATTATAATTTATTTCATATCCATAATGAGATTTATTTTTTAAATTATATTTTTTAACATAAGCATTTTTTTCTCTAAAAATACCAGAAGTAATACTTCCTTTAGAATATAAAGAATCTGCAAACCTAAGTGTTGCATAAACACCATATCCTCTTTTAGATCTTATTTGAGGGTCAAGCTCAAAATCCCAACTTTTAAAAGGTGCAAAATAGATCGGTTGCTTATAATAAATACCCTCATTTTTACTATAACCAAAAGATGGTCTAAGCAAACCACTTCTTCTTGTTTTATCGGTTGAAAATCTAAAATACGGTGTATAAAAAATAGGAATATTATGGATATAAAAAAGTGAATTATATAAAGTAACATATTTTGTATTTTTACTATAATCGCCACTACTATATGTTATTTTCCAATCAGGATTGTAAACATTACAACTAGAAACTACTGCATTTTTTGTATAATATACATCATTGTCTGCTTTTGCATATTTACTTCTTATCCATACATTTGATTCTGCATCATCGAGAAAAAAAGGGTTAAAAAAAGATGTATCATTTTCAAGATTAATTTCAGCAAATTTACTTTTAGAAAAAAGATTAGAATC
Organism: Campylobacterales bacterium; assembly: GCA_027044945.1. GTDB lineage: Bacteria > Campylobacterota > Campylobacteria > Campylobacterales > JALSKU01 > JALSKU01. The sequence continues at coordinate 5,441 of JALUBK010000040.1, forward strand.
TCTAATAATATTTATATTTCCATAAAGTTTTACATCTTTTGTTTTTCGATTATATTCTGCCTTGTCTGCGGTTATAACATAAGTATCAGAATATATAACAACATCACCTTTTGCATATAAAATATTATTTTTACCATTAACACTTTTTGCTAAAATCTTAATATTGTCTCCATATAAAAAAACAGTGCCAAGATATAATATTAAAAATATTATTTTATACATTTACAACCACAGTTTTAGCTATTTTATCATGCCAAGCTTGATTTGCACTGTCAAATACCGCCCATAAAAAACCTAAATAAAATATCATTTCACTAAAAATTCTAATTACAGCCCTTAAAAAAGAGTAAGTCAAATTCGGTTTTTCAAAATCTCCTACAAAAACTATTTTAATTTTTAACAACATTTTCCCAGGAGTTGCTCCATACATCCATACAAAAAAAGTTTGATAAATAATTTTTAAAAGAATTACTTGCACAAAAAGCATATCCACAAGTTCAATAATAACATTTATCGAAGTTGCATTTAAAAAACTATTTGCATATATAATATAAAAAAGTATTGAAACAATAAATTCATCTATAAAAAAAGCAAAACCTCTCTTGCTTATTGTGGCTAAAGTAATTTTCTCTCTATTTAATCTTCTTTGAATCTCTTCGTTCAAGCTAAAGCCTTTAAGGCTTGATATGCAATATCTTTTCTAAATTGTTTTCCTGCAAAATGAACTTGACCGCATAAACCATAAGCTAACTCTCTAGCATTTTTTATATTGTTACCTATACCAACACAAAGAAGAACTCTACCACCTGTAGCAAAAAGTTTTTCATCTATTTTTGATACACCTGCATAAGATATATGAGTATTATTTTTTATATTTTCATCAATAATTGTATCAATAATAATTTCAGAAGGCTTAGAACTTTTATAAGGATAATTCTCACTCGCCATCACAACTGCTACGGCATATTTATCATAAAATTCTATATTTAATTCATTAAGTTTATTTGTGGCAGCTTTATAAAAAAGTTCACTAGCGGGAGTTTTTAAAAGTGGCATTAAAACTTCACATTCAGGATCTCCAAATCTAACATTATATTCTAAAACCATAGGCTCATTATCAACAACCATGATACCCATAAATAAAACACCTTGATAAGCAGACCCCATCTCTTTCATACCTTTTAAAGTTGGTTCAACAATTCTTTGTTCTATTTTTTTATATAATTCTTGATTTATCAAAGGTGTTGGAGCATATGCACCCATTCCTCCAGTATTTGGACCTTTATCTCCATCAAGCAATCTTTTATGGTCTTGAGCAGCAGGTAAAATTTTATAATTTTCCCCATCACAAATAGCAAAAACAGAAAGCTCATATCCGTTTAAAAATTCTTCAATTATTATTTTTTTTCCTGCATCTCCAAAACTTTCACCATTTAACATATGCAAAGATGCTTCTTTTGCTTCTTTTTTTGTAGATGCTATAATCACACCTTTTCCAGCACAAAGCCCATCAGCTTTTACCACAATGGGGGTATTTAATTTATCTATAAAATCATTTGCTTTGCAAGTTTCAGAGGTTTCAATATATTTTGCTGTAGGAATATTGTATTTTTTTAAGAAATTTTTCATAAAAACTTTAGAACCTTCCAATCTTGCAGCATTTTTTGATGGACCAAAAATGGCTAATCCTATTTTTTGAAAAATATCTACAATGCCTTCGCTCAAAGGCACTTCAGGACCAACAATAGTCAAATCAATATTATTATTTTGAACAAAATCAGCCATTTCTTCATATTTTTTTATATTTATATTTATACCAATTTCATCACTTTTGCCATTTCCGGGATTAAAATATATTTTTTTTACATTTTTATCTTTTCTAAGAGCTAAACCTATGGAGTATTCTCGTCCTCCGCTTCCAATAACTAATATATTCATTAATATTCCTCGAAAATAAACTAAAGTAGTAATCCCCAGACAACCGGTCTGCTATAAAATGGCCCTAATAAGCCAAAAAACTTGGAAATGATTTTATCTTTAGGCTACAGCTTCTCGCTTTAATAAAAAAGCTCAAACGAAGTCATAGACACACCGACACTATACAATCTCCAAACACTGAAATCTGTTGGACCCTCAATAACTAACAGGTATCGAATTGCCCAGGTAATTACTAACTGTATTTTACCTTTTTTTGGCTTAAAATTGCAATAAGATAATTATTTATTGGCTAATTTTATACAAGCAGAAATAGTTTGAACAGGAGAAATTACAAAAGAAATACCTTTAGGCATAAAAGAAGCTGTTTTTTTTCCTATCACTATAGCCTTATAACTATCATCCCAAACAAATTTTTTAAAAAAACATTTTATTGTTGATGGAGAAGAAAATATAATAGTTGAATTTTCTTCTGGCTTTTGCAATTGAGCATCATTGCACACAGTTTCATAAACTATAATTTCTGTAAAATCAATTCCAGCATCTTTTAATATTTTATTTAATTTTGACAAAATCACTTTGGCACGAGGAAAAAGCACTTTTTTATTTAAAAGCATATTTTTTATTTCTATAGCAAAATCATCTCCATAAAAACTTTTTGCAGTATAAGCAACATCGGCATTTTTTTCTCTAATAGCTTTCGTTGTTCCACTTCCAATAGAATATATCTTTTTATTTTTCCATGATTTATCAACTCTATCCATTGCTTCTACTGCATTTTTAGAAGTAAAAATCAAAACATCAAAAGATGATAAATCAATCTTAAAATCTAAAAAATTTATCTTAATAATAGGAAGATTTTCTGCTCCAATAAATTTTTTTTCGCTTAATGTATAAATAAGTGCTTTATCTTGCATAAAAAGCTTTATTCCCACTCTATTGTAGCGGGTGGTTTGGAACTTATATCATAAACCACTCTATTTATACCTTCTACCTCGTTTATTATTCTTGAACTCATTCTTTCTAACAAATCATGTGGCAAATAAGCAAAATTGGCAGTCATCCCATCTACACTTTCAACTATTCTGATACATGCTGTATTGTCATAAGTTCTATTGTCTCCCATGACTCCCACACTGCGAACATTTAATAAAACTACAAAAGCTTGCCAAGTTTTAGTATAATATCCACTTGCTTTTAATTCTTCTATCATAATAACATCTGCTTGTCTTAATATTTTTAAACTTGCCTCTTTTATCTCTCCCATAATTCTTATAGCAAGTCCTGGTCCAGGAAAAGGATGCCTTTGTATCATATCTTTTGGGATTCCAAGTTCTAAACCAAGCTTACGAACTTCATCTTTAAAAAGTTCTCTTAAAGGCTCTATGAGTTTAAACTTCATGTGTTCAGGAAGTCCTCCTACATTATGATGAGATTTAATTGTTTTACTCGGTCCTTTAACAGAAACTGACTCTATAACATCAGGATAAAGTGTGCCTTGAGCAAGATATTTAATATTATCATATTTTTTTGCTTCTTTTTCAAAAAGTTCTATAAAAGTATGCCCTATTATTTTTCTTTTTTCTTCAGGATCGCTAATGCCTTTCAATCTTGTTAAATATATTTCAGTTGCATCTATAACTATAAGAGATATTTTAAGTTTTGATTTAAACATATTTTCCACAGCTTCTCTCTCATTTGCTCTTAACAATCCAGTATCTATAAAAACAGCAACCAATTTATCACCTATTGCTTCATTTAATAAAGCTGCTACAACAGAACTATCTACACCACCACTTACCGCACATAAAACTTTACCCTCTTTCACTTCATCTTGAATATTTTTTATTTGTTCTTTTGCGAAACTCCCCATATTCCAAGTGCTTTCACAACCACAAATATGTTTTGCAAAATTTTTCAAAAGTTTACTGCCGTATTTGCTATGATGAACTTCGGGATGAAATTGAAAAGCATATATTTTTTTTTCATCATTTGCTATAACAGCATAAGGAGAATTGTCACTATATCCTATTTTTTTAAATCCTTCAGGAAGTTCTTCTACTCTATCTCCATGACTCATCCAAACTATTTGTTCTTTTGGTGTTTCATTAAATATAAAATCATCTTCACATTTTAATAAGGCTGATCCATATTCATGAGAATTAGCTGGAATAACTTTGCCACCAAAATATTGAACAATAAGTTGCATACCATAACAAATTCCAAGTATTGGAATGTTTAATTTAAAAATTTCACTATCGGGATGATAAGAATCATCGCTATAAACAGAAGCTGGACCACCAGAAAGTATCAAGCCTTTTGGTTTTCTTTTTTTAATATCATCTATTTTTTCATTATATGGCACAATTTCACAATATACTCCATTTTCTCTTAATTTTCTAGCTATTAATTGTGTGTATTGCGAACCAAAATCTAAAACAACGATAGGTGCATTTTTCATTTTTTTCCTTTTTTAAAATTAATCTTAATAAATTCCCATTATTTCAAATTGGACATACCATATAGCAATAGATATAGCATATCCTATTAAAATAGTCCAAGCATATTTAATATGAGAATTAAATGTATATGTGCCTCTCATTTTACCCATTACTCCAACTCCAGCAGCACTTCCAAAACTTATAAGGCTTCCCCCTATTCCTGCTGTCATAGTCACTAACATCCATTGTGCATCGCTCATATTTGGATTTGCTTTTAAAATTGCACTCATAACCGGAACATTATCTATAACAGAAGACAAGAAGCCAACTCCTATGTTACCAATTGTATCACCTACAATTTTATAAACATCATCAACATATTTCAAATATCCTAAAAAATGTAAAGCACCAACGGCTGACAAAATACCAATAAAAAAGAGTAAAGTATCATGTTCAACTTTTTCCATATTCAGAAAAACATTAAAAGAATTAGTGCATCTTCTTTTTAAGCTATATGAATAGCTTTTTAAAAGAGATAAACCAAACATCATACCCCACATAGCAGGAAAATCAAAAAATTGATGACTTAAAACTGCACAAATTATTGTAAAAATTCCGAGATAAATAACTACTTTTGCACCCGGTTTTAATTCCGCTTTTTCTGTTGTATGAATATCAAAATGAGGCTGACCTTTTGGAACAATACGACTAAGCAAATAAGCAGTTACCAGCCAACCGATACTGGCTGCTGGAAAAAGAGCCACAAAATCTGCAACAGTTCCCTTTCCTGCTGCCCAAGCCATAAGAGTTGTTATGTCTCCAAAAGGACTCCAAGCCCCACCTGCATTTGCTGCAACAACTATGCTTATAGCTCCTGGAACTAAAAATTCTTTATGCTCTTTATCAATCGTTACTAAAACAGTGGATAAAATAAGTGCTGTTGTAAGATTGTCAGCAAAAGGAGAAATAAAAAAAGCCAAAAGACCAGTTATCCAATATATTTTTTTATATGTATAACCTCTTGAAATTAATTTATATTTTAAAACTTCAAATACATTTCTTTCTATCATTGTTTCTATATAAGTCATTGCTACAAACAAAAAGAAAAATATTTCTGAAATTTCAAGTATAAGTTTTCCAAGTTCTTCATGTAGATACAATTTACTCATATGATTAATAGCATAATAAAATCCTATAAGCATAAACATAAAAGTACCTATGAAAAGTGCTGGTTTTGCTTTATTCATATGATATGTTTCTTCTGTGGCTATAAAATAATATCCCACAAGAAATATCAACAAACAAAGAATACCCACCCAACTATTTGTCAAATCAACCGATCCATTTGAAGCAACCTCCATACCATTTGCAAATAATAAATTAAACACACTTGCCAATATCAATAAAATTTTCATATCACTCCTTTTTCATATAATGTGCACCTATAGATTTATCTCTAGAGAGTGCATCTTCTATAATAGATCTTGCAACCTTAAGCCTTAATCTTAAAAGTTTTCCAATATCCATATTTAACATTTCATTTACCCGTTTTAATGCCATATTTAATTTCGTCTTTGTTCTTATAATACCTACCTTTTCCCACATAATATGTCTTAATTCATTTTTTAAAATTTTATCATTATTTTTTATCAATATTTCACTTTTTTCTTCAAATTCAATATGTGGAAAATTTTCTTGATGTTTTAAAAGATGTTTTACTGCTCTAGTAGAAAATACCAACCCTTCAAGCAAAGAATTACTAGCCAATCTATTTGCTCCATGAACTCTTGTATTTGCAACTTCTCCAGCAACATATAAATTTTTAAATTTTTCAACTCTTGCATCAAGGTCACATTTTATACCGCCCATAAAATAATGAAATGCAGGAGAAATAGGCACACGATCTTCAGGTAGATTAAAACCAAAATCTTTCAAATTGTAATAAATTGTAGGAAATCTTTTTTTAAAAAATCCTTTTTCAAAATTCTTAAACGAAAGATATACAATATCACCTTTATGCTTTTGTTTATAATCATATATAGCCCTACTGACTATATCTCTAGGACTAAGCTCTCCTCGTTTATCATAATCCAATAAAAATCTTTCGCCTTTTTCATTAACCAAATAAGCACCTTCACCTCTTAAAGATTCGGTAAGAAGTTGTTTTCTTGCTTTATCGGTGTTTATAAAAACAGTTGGATGAAATTGAGTCATTGCCATATCTCGCAACTCGCAACCACATTCCAATGCAAGTCCTTGTATATCTGCACTTACGGTTCTTGCATTTGTATGATATTCATAAAGAGCACCTATACCACCACTGGCTAAAATAAGATTTTTAGAATATAAATTTTTAAATTTTCCTTGATGGAAAATTTTTACACCATAAACCAAATCATCTTTATGCAATATATCTACTACTGTTGTTTTATACATCAAAGGATGTGGATTGTTTTGCATTAAAAAAAGATGAACTTCTCGTCCTGTCGCATCACCTCCAGCATGAACTATTCTGTTTCTACCATGAGCTGCTTCTTTTGTATATAAAAGATTTCCTTCTTCATCTCTATCAAATTCAAAACCTTTTTCTATAAGAGAATTTACAGCACTTCTACCCTCTGAACAAAGAACTCTTACAGCCTTTTCATCACAAAGTCCAGCACCTGCTTTTAAAGTATCTTGTATATGAGGCTCCACATCGTTTTCATCAACCGCAACACTTATACCACCTTGAGCATAAAAAGTATTACAATCCCAAGAATTTTCTTTGCATAAAATTAAAACTTTTTTATCTTTAGGCAAATTTATAGCCGCATTTAATCCAGTAATACCAGCTCCTACTATTATTACATCATATATTTGCAATCTGTTTTACCTCTTTTACATTTTCAATTTTTTCATTTTTAGAAAGATATTGATGGTTTTCATCCTGATTTTGATAAACAGGATCACTTTTATACCCACAACCACTAAAAAAAATAAATAAATTTGCTATAATAAGCAAATGAAAAATTCTAATAACATAATTATACATCTAAAAAACCAACCTTATTATAAAAAAATAAAAAACATAGAATGTTTTAATAAAATTAAATCTTTGCTTCCTCCAAGACTTAGCAACTCTATCCTTTTTATATATATAAAAAATCAAACACTTTTTTTTGTTTTAACTCATCCTGGATACAAAATGGAGTTTAATTATAATGTTAATTTAATAAAGGGACTATTAAAAGAGTTAAAAAAAAGAGATAAAAATTGTCAAAATTTAAATATAAAAGATATTAAAACCTTTGTTACTAATAAAATAAACATTCAAAAGACAGAAAATAACAATAAAAACAGCAAAATATATTATAATGAAAGAGCTAAAGGAAATTTTAAAATATTAACAAATAATCAAAAATTAAAAACTAGATTTTTAGAAATACAAAAAATTATCAAAGATTAAATTAATAATTAACATTATATAATATGATATAATTTATAAAAAATTATTAATTTAATATTATAATAATTAATTTTAAAATTTAATGACAATTTTATGACAAAAAGAATAAAATTATAAAATAAATAAATATTACGAAAAGAGTATAAAAATATGAATATTGTTAAAAAAATTATCTTTTTTTATTTAGATGGTTTCAAAAGTATGAAAGTAGGAAAAAAATTGTGGGCAATTATAGCTTTTAAATTTTTTATTATTTTTGCAGTTTTAAAAATATTCTTTTTTCCAGATATTTTGCAAACTCGTTTTTCAAACAATTCTCAAAGAGCTAATTATATTATAAATAATCTTACACAAATTAAACAAACTAAATAAGGAGGAAATATGTATCAATTAAATAAGGAGGAAATATGGAACATTTAGTTGACTGGTCGAGAGCACAATTTGCTCTTACAGCTTTGTATCATTGGCTTTTCGTGCCATTGACACTAGGGCTATCATTTATAGTAGCCATTATGGAAACTATTTATGTAAAAACAAAAGATGAAGAGTGGAAAAAAATTACTAAATTTTGGATGACTCTTTTTGGAATTAACTTTGCTATTGGTTTGGCAACAGGTATTATCATGGAGTTTGAATTCGGAACAAACTGGTCAAACTATTCATGGATAGTGGGAGATATATTTGGAGCACCATTGGCCATAGAAGGTCTTATGGCATTCTTTATGGAATCAACATTTGCTGCTGTTATGTTTTTTGGATGGGATAAAATTTCAAAAAAAATGCATTTACTTTCAACTTGGCTGGTAGCTATAGGTTCTAATCTTTCAGCTCTATGGATACTTTTAGCAAACGGATGGATGCAACATCCAATAGGAATGACATTCGATCCAGATACAGGTAGATATGAAATGAACCACTTTTGGAATATTGTATTTAATCCAAATGGATCATCAAAATTTTTACATACAGTAGGAAGTGGTTATGTTATGGGATCACTTTTTGTTATTGGCATAAGTGCATGGTTTTTAATCAAAAAAAGAGATGTTCTTTTTGCCAAAAGAAGTATAATAGTTGCAGCAACTTTTGGATTGATTACATCTATATTTTTAATAATTGCAGGAGATGATGCAGCTCATCAAGTAGCACTTACTCAACCTACAAAATTAGCCGCTATGGAAGGTGTGTATCAAGGTAAAAAAGATAGAGGTCTAGTTGTAATAGGTTTATTAAATTCAAATAAAAAAATTGGAGACAATCAAAAAGAATTTGATTGGGATATTAAGATTCCAGGAATGTTGTCTTTATTGGCATATCACAATACTAATGCTTTTGTGCCAGGAATTAATGATTTGGTATATGGAAATCTACAAGAAAATATCGAATCAGCACAAAGTAAAATAAATAAAGGTAAATTAGCTATTGCAGCATTGAGAGAATATAAACAAGCAAAAAAATCTGGCAATACAGTAGAAGCGACTACTGCTCTTGCTCAATTTAAAAAATATGATAAAGATTTTGGTTATGGATATTTAACAAATCCTAAAAAAGTTATTCCTCCAGTTGGACTTACATTTTATTCATTTCATATAATGGTATTATTAGGAACTTGGTTCTTGATATTGTTTATTTTGGCTCTTTATTACACAATGAAAAACAAAATAGAAAACAAAAAATGGCTTCTTTGGGCAGGTTTGCTTTCAATTCCATTAGGATATTTAGCAGGAGAGCTTGGCTGGATTACAGCAGAAGTAGGACGACAACCTTGGGCTGTTCAGGGAATGCTACCTGTCGCAAAAGCTACTTCCAGTATATCTACTAATGCAGTAATTACAACTTTTTGGCTTTTTGCAATACTTTTTACAAGTTTGTTAATAGCCGAATTATCAATCATGTTCAAGCAAATTTCGCTTGGTCCAAAAGGAGAATAGAATGTTTGAAAATTTATCATTACTTCAATTACAAGAATATTGGTGGTTTATAATAGCTTTATTAGGAGGTTTGTTGGTTTTCATGACTTTTGTGCAAGGAGGACAAACTATACTTTATAAAGTAACTTCAAACGAAGAGGAAAGAGATGTTATTGTAAATCTTTTAGGAAGAAAATGGGAACTTACTTTTACTACATTGGTTTTATTTGGAGGTGCATTATTTGCAGCATTCCCTCTTATATATTCTGTTAGTTTTGGTGGAGCTTATTATCTTTGGATGGCAATACTTTTTTGCTTTATTATTCAAGCCGTATCTTATGAATATAGAAAAAAACCAGACAATGTATTAGGTGAAAAAGTTTTTGAATTATTTTTATATATTAACGGTAGCATAGGTATTTTTCTTATAGGTGTAGCAGTAGGAGCATTATTTACTGGGGGTCATTTTGTAAGAAATGATATGAATTTATCTCATTGGACAACACCTTATTATGGATTGGAATCTATTTTAAATCCATTTAATTTTATTTTAGGATTAACTGTTGTATTTCTTGCTAGAGTTCAAGCGGGTATGTATTTTATAAACTCTATTGCAGAAAGATCAATAATTGAAAAAACAAAAACTCAACTTGCAAAAGATAGTTTATTATTTGTTATATTTTTTATTATAACTGCTATAATGCTTCTTTTGCATAGTGGAGTGATTTATAAAAATGGAGCTTTTCAAGTAGAAAAATATCAATTTTTACTTAATTTTTTAGCAAATCCTATCATATTAATTATATTTTTAATAGGAACTATATCTGTTTTGTATGCTATTTATGCAACACTTTTTAAAAACAGTCAAAAAGGTATATGGTTTAGCGGAATAGGAACAGTTTTAGTAATATTTTCTGTTTTTTGTTTAATAGGATATAACAATACTTCTGTTTATCCATCGTTATCTGATTTATCAAGTTCATTAACTATAGAAAATAGCTCTGGTAGCCATTATGGATTATCAGCAATGGCATATGCATCTTTGCTTATTCCTTTTGTTTTAGGATATATTATCCTTGCTTGGAGATCTATGAATAAAGACAAAATCACTATTAAAGAAGTAGAATCAGATCCAGATTCATATTAAAAGGAGTTAAAAATGGAAATAAGTTATTTAAGTGGTATCATATGGTATTTAACATGGCCTTTGGTTATATATCTTGGATATAAGTTTTCTTGTTCAAATATAAATAAATTAGAGGAAAAGTTAAAATAATGATATAATATCTTTATGATAAATAAGATAAAAAATCTACCAAAAAGTCCAGGAGTTTACCAATATTTTAATAAAAATGGTAAACTCCTTTATGTTGGTAAAGCTAAAATTTTAGCCAATCGGGTAAAAAGTTATTTTAGCTTTACCCCAACTTTATCCCCTTCTCCACAATTAAGTGCAAGAATACATAAAATGATTAGTGAAACTTGTTCAATGGATTATATAGTAGTCTCAAATGAACATGATGCATTGATTTTAGAAAATTCATTAATAAAACAACTCAAACCAAAATACAATATTTTATTAAGAGATGATAAAACTTATCCATATATTTATATTGATTTAAATAATGATTTTCCAAGATTTGAAATAACTAGAAACATAATAAAAGGTAAAAATATTAAATATTTTGGTCCTTTCACGACAGCATCCAGAGAAATTCTTGAATCTTTATATCAACTTTTTCCTCTTGTTCAGAAAAAAGGTTCATTAAAAAACAAAAAAGCTTGTCTTTTTTATCAAATAGGGAAATGTTTGGCACCTTGCGAAGGAAAAATCAGTAAAGAAGAATATCATAAAATTATAATAAATGCATTAGAAGCATTAAAAAACAAAAATATACTCATTTCTCTTTTGGATAAAAAAATGAATTTTTATGCACAAAAAGAACTTTTTGAAGAAGCTGGAAAAATAAGAGATACACTTAAAAAAATAAAACAAAGCACTATCTTTTCACAAGTAGATTTAAAAAATAATGAAAATTACGATGTTTTTGCTCTTGAAACAGAAGATACAAAAGCAGTAATGATAAAACTTTTTGTAAGAAATGGAAAAATTGTTTCTTTAAATCACACAATATTAAAAAATGATTTTGGATTTAGTAAAAATGAAATTTATAAAAATACTTTGATTAATTTTTATAAAAAAGATATGCCTCTTATTGCCAAAACAATTTTACTAAAAGATGATTTTGAAGAGAGAAAAGAAGTCGAACTTTTTTTATCAGAAAGATTAAAAATGAAAATCAGGCTTCAAGTCCCTCAAAAAGGTCCAAAAAGAGAATTAGTTATTTTAGCTGAAAAAAATGCCATAGAATCTCTAAAAAAAGTTCAAATCAAATATGAAACTATACTCAAACAAGTTAAATCAATTTTAAAATTAAACAATACCCCTTGGACAATTGAAGCATATGATAATTCTCACATGCAAGGCTCTAATCCTGTTGGCTCTTGTATTTATTGGGAAGATGGTTTTCAAAAAAATAGATATAGACATTATAATTTAAAAAGTCATGATGAATATGCTCAAATGAGAGAAACTCTTGTAAAAAGATGCGAAAGTTTTGAAAAAAATCCTCCTCCGAATTTGTGGGTAATAGACGGAGGCAAAACACTTTTAAATCTTGCTTACGATATAACAAAAAGTTTTGGAGTAGATTTGGATATTATAGCAATTTCAAAAGAAAAAAATGGCATTAAGAGCATTAGAGCCAAAGGAAAAACTAATGATAAAATATGGACCATCGATGGATTTGTGCCTCTTTCAAATCATAATAAAATATTACAATTTATCCAAATGTTAAGAGATGAAGCTCATAGATTTGTTATAAATTTTCACAGAAAACAAAAGATTAAACAAGATAAACAAATAGAACTTTTAAATAAAAAAGGTATAGGGGTAGCAAAAGTTAAAAAACTTATTACTTATTTTGGCAGTTTTGAAAATATTTACAGTGCAAGCAAAGAAGAACTTGCAAATGTATTAAATAAAACTGATGCAAAAAATATTTATAACTGACCTTATGCAGGAATAACTTTAGCCAATCTTTCATATAAAGAAAGGATTTCTTCTTTTTTTGAAATAAAACTGTTTTTGTTTGATATTAAATGAGCTGATGAATCCATAATAGTTTCAACAACTTTAAGGCCATTTTGTTTCATTGTTGTTCCTGTTTCCACTATATCTACAATGGCATCGCACATACCTACAATAGGGGCTAATTCTATAGAACCATAAAGTTTAATAATTTCAGCTGCTATTGCCTTGCTTGAAAAATGTTTTCTTGCAATATTTTCCATTTTTGATGCCACTTTTATACTTGGCTTATCAGGATCTAAATGATCTTCATTTTTCATTCCAACACAAACTTTACACTTTCCTATATTCAAATCTAATAAATCAACCAAATCAAGCTCTTTTTCTTTTAAAACATCAAGTCCGACTACTCCTAAATCAGCAGCCTGATGAAGAACATAAACAGGAACATCTTGGTTTCTAACTAATAAAAATGTAAAATCTTTATCTTTCAAAATAAGTTTTCTATCTTCAAAAATAAATTTTTTTTCAAATATATTTTCAAAAAGACCAAGAGTTTCATCCGCAATTCTTCCTTTTGGTAAAGCAACACTAAGCATTTATATCCTTTATAACTTTTAACATACCTTTGAAAATTAAACTATCATCATATATAGAGTCATTAAAAAACTTGGTAAAAAATTTTCCATCTCCACCTGTAAAGTATATCTTTTTATTCTTTTTTGTTTCATTGAACATTAAAAAAAATGGCTTAATAGCACCATAACTAATAGCTTCCAAACTGTTTTGAGGCAATGAACATAAAGAAATATTTGGATTTATATTCATTTTTAATTTGGGGGAAATAGCTTCAAAAGCATTTTGCAAAGATAAAAGTCCTGGCATTATATATCCTCCAAGATGTATTCCTCCTGACATTATATCAACAGTTACAGCACTACCTGCATCAACAATTATACCATTATCAATAGCATAACAAGATGCAATTCTATCTATCCCCATACCCCTGTATGCAGTATCCAAATGAAAATAAGCTTCTATATTTATCGCCAATTTATTCAATTTTAAAACATTTTTTAATTTTTCATTTACATTTATATAGTAAAATTTTTCATCAATTAAATTAATATTTTTGATGTTAGCTTTTTTTTTCCAAATAACTCCATTTTTATAAAAATGTATGTTAGTATTTCCTATATCACAAAGTAACATATGTTTTCCATTTATTTTCTTTTAATAATATTTTTGATTTAGAGCAAATCAAAGAATTTAAAATCAAAACTCTTTTTTTAAAATTATGTTCTCTTGCTTTGATAAGTTTTTCATAAAGAGAAAAAATTTCTTGTGTATTTTTTAAAATAAATCTACTTTTTGATAAAATATAAAATATTGCTACATAATTTGATTTTAAATCCACCCCTTCATATATTTCTATCTTTTTTTTAGTATTCAAAAGCTGATTGTCTATTTTGTGTAATTTTTTAAAAAGATATCCCTTGTCATGTAAAAATTCTACTATATTTTTCATAAAAATCCTTTAGATAAAGGATGATATTTTCTTACAGTTTGTTCTAAGTTTTTTTGTTCTATATGGGTATATATTTGAGTGGTCAAAATGGAAGAATGCCCCAATAATTCTTGAACAACTCTCAAATCTGCTCCCCCTAAAATCAAAGAAGTGGCATACGAATGCCTTAATACATGAGGAGAAACATTAAGATATTTTTTAGTTATTTTAAAAGCTGTTATTCTGCTCATCTTCTGACCTTTGTAATTTATCCAAATATATTCACTTTTTTTCTCTCTTTTGTTTAAATATTCATTTAAAGACAAAAGAGCTATTTGCGCTATCGGAACTATTCTTTGTTTATCTCCTTTGGCACTTCTTATTTTTAACCAACTATTATCTATATCATCTTTTTTTATTTCAATCGCTTCACTTACTCTAGTTCCAGTTGCATATAAAAAAAGTATAAAAGCATAATCTCTATATTTTATCCAATTATCTTTTTTTATATGCTTTAGAGATTGCATTATCTCATCATTTTCCAAAAGGACAGGCAATTTTTTTGATGTTTTAAACTGTTTTAAAACAGGCATATTATCTATAAAATCCTCTTTCATGCAAAATTTTAAAAAAGAATTTATACTAGAAAGTTTTCTATTAATTGTATTTCTATTTGTCCATTTTTCCAAAAAGCCAAGTATATCATCCAAATTTACTTTAATCAAATCTTTTTTTAAAAAAGTTTCAAAATCAACCAAATCAGATCGATAGGCTTCTATACTTTTTTTTCCTAATCCTTTTACAATGGTAATGTATTCTATAAAAGCTTCTAAACTTCTAGACATAAAAAATATTATTTAATATTCAATTTAAAATATTCATTATTATAATATAAAGTCTTACCAGTGGTAAACATTAAATCATTTATTGGACCAGGAAGCTGATATACATTCGCCGTAATTAGATTTTTATCAACTGCTATCAAATAACCAGATTTTTCTATAGCATAAATAAAATTCCCATAAATAGCCGCAGAAAAATTTGCAAATTTAAATTTTCTTTCTTTTAAATTTTGTAAAGTAGATGAACTTAGAATAATTCTTCCATCTTTTGTAAAAATAAATATTCTTTCGCCTAAAAATATAATATCTTTAACACCTACATTCATAAAATAAACATTTTTAGGGTCTATAGAGATTATTCTATTTTGTGTTGCAGCTACAAGTCTATTATCTAAAACATTTAAAAATATTACATTATTAAAATATTTTTTAGAACTTACAACAATATCTTTTATCACTTTATTCGTATTTGTATCTACAATAACAAGTCTTCCGTCAAGTGTTGGAAAAACTACTAATGTTCCTAAAAAATATGGATTTGCAATTCTAGCATCAACCGCATAAATATTATCTAATTTTTTTTCAAAAAGTATTTTTTTTTGTTTTATATTAAAAAGCTCGATAGAGTTATTAGCAAAAACCAGAGCTAAAATATTTTTATTTAATTTTGCACTTGCAATAATATTTTTAAAATTATATGAAAATATATTTTTCTCTTTTAAAGTTTCAATCTCCAAATTTCCTGTCGGAGAAGTTGAAATTATTTTTTTATTCTCAAAAGATAAAAATCTATAATTTTTTGGTATTTTTGCTTTTAATAAACCATATTTTCTAACAATAACCTGCCCATTTTCAAGAGTTGCACCACTTCTTGTAACATCAACTATTTTTGCAGGAAGTTTTCCATCATAATCCACAATACCAACTACTCTATTTGGTTCGTAAATTGACTTGGACGAACAGCCTGAAAACAAAATGAAAACTATGCAAAAAACGAAAACTTTTATTATTTTTATCATTTATTATTATCCTTTATTATTTTGAAAAATGTTCTAAATTTTTAGCTATATTATCAAGAGGAGAATCAATCTCTATAAGAGACAATTTGATTTTTGCTTGATCTACTTTCTTATTTTTTAAAAGCAAAAAAGCATCTTCCAATAGTGCCATATTTCTAAGTAGTCCAATTTTTGAATTATTAATATATGTCTCTATCTCTTTTTGACTTTTATCTATAGATGCAAGCTGATATTGAGCCAAATCTTTTAAAATTTTATCATTGGATTGTTTAGTAACTTCTTTCAAAAGTTGCTTATTGTTTGTTTTTGAAGCTATTTGAAATTCATAAGCATCATAAAGTTTAATATTTTTATTTTTTAAAGTTTTTAAAGCTTGTTTATCATTTGGGTTTTGCATCAATTTGAGATATGCAGTGTTTGCTATTTTTAGATTATTTTCATCAATATATGTTTTTACACTATATCCGACAAATAAAATTATCACGATTGCTGTAATAATCCAAATAGGCTTTTTATATCTTTTATAAAATCTTTCCGCCCTTATCATACCTTCCAAAAATTGTTCTTCTGTATTCAACTCTTCTTTGATAGCTTTTAAATCATCTTTTACACTCAAGGAAAATCCTTTAAAAATTTTATAACATATTATCACATTTAAAATTAAACTCGGTTTATGGCAAACTATATTAATATAAAAAATATATAATTTAAGTTTAATTTTGTTTTGCTATAATACATAATTATTGTTTTGAGGTAAAAATATGAAGATTAATGAAGTTTTATTAGAAAAACTGGAAAAATTATCTATGATTGAGATAAAAGATGAAAAAAAAGAAGAAATGATTAAAAATCTTAGTGAAATAGTTAATTTTGTTGAAAATTTAAGTGAATTGGATTTAACAAATAAAGATGCTTCTTTTGCAACTTTAAATGGAGGAACTCCTTTTAGAGAAGATTTACCTAGTAAAAATCCAGAAATTATAGAAATTATATTAAAAAATGCACCAAAAAAAGAAGATAACTTTTTTGCAGTGCCAAAAATAATAGAATAAGGATTTATCATGGCAATTATTGATATTAGAACTCTTTTAAAAAGCATAAGCGAATACAAAGCATCTGATCTTCATTTGGTAAGCAGAAGTGAGCCTCAAATAAGAATTGATGGCAAATTAACCCCTCTTGATCTTCCAAAATTAAATGGACAAACTATTGAAACTATGTGTTATTCTATTTTAACTGATAAACAAAAAAAGAATTTAGAAGAAAACAAAGAACTTGATTTTGCTATAGAACTTCCAAACATTGGAAGATTTAGAGCAAACTATTATTATACCATGAATGGGGAAGTTGCTGCTGCTTTTAGAACAATTCCTATGGATGTGCCGTCTATTGACGAATTAAAATTACCTCAAATATTCAAAGATCTTGTCAAAAAAGAGAAAGGATTGATTTTAGTAACAGGACCAACAGGAAGTGGAAAATCAACAACATTAGCAGCCATGTTAAATGAAATAAATTTAACAGAAGAAAAACATATTATAACGATAGAAGATCCTGTAGAATTTATTCATCAAAACAAAAAATCACTTTTTTCACATAGAAATGTAGGAGTAGATACTTTTAGTTTTGCAAATGGATTAAAATTTTCATTAAGAGAAGATCCAGATGTTGTGCTTGTGGGTGAAATGAGAGACAGAGAAACAATTTCAACTGCTATAACAGCAGCAGAAACAGGTCATTTGGTATTTGCCACTTTGCATACAAACTCTGCAGTTCAAACAATAAACAGGATAGTGGATAGTTTTGAAGGAGGAGAACAAATTCAAGTAAGAACAATGCTTTCAACTTCTTTGTCGGCTATTATATCTCAAAGTTTATTACCTAAAATAGGAAGCGGTAGGATAGCAATTCTTGAATTATTACTTAATAATTCTGCAATTTCAAACTTAATCAGAGAAAATAAAATCCATCAAATATATTCCCAAATGCAATTAAATCAAATGAAAACAGGAATGAGAACACAGACTCAATCAATGGTTGAAGCGATAAGAAATAAAACTATAGATAAAAATGTGGCTTTAAGATTTTCAACACAACCTCAAGAATTGGCAAATTTAATAGGGGTTAATTACTAAGGAAAATAAAATGGATAATAATGAATTGAATGATTTTATTAAAAACATAGGGAAAAAAGCTTTTAAAAGATTGGAAGAATTAAATATTCCACCATATCCTAAATATTACCAAGATTCTTTTAAAGATTTTTTAAAAGACAAAGATAAAACAATTGTTTATTTGGAAAAAAATAGTTATCTTATAGATGCCATACCAAACAATAATGACAACGATATTACAGATACATGTTATAAAATTGCAAAAGAGTCAATAAATAAATTTAGCAAAACAAATGAAGATATTAAAAAAATATCCAATAAAAGTTCTATTGATTTAAATAATTTAAGCAAAGAGATAGAAAATTTCGATGGAACAAAAATTTTAGAAAGTTTTAATGGTTTTCATAAAACATTACAAAACACTCTAAAAGAAGCAGATGATACCATCATGAAACTTCAAGAAGAAATAATTAAACTTGAAAAAGAATCAAACATAGATCCTCTCACTAAAGTATTTAATAAAAGAGCACTAATAAAAGATTTAGGAGATATTTTAAATTGCGGATTAGATAAAAAATTAGATTTAACTGTTATGATGTTTGATTTGGATGATTTTAAAAAAGTTAATGATACTTATGGTCATATTGCCGGAGATAAAACTCTTATTTATTTGGGCAAAATACTCAAAAATTCACTCAGAAATGAAGTTAAAGTATATAGATTTGGTGGAGAAGAATTTTTTATAGTCTTAAACAGAATTGATATAGAACAAGCAAAAAAAATAGGAGATAGAATTTTAGAAACAATGAGAAAAAGTAAACTTTTATACAAAAGTAGCACCATAAGAATCACATTAAGCGGAGGCATTACTTCCCATAAAAAAGGAGATACTTTAGACTCGATTATTGAAAGAGTGGATTCAGCTTTATATAGAGCCAAAAATTCCGGTAAAGATAGAATTGAAGTGGAAGTTTAATGGGAAATGTATCTTATTTTGATTTAAGCTTAATTGTTTTACTTTTAATTTTTGGAATCAAAGGGCTTTTGAATGGATTAATCAAAGAAGTATTTGGTTTAATCGGTATTATTGGTGGTATATTTTTAGCTTCTAGATATGCTGACAAAACTGGTAACTTCATTAATTCAAATGTTTATCATATAAACAATAAAGCTTCTATTTATTTGATAGGATTTTTAGTAATTTTATTACTTTTTTGGTTACTATCTTTATTGACAGGTTATATTTTTACCAAACTTGTTTCTCTTAGCGGTTTAGGATTAGTCAATAGAATATCAGGTTTTATCATAGGATCAGCTAAAATATTTTTGCTTTTTTCAATAATAATTTTTGCATTAAGAAACATTACCTTTTTCAAAAACAATCTTGATTCAAAATTAAAAAATTCAAAATCATACCCATATCTTATTGAAACAGGAAATTATATATTAAAACTCGATCTCAATAAAACAGTAAAAAAAATACAGACAGTTATACCTTTAGATAAAAATAAAACTTTAAATAAATAGGATAAATATGTCAAGCAAAAATTATGAGCAACTGTTAGTAAAATTTAAAGAAATATTAAAAAATCAAAATTTAAAATACACTGCTCAAAGAGAAATGATTTTAAAAACATTATATAAAAATAAAAAACATTTTACACCAGAAGAACTGCAAGACAATATAAAGCATAATTATCCTAAATTAAATATTGGAATAGCAACTGTTTATAGAACTTTAAATATTTTAGAAAAATTTAAAATAGTAACATCAATATCTTTTGGGCAATCTGGTAAAAAATACGAATTGGCTATAAAACCTCATCATGATCATTTGATATGTGATATGTGTGGTTCTATTATAGAATTTGAAGACAAAGATATAGAAAAAAAACAAGATGAAATAGCTACAAAATATGGTTTTTTAATTACAAGTCATATTTTACAACTTCATGGAATCTGCAAAAAATGTAGAAATAAATTAAAGGAAAAAAAAATTGGAATTAAATGAATATGAACTTCGAAGAGTTCAAAAAGCAAATGAGTTAAAAGAAAAAGGAATAAATCCTTATCCTCATAATATAAATAAAGAGTTAAGCACACAAGATTTTATAAATACATACCATTATGTTGAAGAATTAGAAACTAAAAGAGATGAAGAAAAAAATGGTTGCATAGCAGGAAGAATTAAATTTCTAAGGTTGATGGGCAAGGCTGCATTTTTAAAGATAGAAGATAGCGAGGGAACTTTACAAATTTATATCAATAGAGATGCTTTGGGGGTTGATTGGTTTAAAGATGTAAAAAAATATATTGAAGTTGGAGACATTATAAAGGTATGCGGTTTTCCTTTTGTTACAAAAACTGGAGAATTAACACTGCATGCAAAGAGTTTAGAACTCGTTACAAAAGCCATAACACCATTGCCAGAAAAATTTCATGGACTTAACGATAAAGAACTCAGATATAGACAAAGATATCTTGATTTGATAATGAACGAGGATGTGAAAAAAGTTTTTAAAACAAAAAGTAATATCATAAGTGCTATTAGAAATTTTTTTGAAAATAAAAACTTTTTAGAAGTTGAAACACCTATGATGCATCCAATCGCCGGAGGAGCAAATGCTAAACCATTTGTAACTTATCATAATGCTTTGGGAGTTGAAAGATATCTTAGAATTGCTCCGGAACTTTATTTAAAAAGATTGGTTGTAGGAGGATTTGAATCTGTTTTTGAAATAAATAGAAACTTCAGAAATGAAGGAATGGATCTTACTCACAATCCTGAATTTACCATGATAGAATTTTATTGGGCTTATCATAATTATAAAGATTTAATGCATTTGAGTGAAGAATTATTTTTGTATCTATTAAACAAATTAAATCTTCCTCAAAAATTACCTTATGGCGATATTGAAATTGATTTTAAGGCACCTTTTGCAAAAATAAAATATGATGATGCTTTGATAGAAATAGGAAAAATAGATAAAAATATTATCAATAATAAAGAAAAAATCTTAGATTTTTTCAAACAAAACAATATAAAAGTAAATGAAAAAAGCGATATAGGACATTTAAAAGCAGAACTTTTTGATAATTTTGTTGAAGAAAAACTTATCAATCCTACTTTTATAATGGATTTTCCTATTGAAATAAGTCCTCTTTCAAGGAGAAGTGATGAAAACCCAAATATAGCAGAAAGATTTGAACTATTTTGTGCAGGAAAAGAGATAGCAAACGGTTTTAATGAGCTAAATGATCCTTTAGATCAATATGAAAGATTTAAAGGACAAATAGATGCAAAAAATGCTGGAGATGATGAAGCACATGAAATGGATGAAGATTATGTAAAAGCATTAGGTTATGCTATGCCTCCTACTGCTGGTGAAGGAATAGGAATAGACAGACTTGTTATGCTTTTAACAAATCAGCACTCCATTAGAGATGTTATTTTGTTTCCAGCAATGAGACCACTTGAAAATAAAAATAATAATAAGGAAAAAAAATGAGTTTTTTAAAAGATACAGATCCATTAATATACGAATTATGCGAAAAAGAGCTTAAAAGACAAAGCGAACATCTTGAAATGATTGCTAGTGAAAATTTTACAAGTCCTTCTGTTATGGAAGCCATGGGAAGTGTTTTTACAAACAAATATGCAGAAGGTTATCCAAATAAAAGATATTATGGTGGCTGTGAATATGCCGATAAAGTTGAGCAATTAGCAATAGATCGTGCCTGTAAACTTTTTGGATGTAAATTTGCAAATGTCCAACCAAATTCAGGTTCTCAAGCAAATCAAGCTGTCTATCAAGCACTTTTAAAGCCTTATGATAAAATACTTGGAATGGATTTAAGTCAGGGAGGACATTTAACACATGGATCAAAAGTAAGCAGTTCTGGTAAAACTTATTCAAGCTTTTTTTATGGTGTAAATGATGAAGGCTTTATAGATTATAATGAAGTAAAAAAAATAGCAAATATTGTAAAACCAAAAATTATAATTTGCGGAGCAAGTGCATATCCAAGAGAAATTAATTTTGCAAAATTTAGAGAAATAGCAGATGAAGTAGGAGCTTATCTTTTTGCTGATGTTGCTCATATAGCAGGTCTTGTAGTAGCAGGGGAACATCCAAATCCTTTTCCTCATTGTCATGTAGTTACAACTACAACCCATAAAACTTTAAGAGGACCTAGAGGAGGACTTATTTTAAGCAATGATGAAGAGATTGCTAAAAAAATTAATAGTGCTATTTTTCCTGGCATCCAAGGAGGACCTTTAGTTCATGTTGTTGCCGCAAAGGCTGTTGGATTTGGAGAAAATCTTAAACCAAGTTGGAAGGAATATGCCAAACAAGTAAAAGCAAACACTAAAATTTTAGCTGAAATTTTATTGAAAAGAGGATATAATATCGTCAGCGGAGGAACAGATAATCATTTGATATTGGTATCATTTTTAGATAAAAATTTTAGTGGAAAAGATGCTGACTTGGCTCTTGGAAATGCAGGAATAACAGTCAATAAAAACACTGTTCCAGGAGAAACAAGAAGTCCTTTTGTAACAAGTGGTATTAGGATAGGATCTGCAGCTCTTACAAGTAGAGGAATGAAAGAAAAAGAATTTAAAATAATCGCGAATAAAATTGCTGATGTTTTGGATGATATAGAAAACAGTCAATTGCAAAATTCAATAAAAGAAGAATTAAAAAATTTGGCTAAAAATTTTATTATATATGATAGACCTACTTATTAAAGGATAATATATGTATAATACCGATATAACTCTTATAAAAATGATCAAAAAATTTTACTATATAAAAAGAGATCGAGTTGTAAATAAAATAACTTACAAAGGTAAAACATTTTTTGATAAATTTGAAAAAATAGATAAAACTCTTACTTTGTCTGTTATGAATGAACATGAGGAAAAAAAAATAACAGTAGCTCACTCTTTGATTTCAGATAGAGATATAGTAGAAAATATCGTTTTTGATTATAATGGAAGAAATCCTGAAAGATTTTGGCATAGAGCACAACTTATGTTAAGAGAAGAAGGATATATTAACTTTACAGCATATAAAACTAAAACTGAAGGACATTTGCATCTTTATATTCATAAAGGTCATACAGCTTTGCAAGAAGCTTATCAATTAGCAAAATTATTGTCTGCAAAACTGCAACAAAAAATGCCTGTGCAATGGAAAATGTTTCCTGACCCAAATATACCAAGAGATTTTAATATTCTTATTTTACCTTATGAGGTTTATAAAAAAGAAAGAGGATCTTCTTGGTCAAAACATATGTAAAACATATAAGGAGTATTTTATGGAAGAAAAAAATGAATTGAGTGATATATTATTAGATAAAAACAAAAACAATGCCTCTAAAAAGAAAAAAATTCTTTTATTAGTTATAGCATTAATTCTTTTGTTTTTGCTTGTATTGATTGGAATGAAAATATTTAACAAATCTGAAACAAAAACAAATAAATTAAATATGGTTTTGCCTCCAGAGCCAACAACAGTTAATACAAAACAAAAAGATGATCTTTTTAAACAAGTTCCTATTGTCGAAGAAAATACTAGCAAAGAAAATAACTTTAATGCTATGGTTGAAAAATTAAAAAAGAAAGAACAAAAAGAGAATATTAATACACAAGTTGCTAAAAAAAATCTTCAACCAACCGAAGAAAATAAAACAATCGAACCAATAGAAACAAAAATTTTAAAAACAACAAAAAAAATAGCCAAAAAAAATTCCAAAACAAAACAAGAATTTTTTAAAAACAATATCTATATACAAGTTGGAGTAAATTATAGATTTAAACCTAATAAAAAATATTTACTAAAAATTAAAAAACTTGGATATCATTATAGACTGTATAATACAAAAATAGGAGGCAAAAAGGTTGTAAAAACATTGATAGGTCCATATAAAAATAGAACAGAAGCAAAAAAAGCATTAATTAAAATCAAAAAAAATATTAATAAAGCTGCTTTTATGTATATTATAAGATAATGAAATATGATTGAATATAAAACTATTTTATATGATCAATTAACTCCTATATCAATTTATAAAAATATAAAAGAGTTATATAAAAATGAAATTATACTTTTTTTTGAAAGTGCTATCAGCACAAATGATGGAAATTTTTCTTTTATTTTTATAGGCGATAGAGAAAGAATAAGTCACAAAAATGGTAAAAGTATTTTTACAAATCAAAAAGGAGAACAAAAGGAAATAGAAAAAAATCCTTTTGCTTTCTTGAAAGAATATTATAAAAAAATCGATATTGATAAATATAAAAAATTATCAAAAGAAGCAAATGTTGGTTTTATAGATGGTTTTATAGGATATATGGGATATGACACTGCAAAAATTTTTGAACCTAAATTGATAAACAGCATGAATTCTTTAAAAGATGAATTGAATATTCCTGATATTGAATTGATTCGTCCAAAAATCACGATAGCACTTTCCCATAAAACAAAAAAATTAACCTTAATAAGCGAAATAAATAACAAATCTCAATATTTCAATGAAATTATCAATAAAATTTTTCAACCTTTTACTCCTTTTAAACTTCAAAAATCCCATATAGACAAATCAAAAGGTAAGTTTGAATTTTCAAAAGAAAAATTTTTCAATATGATTACAAATGCGAAAGAGATGATAAAAAGTGGTGATATATTTCAAATAGTTTTATCAAATAGATATACCCAATATGCAAAAATAGATAAATTAAGTTTTTACAGAGTTTTAAGAAGTAAAAATCCATCTCCTTATATGTATCTTCTCGATTATAAAGATTTTTCCATCATAGGAAGCTCTCCTGAAGTTATGATAACTTTAAAAGATGGTCATATTCTTTTAAGGCCTATAGCAGGAACAAGAAAAAGAGGTGGAAATTATTTAAGGGATTTAGAACTTGAAAACGAAATGTTAAATGATGAAAAAGAAAAAGCTGAACATTTAATGTTGATAGATCTTGGTAGAAATGATGTTGGAAAAGTAGCCAAAGCTGGAAGTGTTAAAGTAAAAGACATGATGAGAGTTGAAAAATACTCTCATGTTATGCATATGGTAAGTGATGTAGAAGGTGTTTTAGATGAAAAATATGATATGTTTGATCTTTTTAATGCAACTTTTACAGCAGGAACAGTAACAGGAACTCCAAAAATAAGAGCAATGGAATTAATAGCTGAATTTGAAGGTGTTAAACGAAGTTATTATAGTGGAGTTATAGGATATTTTGGTTTTGATGGAAATATGGATAGTGCAATTTCAATCAGAACTTCATATCTTGATGATGAAAAAATAGTCTTTCAAGCAGGAGCAGGTATAGTAGCCGATAGCAAAAAAGAACTTGAATATCTCGAAGTGCAAAATAAACTCCAAGCTTTGATGAGTTCATTGGATGACTTAAATGAGTAAATATTTTACTATTTTTGGCAATCCGATATCCCATTCCATATCTCCTCTTATTCACAATTATACAATAAAAACTTTACAAATAGACGGATGTTATGGTCGAACTTTACTTGAAAATGGCAATGATCTTAAAAAAAAATTTTTAAATCTAAAATTAACAGGAGCAAACATAACAGTTCCTTTCAAAGAAAATGCTTATAATTTGTGTGACGAAGTTGAAGGAATTGCACAAAATATACAAGCAGTCAATACTATTATAAAAAAAAATAATAAATTAATTGGTTTCAATACGGATGCACCTGGCTTTTATGAAAGCATCAAGTCGTATAAGAATATTAAAAATATACTTATTTTAGGGGCAGGAGGGACGGCAAAAGCTATCTCTTTTATTCTTAAACAAAAAGGGTATAAGATTACATTATTAAACAGAAGTCAAAAAAGATTGGATTTTTTTATAAAAAATAATTTCGAGTGTTATTATTGGGATAATTTTATTCCAACTCAATATGACATGATAATAAATACTACTTCAGCAGGTTTAAATGATTTACTTTTACCGATAAAAAAAGATGTTTTGGATAAACTATTTTTAAATGCAAAATATGCCATTGATGTTATTTATAACAAACAAACACCCTTTTTGTCTTTAGCAAAAAAACACAATCTTATTATAAAAGATGGCTCTGATATGCTTTTATATCAAGCTGTTTTGGCATTTGAAATCTTTTTTGATTTTAAATATCCAAAAAATGTAATCGAAAAACCAATGAAATATGCCTTTAAGTTTTTACTCTAAGTTCTATTGCTTTTGACAAAGAAAGCATATCAACATTTTCCAAATGTATTCCCGTTGGCACACCTTGAGCTATTTTTGTAAAAGATAAATCAAATTCTTTCAACTTGTCTTCTAAGAAAAATATTATTGCTTCATTAGATAATGATGGAGTTAATGCAAAAATAACTTCTTTTACTCCATCTTTTATCATACTATTTAATTTTTCAATATTCAATTTTTCAAGTTCTTCTAAAACAAAATATCTTCCATTAAATTCTGTATTATCCTCTATAACAAAAATATCTTTTGCAGTTTCAACGATACATAATTTTGATATATCTCTGCTTTCGTCACTACATAATGGACATATTTCATCTTCGCTTAAAGCTCCGCATTTTTTACATTTTTTTATTGAAGAAACAGCTTCTTCGATAGCATGGGAAATTTTCAAAGCTGAAAAATTATCTTTAATAACCATGTGATAAGCAAATCTTAAAGCTGATTTTTTTCCAACCGTAGGCAGGGTATTTAATGCATTTACTAAATTATCAAATTTTTTAAGTTCATATTTTTTCATGAAGATAATTATACAATTTTAAATTTTAATAAATATTAAAACTATTTTAAAGTATAATAATATTTTCATATTTAAAAAAGGTGTATAAAATTGGAAATAGATTATTATGAAGTTTTAGAAATATCAAGAGATGCAAATAAAGATGAAATAAAAAAAGCATATAGAAAATTGGCTCTTAAATATCATCCTGATAGAAACCAAGGAGATAAAGAAGCAGAAGAAAAATTCAAATTGGTTAATGAAGCTTATCAAGCTTTAGGAGATGAAAAGAAACGAAGTATTTATGATAGATATGGTAAAAGCGGTTTGGATTCTCAAGGTTTTAGTCATTATTCAGACATGAATAGTGAAGACATTATGGATGATTTAAGCTCAATATTTGAATCTGTATTTGGAGGAGGTTTTGGAGGTGGATTCGGTAGAAGCAGACAAAGAAAACAAAACAAATATCCGTTAGATATTGAAACAACTATAACATTGGAGTTTAACGAAGCTATTTTTGGATGCAAAAAAGAGATAAATTATACTTATAAAAAACCTTGCGAAGCTTGTGAAGGCACAGGATCTTTGGATAAAAAAACAGAAACATGTAGTGCTTGTGGTGGAAAAGGACAAGTTTATTATAGACAAGGATTTATGACTTTTTCTCAACCTTGCGATGTTTGTAACGGAAGTGGTAAAGTTATCAAAAACAAATGCCCAAAATGCAATGGAAAAGGCTTTGTAGAAGATAATGCAAAAGTTACTGTTGATATTCCTGAAGGAATTGATAATAACAATCAAATCAGAATAACTGGAAAAGGAAATATAAACAGCAATGGAGAAAAGGGTGATTTATATGTCAGAGTTTTAGTGAAAGAAGATGAACACTTTGTCCGACATAATGATGATATTTATATAGAAGTTCCTATCTTTTTTACTCAAGCAGCTCTTGGAGAAACTATTACAATTCCTACATTAAAAGGAAAAGATGAATTAAAACTTCCTGTTGGAACAAATGATAAACAACAATTTACTTTTAAAAGAAAAGGTGTTAAAAATGTTCATACAAAAAGAGAAGGAAATTTGATAGTTCAAATTCAAATTATATATCCTAAGAAAATAAATAGCAAACAAAAAGAGTTGTTAAAAAAACTGCAAGATTCTTTTGGATATGAAAGTAATTTAAAAAATGAAAAATTTGAAAGCGTTTTTGATAAAATTAAAAATTGGTTCACAAAAGGATAAAGAATGAACATTAAAAAAATTGTTATAACAATTCTCTCACTGTTGATGCTTGGAGCATCTTATGCAAATGCAGCTGCATCTGAGATACAAAAGTTTACTTTTAAATCTTTAAACAATCAAAAAATTGTTTTAAATGCAAATATTGAAGGTATTAAATTAAAAAATTCAAAAAATAAAGTAGTTTTACTTGATTTTTTTGGCAATATGTGTCCTCCTTGTCTTGATGAAATACCAGAGTTGATTGCTCTTCAAAAAAAATTCAAAAAAAATTTACAAATCATAGCTTTTCAAGTTCAAACAAGAACAAACAATGTTGATTTAAAAAAATTTAAAAAAGAGGAAGGTATAAATTATCCAATAATAAATTTAACAGATCCAAATGTAGATAATTTTCTAAAATATATAATTTATAGAACAAATTGGAAGAGCATAATACCTTATGCAATTATTTTTGACAAACAAGGAAAAGCACAAAAAATATATATCGGAGAAAGATCATTACAAGAATTTGAAAATGATATTCAAATTCTAATTAATAAAAAAGATATTTAAAGGATATTTCATGTCATTTTTAAGCAAAATTAGTATCAAAACAAAAGGTTGGATTCTCGTTGGTGCAACTTTTTGTGGTTTTATGTCAAATATTATTTTGGTTTTATACCTTTTTAATGATTTAAATAAAAAATATTCTTTAAATCATGACACTTTACTACAATATTTAAATCTTTACAAATCAATTTTAATAATAGGGTCTATTTTAGGATTGATATTTTTTATTATTTTTACATATGTTTTAGTCAAAAGCATTACAAATCCTGTTGATGCATTAAGTAATATGAGTATAGATTTGGCAAACGAAAGCGGTGATTTAAGAAAGAGAATAGCCATTACTTCAGATGATGAAATTTCATATCTTTCCAAAAATATTAATAATTTCATATCTAAAATTCATGACACAATCAATGCAGTAAAAAATAATTCTAATGAAAACAAACAAGCAACTGAAGAATTTTATCAAATTTCTTCTGAAATTAAAGAAAAAATTACAGAACAATTTAATGCTGTCGAAGAAACAAAAAAAATAGGAGATAAAGTCAAAACAGAACTGGGAAATGCGACTTCCAATTCAGAAAAAGCAAGTAGCGATATTTCTATAGCATCAAATGAACTAAACACAGCAACAGACAAAATTAAACACTTGGTGCAAAATATCAACGAAGCTTCACAAATAGAAGCTGAAAATTCTGAAAAATTATCACAATTAACGGAAGAAATGAAAAATGTTAAAAATGTTCTTGAAGTTATCAATGACATAGCAGATCAAACAAATTTATTAGCTTTAAATGCCGCTATTGAAGCAGCAAGAGCTGGAGAATATGGAAGAGGTTTTGCGGTTGTTGCTGATGAAGTTAGAAAATTGGCCGAACGAACACAATTATCTTTAAATGAAATAGATACAACTATTAGTGTTATGGTTCAAGGAGTTTCAGATGCAAGTGATCAAATGAAAACAAATTATAAATTTGTTGAAAAATTAGTGGAAACATCGAATAATGTAAAAGAAGATATTTTACACACTCAAAAAACTATGAATAAAGCATCAACAACTTCTACACAATCATCTAAAATAACAAATAATTTAACAAAAGATGTGGAAGATATTATTGCAAAAATAGATTATATTCTTACTTGTGCGAAATTTAATAATGATATTACTCAAAAATTAAATACCAAATCAACACAATTAACAAATCATACAATAAAATTAAATGAAAAATTAAATGAATTTCAAGTTTGATTATTTGTTTTTGGGGAGAGAAGATATTATTTATTTTAATTCTCCCCAATTCTTACCGATATTGACACTGCATTTTAATGGTATATTTAATTTATAAATATTTTCCATAATATCTTTAGCAAAAACAGTAAAATTTTCTATTTCACTATTTTTAACTTCAAATATTAATTCATCATGAATTTGAAGTAACATTTTGTTTTCGCTATTTTTCATTTCTTTATACAATTTATTCATTGATAGTTTAATAAGATCTGCCACACTGCCTTGAAACACCGTATTAACCGCTTCTCTCTCATAAGATGCTTTTATAAATGCATTAGCTTCACTATAATTAAAATATCTTTTTCTACCGAGTAAAGTTTTAACAAACCCCTCTTTTTTAGAAAAATCAATAATACTTTCAAGATATGATTGAACCGTAGGAAAACTTTGAAAATAACTTTCTATATATTTTTTAGCTTCTTTTGGAGTAACTCCTATTGTTTCAGCCAATTTTCTACTCCCCATGCCGTAAAGCAAACCAAAATTTATACTTTTTGCAATATTTCTTTTCTCTTTGGCTTCTTTTTGACCAAAAATTTTTATAGCAGTTTCAAGGTGAATATCTTTATTTTCTAAAAATGCCTCCATCAATGCTTCATCTTTACTAAAATGAGCCAATAGCCTAAGCTCCATTTGCGAATAATCCAAGCTGATTAAAGAATAATTCTCTTTTGCAATAAATGCTTCTCTTATTTCTCTACCCAATTCACTTCTAACTGGAATATTTTGTAAATTTGGATTTTTACTACTTAGCCTTCCTGTTGCTGTTCCAGTTTGCAAAAAAGAGGTATAAATTCTATTTTTTTTATCTATTTTTGCAAGTTTCAAAAGAGGCTCTATATATGTGCTTCTAAGTTTAAAACTTTCTCTATAATCTAAAATTTTTTCTACAACAGGATGTTCATTTTTCAATAAATTTAATACTTTTTCATTTGTGCTATATCCTGTTTTTGTTTTTTTACCTTTTTTAAGCTTTAATTTTTCAAAAAGTATTTCTCCTAATTGTTTGGTAGAATTAATGTTAAATTCACTTTGAGTTAAAAAAAATATATCTTTTGTCAAATTTTCTATAGTTTTATTTGCTTTTTCCAAAAGTTTTTCCAAAAAATCAACACTTACTTTAATGCCTTCATTTTCCATAGACAAAAGTGTTATTATAAAAGGATATTCAACATCTTTAGCTTCTTTTTTTAATTCCTCTTCGAGTTTGTTTTTAAAAAGAAAAAACAATTTATAAGTCATCCAAGCATCTTCACTGGCATATAAAGTTGCTTCATTCAAATCAACTGAACTAAAATTTTCACCTTTTTTTACAACATCTTTAAATTTAACCATGTCATGGCCAAAATATCTTTTGGATAATTTATCAAGCCCTACACTATTTGATGGGTCTAAAAGCCAAGCTTCTATCATTGTATCAGCTTCTAAAGTATCTATTTTAATATTAAAATTTTGCAAAAGTATATTTAAATCATACTTTAAATTTTGCCCTACTATTTTAAAAGTAAAAAGTTTTCTTATAGCTTCTTTTGCATCTTCAAAGCCAATTTGCTCTCCTACTCCCAAATAAAAATGATTTATTGGAACATAATAAGCTTCCTCTTCTTTAAAACAAAAAGAAAATCCAACTATTTTAGCCAATCTTGAAACTGTTGAAGTAGTTTCAGTATCAAATGCCACAATATCATCTTTTTTAATTGAATTAATAACTTGAAAAAGTTTTGTTTTATTATCTAAAAGAATTGGATTGAAATCATTTTTTATTTTTTGTTTACAATCTTCTTCTTTTTGGTATTTCAAACTAGCTCTTGCTAAAATTGTATGCATATCATATTTTTTTAACTCATCGGCAATACTTAGTATTGGGTTTGTTTTAGGAAAATGATACTCATCATATTTTACATCTTTAACAACATCATAACATAAAGATGCAAGAGTGTAACTCATATAAGCATTGTCTTTTGATTCTTCCAAAAGTTTTTTTGTTCTTTTATTGCCTATTTTGTCAATATTTTCATATATTTTTTTAAGAGATCCAAACTCATTTAAAAGAGTTCTTGCACCTTTTGGTCCTATTCCTTTGACACCGGGTATGTTATCACTACTATCCCCTACAATAGCCAAATAATCAACGATTTGAGTAGGCTTTACTCCAAACTTTTTTATACAAGCTTCTTCATTTATTTTTATCTTTTTCATAGGGTCATAAATAAGAACTTTATCGTCATCAACGAGTTGATACAAATCTTTATCAGAAGTTACAATTTGAACTCTAATATTCTTTTGTTTTGCATCTTTAGCTATCGTTCCTATAATATCATCTGCTTCATATCCTGGAGCTTCCAAAGATTTAAAACCCATTTTTTTAATCCAATTTATAGCTATTGGCAACTGTTTAAGTAAATCTTCAGGTGGCTTTGGCCTATTTGCTTTATAATTTGGATCTATTTTGCAACGCAAAGTTTTCTCTTTAGAATCAAGTGCAAACAAAAGATAATCAGTTCCATGGTCTTTATTGATTGTAGAGATAAAATTAATAAAACCTGTCAATAATCCAGTAGGAAATCCGTCTTTGCTTTTCAAATGTGGCAAAGCATAATAATTTCTAAAAAAAAATCCAAAAGTATCTATAATAGTTAATGTTTTCAATAAGTTCCTTTATATTTATCTTTTATAATATCAATAGCATTTAAAAATGCTTCCGTATTTTTGTTTTCTTTTTGCAAAATATTTTCTGAGATAGCAATATTTCTATCAGACAAAGGTGAATTAATAGATATAGAAATTCTAATAATCTTAAGATACAAAGCATATTCTTTATACTCTTGTGGAGCATTTTGATAATCATTACTATAATGTATAATATTTACTGTAAAATCATCAAAACCCCAATGTTTGAAAATTTTTGCAGTTACTTCAGCGGAAGAAATACCTACAAATGATTTTTCAACTTGAGAAACATCAACAGATAAATCAATCTCTGATTTAAATTGATAAGATTCATCATTTTTTATAACCTCATCAGCAATAATAATTTTTCCTGTTTCTTGCAATAATACAGCCATAAATAATATATCTTCTTTTTGTAAATTAATATTTTTAAACCAAATTTTAGCCAATGCTCCTTGCATGTTTGATAAATGAGCAAATTTTTCTGGTTCTATACCGTATGGCTCCATATCAACTTTTAAAAGTTTTTTTGCCGAAATAACCGCACTTAAAGCTTTTATCTCTTTCATACCAAGTAATGATACAGCTTGAGATACGCTTTTTATTTCTGCTCTTAAATTATATAATGGAGAATTTGCAATTTTCAATATATTTGCTACAAGCATAGGATCTTCTTCCACAACTTTACTAATATCTGATATTGTTCCATTTGGATTATTATAAATATTATTAATTTCTATAAAAGTTTTTGGTAATGGCGGGATAGAGTTTATCCTATCAATCAAATCTTTTGTCATTTTTTAGTTCCTTTTGTAAAAATTTTCCTGTATAGCTTTTCGTTTTTTTATAATTTTTTGCAATTTCATCAACAGTTCCAGTGGCAATAACTTCTCCGCCTTTATCTCCGCCTTCATATCCCATATCAATAATATAATCACAATTTTTAATTATATCTAAATTATGCTCAATAACAATAACACTATTACCAGAATCTACTAAATGATGTAAAACTTTATTCAATTTGTCAATATCAAAAAAATGAAGTCCGGTTGTCGGTTCATCAAGAATATATAAAGTATTTCCTGTTTCTCTTTTACTTAATTCTTTTGCAAGTTTTATCCTTTGGGCTTCACCACCGCTGAGAGTTATAGCATTTTGACCAAGAAGTATATATCCCAATCCAACATTTTGTAAAGTTTTTAATTTTTGATAAATTTTTGGAATTGTTTTAAAAAAATCCGATGCTTCATCTACACTCATATTTAAAACATCGCTGATATTTTTTCCTCTATATTTTATTTCCAATGTTTGAGCATTATATCTTTGCCCTTTACAAGTATCACACTTCACCATTATATCAGGCAAAAAATGCATTTCTATTTTTATTTCTCCTTCACCTTTGCATTTTTCACATCTTCCTCCTTTAACATTAAAAGAAAATCTTCCAACTTTATATCCTCTTATTTTTGCTTCTCTTGTCTGAGAAAAAAGTATTCTTATTTCATCCATAATCCCCGTATAAGTAGCTGGGTTGCTTCTTGGTGTCCTTCCTATTGGACTTTGATCAAGATATATTACTTTATCAAGCTGGTCAAGTCCATCGCAAATTACTCCTGCAACTTTTTTTACTCTTTTTGCACGATTTAAATACTCTTTGGCTATTGGTAAAAGAGTTTGAAGTATCAATGAACTTTTACCGCTTCCACTAACTCCTGTAACACATACAAGATTTTTAAGTGGAATTTTAACTGATAAATCTTTAATATTATTGATAGATATATTTTGAAGTTCTATAAACTTTTCTTGTTTTCTGTGTTTTTTATAATCAATCTTTTTTTTACCGGTCAAATAATCAGCGGTTAAAGTTTTACTTTTTAAAAGTTCATCATATTTACCACTAAAAACAACTTTTCCCCCTTTTAGTCCAGCCCCAGGACCAATATCAATAATATAATCAGCAGCCTTAATAGTTTCTTTATCGTGTTCAACTACTATAACTAAATTACCTTTTTTTTGTAAATTTCTTAGAGTTTTTATCAATTTTAAAGTATCTCTTTCATGAAGACCAATACTAGGTTCATCTAATACATACATAACACCACTCAAACCACTTCCTATTTGAGAAGCTATTCTGATTCTTTGTGCCTCACCACCACTAATAGTTCTAGCATCTCTACCTAAAGTAATATAATTTAACCCAACATCTATCAAAAAAAACAATCTTTCTTTTATCTCTTTTATAATTGGAGCACTTATTTTTTTTTGCAAATTATTAAGATATAAAAAATTCTTTTTATTGGAAAAAAAATGATAAGCATCTTCTATTGGCATATCTAATATATCAGCTATATTATGACCTGCAACTCGAACAGCCAAAGCTTCTTTGTTGAGCCTATAGCCGTTGCAATTGCTACAAACTTTTTCACTCATATATTCATTTATATCTTTTTCATCTTTTAGCATATTGTATGCGAGTTTAATAACTCCTTCCCATTTTCTTTTTAACTTATGCCTTTTCCAAGTAAATTCAGCTAACTCTACCCCTCCGTGTAAAATAGCTTTTTTTTGATATTCTTCAAGATCAGAAAAAGGCTTTTTGATATCAATTTTTGCAGCTTCACAATATGCTCTTAAAAATTTAAAATAATATCCTTTGTTAAAACCATAAAAAATTTTAACAGCACCCTCTTCTATTGATAAATCTTTATTTATTATTTTACTTAAATCTATACTATATTTTATACCAAGTCCATCACAAATCCTACAAGCACCTTTTGGTGAATTAAAAGAAAAGCTAAGAGGCTCTAACGGTTCGTAGCTTATCTTGCAATCAAAACAGGCATTATGCTCACTATAATGAATAAAAGATTTTTCCATCCCAATTTCATCGCCATTTAATATGTTTACTTCTATTTCTCCATAACTTTCTTTTAAGGCTTTTTCAATATCTTCTGCAATTCTAGATCTATTTTCTTCTTTTATAATCACTCTATCAATAACAACTTTTATTGTATGTTTTTTGTTTTTTCCAAGATCTATCTCTTCATCAAGCCTTACCATGACTCCATCAATCATAGCTCTAATATAACCACTATGCCTAAGAGATTCTATGAGATCTGCAAAAACACCTTTTTTTTCTTTAATTAAAGGAGCCAATATGACAATTTTAGCATTTTCAGGCAATTTTAAAACTTCTTCTATTATATCACTTGCAGACATTTTAGATATTTTTTTACCACAATTATAACAATATTGTTCTCCTATTCTAGCAAAAAGCAATCTTAAATAATCATAAATTTCTGTAATTGTCCCTACTGTTGATCTTGGATTTTTACTTGTTGTTTTTTGATCAATAGCAATAGCTGGAATCAACCCTTCAATTTTTTCTACATTTGGCTTTGCTATCTTATCTAAAAATTGTCTTGCATAAGAAGACAAAGATTCGATATATCTTCTTTGCCCTTCTGAATATAAAGTATCAAAAGCTAAAGTGCTTTTTCCACTACCACTTATGCCAGTAATAACAACTAAAGCATTTTTAGGAATATGTAATTCTTTTATTTTTAAATTATTTTCTTTTACATTGTAAATTTTTATCATCTATACCCTCTTTATAAAGAATATATTATCAAAAAATATCTATAATCGTCCTTAGTTTAAGAGTAATTTTTTAAGTATAAGAAGCATAATAATTACATAAAAGATTAAAAGCAATTTTTTATGCTTACTTATTTCTGTCTTATGGGCCAAATAAACACCCACATATACACCAATTAGAGAAAAAATACCTATAATTAAACCCTTTTGATAATCAATATGTCCAAAATAAGACAAACTGATAAAACCAGATATAGAAGAAAATATTACAAAAAACAAAGCCGAAGAAAGTGCTTTTCTAAGTGGAAAATGCAAAAAACCAACAAGTATTGGAGTAATAAGCAAAGCTCCTCCAATTCCAACACTAATAGACATGCTTCCAACAATATAACCTATGAAAAAAAGCAAAATGTTATTATCAATTTCTTTTTTATCAGAAACTTGGGGAGATTTAAAAAATCGATAAATAGCAAGAATAACAAAACACAAAAAAACAACAGTTAAAAATCTTGATGATAAATGAGTTACTATAAAACCACTATTTAAAGCACCAAAAAATCCTCCTATGCCAACAGATAAAGAGTTTTGAATATGCAATGAACCTTTTCTATAATTCAAATATGATCCAAAAAGAGAACTAAATACCATTTGCATAACTGAAATTCCAATAGCAACTTTTATATCATATCCTACAAATATTAAAGCAGGAACCAACATAGTTCCTCCTCCAATAGCAAAAAATCCTGACAAAAAACCGACAATAATGCCTAAAATTGCTAACGATAAAAACATAATACTCCAATAATAAAATATTTCTTATCATACTATCTTTTCTTTAAACAATTATTTAATTTTTATAGTGTATACTATAGTTATCATAAATATAAGGATAGAATTAATGATTGAATTTTTAGATAAAGCTAGTGAAAAATTTTTTAATAATATTTTAAATCTAAAAATACAAAATTGTAAAACAAAAAATTATTCAGAAGCATTATGTTCAAAAATTAGCATATACAAAAACAACAATAAATATGATATTGTTTTTTTATTTAAAAAAACTACAATAAATCTTATATCCAAACATCTTCTTTTTGAAAAAAAACCTGATAATGAAACTATATATGACTTATTAAAAGAGATAGCAAATCTTATAGCAGGAAATGCCAAAATACTTATGGAAGAAAATGATAATAAATCTATTTATACACTATCGACACCAGAATATATGGGTATTATTCGAAATGTAAAAGAATTAAATTTATCCAATATCTTAATAAAAAAAGTGCATAATAAGTGTTTCACAATAGGTATTGAGGAAATATAATTGGAAAATAAAAATAATTTAGATAATCTAAAAGAAGAATATGAAACAATTGACGATATTACGGTTAATCTTACAGCAGAACTCGGCTCTATAACACTTTTTGTAAAAGAAATTCTAAAATTGTCAAAAGGTTCTGTTATAGACCTTGAAAAACCAGCTGGAGAAAGTGTAGAACTTTATATAAACAATAAAATAATAGGCAAAGGTGAAATCATGGTATATGATAAAAACTTAGCCGTTAGAATAAATGAAATACTCGATTCTCAATCAGTAATACAATATTTTAGCAAGGAATTAGAATGAAATTTAAAAGTATTTTTCTATTTTTATTATTAAGTATAAGTTTATATGCTACCACTCTTTTAACTTATAATATTTACAATATAGACAACAGAGTGGATATAATGCTTTCTTTTGATACTCCTTATAATGGAAAAATTTATTTGAAAAAAAATAATAAAAATTTTACAATTACATTAAAAAATATATCTTTCAATCAAATTATTACAAAAAATATAAACTCTAAGATTATAGATAAAATAAAAATTATTCCTATGAAAAACAATATAAATATTATTTTAAACTCTAATTCAAATATAAATATATCAGCTTCAAAAACAATAGATAGTTTTGGACTTAGAATTAGAGCAACTATGAAAAAAAATATCAATAAAAAAACTACTGCTACTCAACAAAATAATTGGAAACCAAATTTTAAAACAGATACAACAAATTATAGCATTAGCAGATATTATATTTTAATCATATTTTTAATTGTTTTTATATTAATTTTACTATATATAAAGAAAAAATTTGTATCTACAACCAATAAATCAAATTGGCTTTTTAAACCTAATTTTTCTCTCAAAGAACAACAAATCAAAATAATACACAGAAAACAAATAGACAGACAAAATAGTGTTGTAATTTTAGAATATAAAGATAAAAGATATTTAGTTCTTACGGGCAATTCCAACCAACTTTTGGATAAATTTGATATAAACGGAAAAGCAGAAGATAAAGAAGAGGATTTTGAAAAAATTTTTACTGAAAACAGAAAAAAATTGGATGAATTTTTAAAAGTAGGCAATGATAAATTATCTACTTACCGAGAAAAAGTTTCTCAAGATTGATTCCAAAAATTATTTATATATTCTTTTA
Source organism: Campylobacterales bacterium (assembly GCA_027044945.1). GTDB lineage: Bacteria > Campylobacterota > Campylobacteria > Campylobacterales > JALSKU01 > JALSKU01. The sequence goes on from JALUBK010000040.1 coordinate 44,353, forward strand.
TTTTTAAAGGATCATTTATTCTATTGATTTGATCTCTAAAAAGTGTTGCATTTGGAAAATTTTTTGAATACAAATGTAAATGTTTTCTAAATATAGGAATGGCTTTATCCCCATAAAATTCTAACATACTGTCAAAATGCTCCAAAATAATCTCTTTTATTTTGTCTTTATTAATTTCTGGTAAATCATTTTTTATTTGATAAAATATCCAAGGATTTCCCATGGCCCCTCTTCCTATCATAATACCATCAGCTTTTGTAATTTTTTTTACTTTTTTATATTGTTCATAATCAACAATATCCCCATTGGCAATAATAGGAATTTTTACAGATTCTTTTGCTTCCAAAATAGAAAAATAATCAATCTTGTCGTTTTTATATTTATCTTTTCTTAGTCTTCCATGAAATGTTAGAAAATCAACTTCACTATCTTCACAAATCTTAGCAATATTTGTTACATTTTTTTCATTAAATCCAACTCTAGCCTTAACAGAAGTATATCTTTTATTTGAATATTTTTTTATTGTTTGTATTATCTTTGACATTTTAGATAAATCATTAAGAAGAGCACTACCAGCACCTTGCTTAACAACTTTTGGAACAGGACATCCGCAATTCAAGTCGATTCCATCAATTCCATCAATATCATTTAAAATCAATACTGCTTCTTTTATTATTTTAGGATCACTTCCCGCGATTTGCACTATATAGGGAGTTTCGTTTGAAGATTTTTGTATCATTTTAAATGTTTTAGTGCTATTATGCACAAGAGCATTAGAGCTTATCATTTCACTTATAGTTACATCTGCTCCAAACTTTTTTACAATTTGGCGAAAAGGCAGATCTGTCCAACCTGCCAATGGAGCCAAAAAAAGTAAATTTTTATTTTGAAAATCAATCATATATCAAAAAATAAATCTATATCAAAATTTTTACCATTATCTCTTAAAAATAGAAAATATTTAAATTTTTCAAATTCATTCTTTCCGCTATTTTCCAATACTTCTCTCGCTTTATTTATCATTTGATATTCAAAAAGAGTATACAAATATGCTTGCATTGCTTTTTCTTTTTCAAGTGATAGTTTTTCAAAAAGAGACATAACAACTTCTGGAGGAAATGAATTTTTCATTTTTTTAGCGAGAAGTAAATATTCCATAGAAGAAAAATCATATTTTTTTAAATATTCAAATATTTCATTATTTTCAATTTTAAAATTATCTTCTTTGCTGATAGTTCTATCTATCAGTTTTAAAAACAATTCTTTGCTGATATTAAAATTTTGTTTTTTGATATTGTTATAAGTAGCATATGTTGCATATATTTCAAAAGCTTTTTTGCATACTTCGTTTTCTTGTTTATTGTCACCACAATTATTTAATATTTCATCAGCATATTTTTTATCTTTAGATAGTTTATTTAATATATTTTTTCTTGCATAATAATTATTTTTAGAGAGTTTATATTTTTTAAGTTCTATACTCTCTCCATTTTCTATTTTTTTTAAATCTAATATTATATTTTTCAATTCTTCATTATCCAAATCATCAAGATTTTTATTTGGATCAAATTCAAAATAATTTAATATTTTAGCTGGTAATTTAAACCATTTTGTTTTAAAATCATTATTAAAATTTATTTTCAACATTTTGTTTTTTGCATATTGAATAAAATTTTTATAATCTTTTTGCAAATTTCTTTGAACCAAATAATCTTTAAAATTATAAAATATGATATGTAAAATTGTTGCAATAATAATTAATAATGCAGGCAAAATAACCCATATAGCAATAGGCAAAGAAATATGCATACCAAAAAATGTCATTATATACATATTTCCATTCAAGCTATATGCATATAAACCTACAATAATAATAAAAATCAAGGAAAAAATAATATATTTTTTTAATCCCATAACTTATCCTTTATTTTGTTTTTCTATTATTTCTCTACAAACTATACAATATTTTGCATAAGGCTTTACTTTAAGTCTTTGAAAAGAGATGCTTTCTTCACACATTTCGCAAATTCCGTATCTGCCTGTTTTTATTTTTCTTTTAGCATATTCTATCTCTTCTAATTCTTTTGACTGTTGTTTATTGATCGCATGTTTTGTTATTTTATCAGAATCTAAAGATGCATGATCAGCATCATCACCTATTTGATTTTTTTGCAATTCTTGCATATCTTCTAAAACATCATTTATATTTTTTTGAATTTGTTCTTTTCTTGCATCTAACAAATCTTTAAAAAATTTCAAATCATTCTCTGTCACTAATATCTCCTCTTTTTTTTATTTATGATATGGGTGTTTATTTACAATAGTTAATGCTCTATAAATCTGCTCAAACAAAACAAGCTTTGCAATTTTATGAGACATTGTTATTTTGCTCAAAGATATAACTCTATCAGCTTTTTTTAAAAAATTCTCCTCAAATCCATAAGCCCCAGCTATATAAAAATTGACATTAAATTCTTTATTAAAAATTTTACTAAATTCCATACTATCTAAAAACTCTCCTCTTTCATGTAAAAATATATTATAATTTCCTAAGTTTTTATCTATAGCATCACTGTAACTTTTTTTTGCACTTTCGGCATTAATTTTTTGTGATTGTGCAATTTTTTTATTAAATAAATCAATACTCTCTATTCTTGCATATTTGCTTAACATTTTTTCAAAATCAGATAAAATTAAATCATACTCATCTTTTTTATGTTTTTCTATAGAAAAAATTTTTATTTTATGCAATTTACCTCTTTATCTTCAATAAAAAATCGCAAAAAATCACTTATAGCTTTTTTCATATCTTTTCTTAAAACTATCATATCAATCAAACCATGTTCTAGTAAAAATTCTGATCTTTGAAAACCTACTGGCAAATCTGCTCCTATGGTTTGCTTAATCACTCTTTGACCTGCAAAACCTATTAAAGCCTCCGGTTCAGCCATAATAATATCTCCAAGCCATGCAAAAGAAGCACTAACTCCACCCATAGTAGGATCTGTTAAAACTGAAATATAAGGTAATTTTGCATCATCAAGTTTAGCTAAAGCTGCTGCAGTTTTTGACATTTGCAAAAGGGAAAAAGTGCTTTCTTGCATCCTTGCTCCTCCACTGGCACTTATTATCACTAAACCACATCTTTTTTTTATTGCTCTTTCTATTGCTCTAACTATTTTTTCACCTTCAACAGACCCCAAACTTCCACCCATAAAAGCAAAATCAAATACTACAAGTTGAACTAATTGATTGTTTATTTTGCATTCTCCGCTAATTACAGAAGATTTTCTTCCTGTTTTTTCAAAATTTTCTATAACTCTTTTTTTATAAGATTTTTTATCAACAAAATTTAATGGATCATTTGGCTCTAAATTTGCATCAAACTCTACAAAAGTTCCTTTGTCTGCCAAAATTTCTATTCTTTTATTTGCATTAATTCTCATATGAAAATTACATTTTGGGCAAACATTTAAAAGATTTTCCACTTCTTTATAATACATCAAAGAGTTACAAGAAGAGCATTTTATCCAATGACTGGGTGCTTCCTCTTTTGAAGGCTGCTGTCTTCGTATCTTACTGAAAATATTACCAAAATTCATGATATTTCCTTTAATTCATTCATTACTTTTAGATATATATCTTGATCTTTCGAGACCAATAAAATATTTTCTTCGTTATATACATAAAGATCATTGCACATAAACAAACCAGCACTAATGTCATATTCTCTTTTTTTACCTTCAAATAAAACAAATAAAACATCATGAGCATATGCCAACGAAAGAGCAAAAGCACCTGGACTTCTATATTTTAAGCCTAATTCATTTATTTTATAAATTATATCTTTAGATGTATAAACCCGTTCATAAATGCCAATTCTAGCATAATTATTTTTTATAACATTTGAAAAAATTAACTTATTTAATTTTGCTTTTTTGAAAAAACTATCTTTTTTTATAAAAACATCTAAATTAGCAAAATTAACTATTACTGCCTCTATAACTTTATTATCTCTTTTTCTAGATACAGAAGTTCCAAAATATGGCAAATTTGATAAAAAATTTTCACTTCCATCAATTGGGTCAATAATAATTTCATCGCTTCCATCACCATAAATACCACATTCTTCAGAAGAAATTTTTCCAAAATGACTTAAATATTTTATAAAAATTTTTTCAGCTTCAATATCAATAACTCTACTTATATCTCCACCTGCACCAATACTTACCTCTTTTTTTAAATCACATTTTGCATGATTTATTAAAGAAAATATCTCTTTATTGGCTTCTATAACGGAATTGATAAAATCCATTCTATTTAAGTGTTTCTATAATATTATGTGCAGCTTGTTTTCCATCGTATGCTGCTCTAACAACCAAATTTGCACCTCTATAGCAATCTCCTCCGCTATAAATCCCTTTTTTACTTGTTTCATAATTTTCATCAACAACAATACCTCCCCATTTATTTACCTCTATACCATTTTCAGCTAAAAAAGAGGGAGTCTCTGGTTCAAATCCTAATGAAAAAATAATTATATCCGCATCAATTCTAAAATTACTTCCTTTTATAATTTCAACTTTCTGCCTTCCAGAACTATCTTTTTCACTCAAAATTGTTTTATTCATTTCTATAGCTATAACTTTTTCATCGCTATTCACAAGAACTTCTTTTGGGGATACATTAAAAATAAATTCTCCTCCCTCATCATAAACATTTTTTATCTCTTTTTTGCTTCCTGGCATATTAGCTCTATCTCTTCTATAAAGACATTTTACACTTTTAGCACCCTCTCTTATAGAAGTTCGAACACAATCCATTGCGGTATCTCCACCGCCAATAACAACTACATTTTTATTTTTAACATCATATTTGTCATCATAAGGCTCGTTAAAAAGCTTTTTTTGAATATTGACCAAAAAATCAATAGCTCGAAAAGTTCCTTTTGCATATTCGTTAGCTATTTTTGCACTTCTAGATTTTTGTGCTCCAATTCCAATAAAAATACCATTGCAATTTTTTACTATTTCTGAAAAAGTAATATCTTTTCCAACTTCACAATTTGTTCTTAAATTAAGCCCAGCTTCTTTCAACCATTCATATCTTCTTTCAACAATTTTTTTATCAAGTTTAAAGTTTGGAATACCGTAAGTTAAAAGCCCTCCTGGACGAGAGCTTTTTTCATACATATCTACTCCAATACCTGCTCTTAACAAATAAGTAGCAGCAGACATTCCAGCTGGTCCAGAACCAATAATTGCTATTTTTTTATCACTTGTTTTTTTAGAAAAATATGGTTTTAATCCATGTTTGAAACCATTTTCTGATATATAAGTTTCAATAGCTCCTATGGTTATAGCACCAAATCCATCTTGATTTAATGTGCAAGCTCCTTCACACAATCTATCTTGAGGACAAATTCTACCTGTAATTTCAGGAAAAGGATTTGTTTCATTTGATAAATTAAAAGCTAACTGTTTATTCGAATTTGCTATTGCTTTTAACCAAAATGGTATATAATTATGAAGAGGACATTTATTATGACAAAAAGGATCACCACATTGAATACATCTTTCAGCTTGAAAAGATGCATCTGTAGTTTTAAAAAGTTCATATATCTCTTTAAAATCTTTTATTCTTTCATTTTGATCTCTTTTTTCAGGTTCTATTCTTTCAAGTTCTGTAAAATTTTGCATTTTAGTCTCCCTCATTTGGATTTAATGGAGTTTTTGTTAAATCTTTTGGTCTTATCATCCAAAATTCTCTTACTTCATTTCTAAAATTATCTAAAATAAATTTTGCTTTATTACTTCCTGTTTCATTCAAATACTCTTTTAATAATTTTTTCAAAAAGTGTTTTGCTTCATCTGTTTCATCGCTATCAATTCTTCTGGCAACAACAAGTTCTTGGTTTAATCTATCTATAAAACCTCTGTCTTTATCATATACAAAAGCTACTCCGCCTGTCATACCAGCTCCAAAATTTATACCAGTATTCCCAAGGATTAATGCCACTCCTCCTGTCATATATTCACAAGCTTGATCGCCTGTTCCTTCAACTACAGCAGTAGCTCCCGAATTTCTCACACAAAATCTTTCACCAACACTGCCAACTGCATAAAATTTACCACCAGTTGCACCATATAAACAAGCATTGCCGGCACTAGAAAAATTATCTCCTTGATTTTTAGGAGTTATAATAATTTTTCCACCATTCATCCCTTTTCCAACATAATCATTTCCCATACCATCAAGTTCCAAAGATATACCATTAACCAAAAATGCACCAAAACTTTGTCCTGAAGTTCCTTTTAGTTTAAAAACAATACTATCTTCAGGAAGCCCTTTGTTGCCATAAAATTTTGCTATTTCTCCGCTAATTAAAACTCCAAAACTTCTATTTGTATTTTTAATTTTTTTCTTAATAACAATTTTACTATTAGGATTTTGTATAGTAGGATAAACTTCTTGTAAAATTTCTTTTTCAAAAAGATTTTTATCAAATGGCTCATTTCTTCTTTTTTGACAAGTATCAATCCCCTCAACTCTTTCCAAAATAGAACTAAAATCAAATTTTTTAGCCATTTTGTTATCTACAACTTTTAATAAATCACTTCTACCCACTATCTCTTCGATACTTTTATATCCAAGAGTTGCTAAAATTTCTCTAATATCTTCTGCTAATAATGTAAAATAATTAATAATTTTTTGAACATTACCATTAAAATGCTCTCTTAGTTTTCCGTTTTGTGTGGCAATTCCAGTGCTACATTTATTTAAATGACAAATTCTAAGCATTTTGCAACCAAGAAGTGCTAAAGCACCAGTTCCAAAAGCATAACTTTCAGCTCCTAACATTGCAGCTTTTATTATATCAAGTCCAGTTCTTAAGCCTCCATCTGTTTCAAGTCGGACAAATTCTCTTAAATGATTTGCTTTCAAAGTATTATGAGTTTCACTAAGTCCTATCTCCCAAGGATCTCCTGCAAATTTTATAGAAGTCAAAGGTGCTGCTCCCGTTCCTCCGTCAGCTCCTGAGATAATAATTTTATCAGCATAACATTTAGCAACACCTGAGGCAATAGTTCCAACATGTGAAGAAGAAACTAATTTAACAGACACCATAGCATCAGGATTTATTTGTTTTAAATCAAAAATAAGTTGTGCCAAATCTTCAATAGAATATATGTCATGATGAGGAGGAGGGGATATAAGTGTAACTCCTGGCATTGTATATCTTAATGATGCAATCAATGGACTTACTTTGTGACCTGGAAGCTGTCCGCCTTCACCCGGTTTTGCACCTTGAGCCAATTTTATTTGTATCTCTTCGGCACTTCTTAGATATTCAGGAGTAACACCAAATCTACCTGAAGCTATTTGTTTTATTTTAGATCCGGTTGGACTTTTCAATCTTTCTGATTTTTCACCACCTTCTCCAGAATTTGATTTTCCACCTATCGTATTCATAGCTTTAGCCAATGTCTCATGAGCTTCAGGAGATATAGAGCCAAGACTCATAGCTGCTGTTGAAAATCTTTTAAAAATATTTTCTTTTGGCTCAACCTCATCTAATTTTATAGGTTTTCTATCACTATGTAATTCAAAAAAATCTCTTATTCTTTTTAAATTATTTCCGTCTGATCTTTCTTTTAAAAGCTTAAAATCCTCTTTTTTGCCATTATTGGCTACTTGATGCATTGCAAAAATAACATTAGGTGTATAACAATGAAATTCTCCACCTTGAATATACTTATAAAATCCTCCAGGCTTAATAGGAAACATTACATTATTTTCATTTTTAACAAATGCTTCTTTGTGAATTTTTTTAATTCTTTTTTCTATATCATCATATCCAAGTCCAGGAATTATACAAGTAGAATTTTTAAAACAATCTTGAACTACTTCTTTTGAAAGTCCTATGATATCCATAAGCCCAGAATTTCTATATGATGCTATTGTGGAAATTCCCATTTTAGACATAATTTTCAATAAGCCCAGATTTAATGAATTTAAAACATTTTTAAATTTTATTCTAGTGTCGTATGAAGAAAGTTTTTTATTTTTACACTCTTCTAAAACAGTGGCAAATAATAAATAAGGATACACACCACTAGCTCCATAAGCAATCAGCACCGCAGTAGAATGCGAATCATACGGCTCTGATGTTATTGCTACAATAGAAACAAGATGCCTAATCCCCTCTTCCAATAAAATTTGATTGACTCGTCCGATTGCCATAGCCATAGGCATTTGTTTCAATTTTTCATTAACTCCTCTGTCATCCAATACAATAATTCTTACTCCCTCTTCTTTAACCGCATCTACAATATCATAAGCCAAATCATTCAAACTACCCTTTAAATTTTCTTCAAAAAGAGTTGAAAAAGTTTTATTTTTATAATATTTATCGTATCTTGGTCTATTTGGGTCTCCAAAAGATAAAAGAATTTCTAACTTTTCTTGCATCAATACAGGAGTTATTATTTTTAATCTTTTAGCATGATTTATATCTTCTTCAAGTATATTTCTTATTTCTCCAAAACCTGTATTTAAACTCATAACAATTCTTTCTCTTATTGAATCAATAGGAGGATTTGTAACTTGAGCAAATTTTTGTTTAAAAAAATCTGTAAAACATCTTTGCTTGTCACTAAAAGCTGCGAGAGGTGTATCATCACCCATAGAACCAGTATTTTCTTTACCATCATTCATCATAGGAAATATAACCATATCTTTTGCTTCATAGGTTATATTAGCTATTCTTTGTTTAGCATAAATATTATCAATTTCATAGTCATTTGTTTTAGTAAAAGGTATATCAATAAATTCTTGGAGATATATCATATTGTGGTTAAGCCATTTGCCATAAGGATTCAAATCTTTTAAATAATTATTTATATCTTCATTTTTAAGTATTTTTCCATATTTTAAATCAAGACCTATCATTTCGCCACTTTTTAATTTTCCTCGCTCTATTACATTATTTTCTTCAATATCCAAAATCCCATATTCACTGGAAATAATAATTCTCTTATCTTTGGTAATAATATATTTTGCCGGTCTTAAACCATTTCTATCCAATATACACCCAACATGCCTTCCGTCAGTCAAACTAACAGCAGCTGGTCCATCCCAAGCTTCAAAACAAGTGCTCATGTATTCATAAAAAGCCCTCATATCTGAATCCATATGAGGAGCATTTTGCCAAGCTTCAGGGATCAAAACTCTAGCAGCTTTAAAAAAGTCCATCCCATTTGCAAGTAAAAATTCAAATATATTATCCAAACTTGCACTATCACTTACTTCATCTGTTGTTATTGGAAATATTTTTCTAAGTTCTTTATCTGTAAAAACCAAACTTTTCATATGTTCGCTTTTTGCTAAAAGATTAAATCTGTTTGCGGCTATTGAATTTATCTCTCCATTATGTGCAATACTTCTAAAAGGTTGTGCCAATTTCCATTGAGGTAAAGTATTTGTTGAAAATCTTTGATGAAAAAGAGCAAAAGTAGTTTTAAAATCTTTATCACTTAAATCCAAATAAAAATTCTTGATATGGGTAGGCATAACCAACCCTTTATATGAAATAGTTTTATTAGAAAAAGAGCAAATATAAAATTCGTCATATTCTTTTAATTTATTTTCTATCTCTTTTCTGGCAAGATACAAAGAAAGTTCAAATCTTCTTGTCGCAGATATTGTATTTGGTGATACAAAGATTTGAGTTATATTTGGCAACTGATTCAAAGCAAATTCACCTAAAGCTTTTTTATTGATTGGAACATCTCTATAAAAAATAACTTTCAAATCATTTTTGGCAAGAATATCGTTTATGGTGTTTTTTTGTTCTTCATTCTGCATAAAAACCATAGCAACAGCAAATTGTTTAGGCAAATCATGACCATTTTGAAGTGCGATTTTTTTCATAAAATCATAAGGCATTCCAAACAAAAAACCACTTCCGTCTCCGCTTTTTCCATCAGCTGCAACTGCACCTCTGTGCATCATTCTTTCTAGTGCAACAATAGCATCCTCAATATTTTTATGAGTTGCATTATTGTCGATACTTGCTAATAATCCAAAGCCACAATTATCTTTAAAATCCATATATTTTTTCATGAACAACCTTTTGTGCAAAATAACAAAATTTGCTGATTATATCTAAAAAATAGTAAAATTTTGATAAAAATACTTTTATCTAATCACAAACAAGCATATTTCTACCATTGTTTTTTGCCATGTAAAGTAATTTATCAGCTTTTTTAATAGCCGATATTGGTGTTTTAAATTTTTGAGGATTTAAACAAGCTCCAATTGATACAGTAATTTTTATTAAATTTTTGTTATATTCAAATTTATATTCTTCTATTGTTTTTCTTATTCTTTCTCCTATATCTTTTGCAACAAGCAAAGAAGCATTTTCCTTATTTATAAAAATTAAAAATTCTTCTCCTCCAAATCTTATAAAAACATCTTTATCTCTTATAATTCTTTTAATTATAAGAGATATTTCTTTTAAAATTTTATCTCCACCATCATGACCATAAGTATCATTTATTTTTTTAAAAAAATCAATATCTATCATTAAAATTTGATATTTAGCCAAATTAACTCTCTTTAAAAATATTCTAAAAAAACTTCTGTTATATGCTTGAGTAAGAGGATCTATATGACTATCTTTTTTTATTTTTGCATTTAATATAACTTGATACATTAAAAACAACATTAAAACAAAAATAAAATAAAATATATATAAAAATTTTTTATGAGTTGGCTTAACTATATTTTTTATCTTATTAATTAATCTTATTGAAAAATCAAATGCTATAACACCTTGAACTTTATTATTAATAATCACGGGTTTTAAATAAGTTGCCCATAAAGTATTTAATTTTTTATGATACAAAACTTCATCTTTTTTAGTTTTATAAACCAAAGACCATTTTTTAGTATTTACATCAAGTTTTTCATCAAAATGACCTCTATCTTTTGGATTGCTACTATCTAAAAGATATTTGAATTGATTATTTTTATTTTTATATAAAACATATATATATTTAAATGAATTAGATATAAGAACATTGAATTTATTTTCTATTTTTTTTCTCAATTGTGGATTATTTTTTAATGTTGTATATAAATTACCATGAACATCTTTTTTAATTTCATTGTCTATTTTTTGAGAAAATTGCTTAGCTTGTAAAATATATAAATTTTCGATCCCATCTATAAGCTTTATTTTTGATGCAGAAAGATCAAAATATATCTTCACCAATAAAAACAAAATTATTAAAAGCAATAAGATATATATTTTATTTATTTTATCTGATTTAATCATTATATTCTACATATTTTTTCAATGTTTTAGGTAATGTAAGATTGTATTTTTTTAAATTTTTATAAAAAAATACAAGATTTGGTCTTCCTTTTTGCCAATAAAAACCACCTATTTCGTTATTTGGATAATCTTTTAAAATATTATAATTGGCTATAAAAACCATTTTATTCGTTTTTATATGTTTTGATTTAAATAGTATTAAAATATTTGCTTTTTTTCTTTCTTTTACAATATTTAATTGTTTAAATTCTTTTAATTTATTTTTATCATCTATCCAAACTTTTACATTTGTTTTTAAGGGAAACAAACTTTTTAAAACAGAAGAATATATTTTTTGTTCTATTTCTGTTGCATTTAAAGCAAATAAATTGATAGAAATCATGATTAACAATAAAATTCTTTTCAAAATAGATACCCCACATTAAACCATATTTTTTTATCATACACAGGTATAGCATATGGAAAAAATCTGTAAGTTTGTTTGAAGCCTCTGTTTAATATATTTTCAAATCTAACACCAAAGGATAAATCAGGTGTAACATGATATTTGACAGCAAATGTCCAATTATATGCTTTTTTCAAACTAATAAAATTATTTTCATAAGATGATTTAAAATTCAATTCATTATATATGTCAAATTTATTTATAGTATTAAAAATTCTAATATCAGCACCATATTTTGGACTTTGTATTATATTTTTTTTGTTTGCTCCTTCAAATAAATTCAAAACTATTTTATTATTCAAGTCTTTGTATGTATAAATAAAATTATATGTTTTATAGCGAACAATATTGCTATCATTTTTTAATGGAGGAATTATTTGATTTTTTAATCTGCTAGATGAAACTTTTAAATCAAATTTATTTTTCTTGTATTGATAACTAATTCCTAAACTTCCTATATACAAATCAGGATACTTCAATAAAGGATTTGCTTTAAATGGTATGCCATCTGCATTATATAAAAGATAAAAAGGCAAAGCATAATAATTTTTACTGACAAAAGCTTTAATTTGAAATTTATTAATATTCTTGATAAATCCAATTTTTCCTATACATTCACTTTTTTTGCTGATAGCTTTTTCATATTTATAAAAATCTTCCCTTAAAGAGGCTATAAGAAGAGTATTTATGTCATATAAATATCTATATTCTCCATAAATAGAATACATTCCCAAATAATTATTTGATTCGGTATACACACTATCAAACTTTCCTGTTATTTTAACTTTTTTAAATTTATAAAATCCTCCTAAAGTAAAAGTATCTTTTTTATATTTAAATTTTTTATAGAGTTTTATTGAAAAAATATTATCTAAATATTTTGTATGGTAGTTTTTAACCAATCCTGCATTTCCAGCATAATAATAAGTAGTAGCTTTGTAAAATCTATCATATAAAAAATTATCATAAGAAAATTCCATATTGATATTATTTTTGGATTTTCTTTTTATATGAATATAACTTTGTTCTGCATGAAGATTTCCATTATTTGGTAAATATTCAAGTTTAGTAGGAGAAATAATATTGGCTTTACCCAAAAAATTACCTGTATTTTTTATATATCTCATTATATTTATTTCATAATTTTTATATAAAATATTTGTAAATAAACTGTATGAGTTTTTATCGCTATTTATGGTATGGTTTTGATAATAATATTTTGTTCTGTTTATATTTTTTTTATTTACATAAAACATGTAAGAAAGATTACTATTGACAACATGAGCAACATATGCATCAGTAGAATAACTTCCCTTATTATCAAGCCTTACAGATATTTTACCCCCTTCTTCTCTACTTATTTTTTTAGTATACAATTTAATAATTACACTACCTGCTTCATTTCCAAATTCTATAGAAGAGCTATTGCTGTATATTTCAATATGATCAATATCACTTATTGGCATATCAGACCATATAAGCAAAGCACTTCCAAAAGAGGCAGAAGTTACATCGTGATCATTTATATACAATCTAAAAATAGAAATAGGTGTATAAGCTTGTGTTGGATATTCAAAAATACCAGCATAATTTACAGTTCTAGAATAAATTAAATTTGTTAGTGTTTCAAATACATCACCCAAAGTTCTAGCTTGCATTCTTTCAAGATCTCTTCTTGTGTAAATTTGCACAAAACCAGCTGAATCTTTTTTCGTTATTTTGGATAATTCAGATTCATTTTGATACATTTGCAATAATGTTCCCATATTATTGCCTTCTGCAAATATTGCTAATGAAAATAAAAATAATGCAATAATAGCTTTCACTTTTAAAACCCTATATAATAAAATACCTAATATCAATATTATATACAAAAGTTAATTTAATTTTACTTAAAAGTATTTAAGAATAATTATATATAATAGGATATGCAAGGATATATTATAAACACTACAAAAGTGAAAGAAGAAGATTTACTAGTTACTGTTATAAACAAAAAAAAAGTAAAAACTCTTTATAGATTTTATGGGGCGAGACATTCTCATATTCATTTAGGATATAAAATAGATTATGAAGCTCATCCTACAAATAAAGAAAATTTTTTTCAACTCAAAAGTGTATCCTCTTTGCCATCCAAATGGATGTTAAAAAGAGAAAAATTTTATATCTGGCAACAATTTTTACAATTAATTTATAAACATTTAAGAGATATTAATGAAATAGATGAATTTTATTATAATTTGCTCGAAAAAATATCATTATATATAGAAAAAGAAAATCCATACAGAGTTATCTTAGAAGCTTATGTGAAATTGTTAGAATTTGAAGGACGAATTCATCATGATTTTAACTGTTTTATATGCAATCAAAAAATAAAAGACAATATCATTTTAGCAAGAGCATTTTTACCTGCATGCACGAATTGCATTACAAAAAAAGGATACGAAAAATTCAAAATAGAATATTTATTTAAAGAACAAAATTCAATCTTATTAGATGATAATGAAGTTTTTGAACTTTACAATATAATATTGGAAGGACTTTAATTCATTATTTACGAATTTGTCCGTTTCCATAAATTTTATATTTATAAGTAGTTAAATCATTTATACCCATAGGTCCTCTTGAATGAAGTTTGCTTGTGCTAATACCAACTTCAGCACCAAATCCAAACTCCCCACCATCAGTAAATCTAGTGCTTGCATTTACATATACACAAGAAGAATCAATTTCATTTAAAAATTTTTCTGCTGTGGTATAATTTTCTGTAATTATTGATTCAGAATGAGAAGAACTATATTTTTGGACATGTTTAATTGCCTCATTAACACCATTAACTATTTTAATAGATAATATATTTGATAAATATTCTTTTTTAAAATCTTCTTCATTTGCTTCATTCACATCAATAATTTTTACAGTTTCACTACATCCTCTTAATTCTGTATTATGCTTATCAAATTCATTTTTCAATAACGGTAAAATATCTTTTGCTATTTTTTTATCCACCAATAATGTCTCCATAGCATTACAAACTCCAGGTCTTTGAACTTTCGCATTAATTGCAATTTTAATAGCTTTGTCAAAATCCGCATCTTTATCTATAAATGAATGACACAATCCTTTATCATGTTTTATAACAGGCACAGTAGAATTTTGAGATATAAATCTTATAAGATTTTCGCCCCCTCTTGGAATTATAAGATCAACATATTTATCCATTTTTATAAGTTTTGCCACTCCTTCTCTTGAATAATCAGGCAATAAAGTAACAATTTCTTTAGGTAAATCATGTTCATTTAAAACTTGTCCTAAAAGTTTAGCTATTGCTATATTGCTATATTTTGCTTCTTTTCCACCTTTTAATACTACAGCATTTCCGCTTTTAAAGCAAAGTGCCGCAGTATCACTCGTAACATTTGGCCTGCTTTCGTAAATAATACCTATAAGACCTATCGGCACACTTACTTTTTCAATTCTTAAATTATCTTTATTGACCCATCCTTCAAGAACTCTTCCGACAGGTTCTTTTAAAGATGCTATTTCTTTTATTCCATTTGCCATAGATTCTATTCTGTCAATATTTAAAAAAAGCCTATCAAGCAATGCTTGAGATAAATTTTCTCTTCTGGCTTCGAACATATCTTGTTTATTTGCTTCAAGTATCTCTTCTTGATTTTTTAATAATTTATCAGCCATAGCCAAAAGTATTTTATTTTTTATTTCTGGAGACAATGTGGCTATAATTCTACTTGCTTCTTTAGTTTTTTTTAAAAAATCTTCCATTTATATTTCCTTTATTTCACCATATAATTCTTTTTTAAAATATAAAGAATTTTCATCTTTTATTATACTTTTTTTATTTCCGTCAAAAAGAATAAAATCAGCCTTGCATCCCTCTTGTATATCATTGTTTTCATTCAAAATACTCGCAGGATTATAACTAATCATTTTCATAAAATCATGCATTGATATAATATTATTTTTAACAAAATATGTATATCCCAATTTTAAAGTCAAAGACAAACTATCAACACCATCTTGAGCTTCCTCAAAAGCTACATCTTTATATATATAAGATTTTGGAGAATGAGAAGAAGTTATAACATCAATAAATCCATTTTTAAGCTGTTCTACCATCTTTGCTCTTTCTTTCTCTTCTCTTAAAGGAGAAATGAGTTTTGCTTTTGTGTTAAAATCATCACACATTGTATCATTTAATATCAAATTATGAATAGAAACTTCTGTAAAAACTTTTTTGTTATCTTTTTTAACAGCTTTTAAAATATGAATTGATTTTGAAGTTGAAACAGATTGAAAAACGACTTTAACATTAAAAAAAGTAGCAAGTTCAACAATTTTTGCCACTTCGCTTATTTCAGCAATTTTAGAAATACCCGGAAGCCCAAGTTTATACGAAACTTCTCCTTCATTCATAACACCTTTGTTTTTCATATCCATATTTTCACAAAAACAAAAAACAGGAATATTTTTCATAACTGCATATTGCATTACTCGAATAAGCAAATTACCATTTATATCTGATTTTGTATAAATAACTTTTGCACCATCATTTATAAAAGTTGCAATATTGTTTAATTTTTCTTCTTTATTTATAGAATTAACAGATAAGATTATTTTGATATTGCTTTTTTTTGACAATATTTTTGCTTCAAGCATTTCAAGATGAGTTGCATTTTCTATTTTTGGAGAAAAATCATCTATCAAAACAACTTTACCCACACCTCCTATTTTAGCATTTTTTATTATTTCATCAATATTTGCATTATTTAAAGCATCATCTCTCAATCTAACATTTAAATCAATTAGTTTAGGCAAAAGATATTGCCCATGCGCATCTATAACTTTTTCATCATTTTTTTGAATTAGATTATTTGATATTTTAATTATTTTATGATTGTCGATCCTAATATCACCAAAAAACTCACTGTTTTTAGAGATAATATTTACATTCTTTATTAACATAAATTTTCCTCTGCTGAATTTTGTTATTATATCTTATCTAATTTATTATTTTGTTTAAATGTTCAATAAAATCATTTGCATCAATATATCCGACTATTGTCTTATCTTTTAAAAATTTATGATTTTTATTAAAAAACAAAATAACAGGAGGTCCAAAAACTTTATATTTTGCCATTAATTTTTTATTTTCTACAGAATCTTTAGTTACATCAGCTCTAATCAAAGTAAAATGTCTAAACATTTTCATAACTCTTGGATCTTCGAAAGTCTTTGCTTCAAGCTCTTTGCAACTGATACACCAATTAGCTGAAAAATCAACAAGCACTGGTTTTTTAGATTCATTTATCTCTTCTTGCAATTTCTTAATATTTTTTACAATAATAAATCTTTTTTTCTGAAAAATCAATTTTCTATTTGAAGTATAATGATTGCGATAGCCAATATTTTCCAAAGGATTTAAAGGATTTGTATTTCCAAGAAATGCTCCAACAAAAAGTAAAATTCCATACAAAAGAAAAACAATGCCGATAACTTTAGATAATTTTGCAATACCTAAAATATTTTCTTTTAGCGGTTCTAAAGCACCAAGGTAAATTGATGAACCTATAAATAAAAATGACCAAAGAAACATTATAATCATAGAAGGCAAAATTCGTGAAAGCATATAAATAGCAACACCTAACATGATTACACCAAATATTTTTGATATATTTTGCATCCAGCCACCTGGTTTTGGCATATATTTACCAGCTCCTATACCTACAATCAAAAGTGGCATTCCCATTCCAAGACTCATGATAAAAAGAGCAAATCCTCCAAGCAAGGCATTTCCTGTTTTTCCAATATACAATAATGCTCCAGCAAGTGGTGCAGCAACACAAGGTCCAACTATTAAAGCAGACAAAAATCCCATAACACTGACACTTATCCACCCTTTGCCTTGTGCATTATGACTTGTTTTATTTATTTTTGATTGAAATATTTTAGGTAATTGAATTTCATAATAACCAAACATTGAAAATGCTAACAATACAAATATGGCTGCAAATCCTCCTATAACCCAAGGATTTTGCATAAAAATTTGTATATTTTCTCCAAAAAGTCCCGCTAAAACTCCAGCTATCGTATAAGCTACAGACATTGAAAGAACATAAATCAAAGAAAGAAAAAATCCTTTTTTTGCATTCATATTTTCTTTTGATTGAGAAACTATGATGGATGAAAGTATCGGTATCATAGGAAATATGCAAGGAGTCAAGGAAAGCAAAAGCCCAAAACCAAAAAATGTAACAAGAATAACCCAAATACTGCTTTTTGCCAAAGTATGAGCTATGAAACTTTCTTTGGAAATACTTTTATGCTTTATACTTTTTTGTTTTATATTTTTTTGTTTTATATTTTTTAAATTAAAAGTAAAATCTTTTTTTATAGGAGGATAACAAAGTCCAACTTTTGAACATCCTTCAAAATCAACTTCTAATTTTATTTTATTAACTTTTTTGCCAAGTTTTTTCTCTATAAGAGATAAAGGAATATTTTGTTTAAAATTTTTAATATAAATAATAAAATTATGATATTTTACCGCTTTCGAAAATTTTAAATCATTATCAAGAGATATTTTTTTAGGCGAAACAATAGTAAAATGAAGTTTATTTTTATAAATATATATTTTATCACCCAATTTTATATCTACTATTATATTTCCATTTTTTAAAACTGCACTTGGCATAAAAGCAAGATTAGGTGTCAAAAATTTATTTTCAGATGCACTAAACAAAGCTGTTACAGATAGACTTACCATTATCAAAAACAATATTATTCTCTTCATTACACCATCCTTATATTATGAATAGCATTTTGACATATTTTGAATATATTTTTGATAAAAAAGATATTTTAATTTTTATATATAAATTATAAGTTTTAACAATGACATATGTTATTAAAACCATTTATTTTTCAGAAATATCAACACACCTATACCTGATAAAACAAATGAAATACCCATGGTTATTAAAAAAGCATTGGGAGAATGTTCAAACGGCACTTCAATATTCATTCCATAAATACTTGCTATCAGTGTAGGAATCATTAAAATTATTGTAATAGAAGTTAAAAATTTCATTACTATATTAAGATTGTTAGAAATAACCGATGCAAAGGCATCCATCATTCCACTAAGTATATCGCTATAAATATTTGCCATTTCGATTGCTTGCTTGTTGTCAATAACCACATCTTCCAATTTATCTTTATCTTCGCAAGATAATTTCAATACTTTTGTTTTTAATAATCTTTCCATCATAAGCTCATTTGATTTTAATGAAGTTGTAAAATAAACAAGACTTTTTTCTATATTTAAAAGCTTTATAAGCTCTTCATTTTTCATCGATTTATGTAATTCTTTGGATACTCCTCCGGTTAAATTATTTATTTTTTTTAGATATTTGAGATAAAACATAGCTGTTTTTAGAAACATATGAAGAACAATACTGCTTCTTTTTATGGTAGATATACTTTTTGTCCCACCAATACACAAATCCAAAATTTCTGTAACATCAGAAGAACATATTGTAACTATTGTATCTTTTTTTGTAAGTATAATTCCGACTGGAATTGTTGTAAAAGGTATCTCAGAATCACTTTCATTGCATTTTGGAACCCTTAAAATAATTAGTAAAACGCCATCTTCAACTTCAGCTCTTGCTCTTTCATCGATATCTAAGGGGTCGGTTAAAAAATCAAAAGGAATAAGCATTTCATTAGATAATTTTTGCAACTCACTTTTTTCTGGGTTAGTTACATTGATTAGACAGTGTCTTTCAATTTTATCAGTTGGAATAAATTTATTTTCAGACCATTTTAATATATTTATCATAGTATTGCCACCTTTTAGAGTGTCGTTGTGTAGCTTATTTATTTTTGCCGAAATTTTATCCAAATATTAATTATTTGTCAATTTATCTCAAATTTAAAAATTTGCTATTTTTTATATAACTTTAGCTATAATGAAATGGTAATGAAATATTTTTTTAGGGGCAATTTAGTGAAAAAAACTTCTTTGTTTGAATTGTGTCTTTCTTTTTTTCTTCTTGGATTAACCGCATACAGCATGACAATGCTTGAAGGGCTAAAATCTCTAAACTTAAAAAAAGAATGGATGAATGAAGAGGAAACAGATAAAGCTCTTGCAATGGTTCAACTTTATCCCGGACCCATTTTTGTAGATTTGGCTATTTTTATTTCATATAAATTAAAAGGAGTAATCGGGACATTTTTAGCTACATTTTTCTTTTTAACTCCTTCGTTTTTAATAATGCTTTTTTTATCTTTTATATATTTTCATTATGGAAAACTTTCTTATGTTCATCCATTATTTACAACACTTGAAGCTATGGTTGTTGGTGTTATCATAAAAGTAGCTCTTGATTTTGGAACAAAATATACAAAAGATAAAACAAGCTCTTTAATAGCTGCGATATCTTTCATTTTACTGTTATATAAAATAAATGCATTTTATATAATTTTATTTGTATTTTTTACTTCAATTTTTTTTAAAGCAGATAAAATTTTACAAAAAAGTGATAAAAAAATTAATTTTTTACCAATACTTATAACTGGTGCTTTATTTTTATTTCTTTTAATTTATGGATATCTTAAAAATAAACTTTTATTTGAAATGTTTAAAGTAGGAGCTGTTGCTTTTGGAAATGGCATGACAATTTTGCCTTTACTTGAACAAGTTGTGCTAAATAATCATTGGATGAATTTAAAAGATTTTACAAATGGTATCGCTTTTGGACAAATCACTCCAGGACCTTTTTTAATTACGGCAACTTTTATAGGATATAAAGTATCAGGAATAATAGGAGCTATTTTAGCAACCATAGGGATTTTTTATCCTTCATTTTTTTACACAATTGTAATGAGTGAAATTTATGAAAAAATTAAACATTTAACCATTATTCAAAAAATATTAAAATCCCTTCTTGCTTCTTTTACAGGAATGATTTTTTATGTAGCTCTTAGTCTTTCAAAAGTTAGCTTAGTAAATAATTTAGGATTTATTTATGCAATTTTTGCTTTCATTGGAGTCAAATATTTTAAAATTAATATTTTATGGATATTTTTAGCAGGACTTTTTATCCAACTTGTTATTGGCCTCTCTTAATAATCATGATGAACAAATTTATTTATTTACCGTATCAGCAGACAAATCTTCTTTACTCAAAAACTCTAAGAAAAATGCCAAGAACACTCCCAATATCAAGCCTGTAATAAGTGCGACAACAATTATCAATTTCTTCTTTGGTTTGATTGGTTTGTCATGTGTATAGATTTTATTTACAATGTGTGTCATAACCAGATATGGCTTTTTCATTGTCATTTTTGTCTCTTTTATCTGCATTTGAATCCCAGGAAGTGTCACAGAAGTCATTTTATCTATCTCTGCTTCTTTTGCCGGAATAGTTGTTTTTAAAAGTTTTATTTTTTCTGCTTCAAGATTTGGAATTGTCTCATTTTGAAAAGTTGAAATTTTACTTTTCAAATCAATGATTTTTGTTTTCAAATTTGCTATGTCATTCTCTAAATTAGCAATTTGCATAGATATCATAATAGCTACATTTGGATTTTCTTTAATTAAATGTAAGCTTTTTTTACGCATTGATTTAATAGCAGTTGTTTTTTTTGAAATTTCTACTTCATTTTGTTTTATTTTATTCTTTAATGCTCCAATTTCAACTGATTTGGTTAATACTATTTTATCATCAATCTTTTTCAATCCAACTGTCTTTAAAAATTCTAAATCTTGCTTAAGTTGTGGGAGGATAATAGTTTTATCATAAATAAAATTTTGATTTAATCGCTCAAGTGTCCTTTTCTTATTTTCGATAATAGTGTCATAATAAGCTTTATCTTGCCTCAAGATATCATCAATCGGTTTTTGTATGCTTTTAACAGCTTCATTATTGCTATGAGCATAAGCAGTTATATTCAAAAAAGCCTTACTGGCATTTCTTTTAGCTATCGTAATACTCTTGATATATCCTGTTGCATTTTTATCACGATATTTTCCTGATGTATCGTATTTGATATCAAGATACTGTTTCAAGTTTTTAACATTATCAAAGTATTGAGATGTCAAAAGCCCATTATTATCTTTCTTAAGTTCCTTTCCTATCTGAATCGTAGCCCTCGCCTCATAAATAGGCTTTGCTAAAATGACATAAATAGAAGCAAGTAAAACAAATATTACCGTAACCGCAATAATAATTTTTTTTCTTTTTTTTATAACACCAAATAATTCTCGCAAATCAATCTCATCTTCTTCAGCAGAAACACAAGGTGTATAAGGCATAACCATGATCTGTTGTTGCTCTTTTGGTGTAGTATCATTTTGTTTTTTCATCTATAGCTTTCCTTTGTTTTTTTATTTTATTTCATTTTAAAAAGACCGCTTAATTTTTTTGTGTAAATGACTTTTTTATCGCTCTCATTATATATAATTTTATCTAATATATTCATTAATTATATCATCAATCATTACATATCCTTGATTAAGATTATTTTTTATATAATAATTATATAATACATTCTAAATCAGATTTTTTGATACTACAAAAGGTAATTATACATATGGTGATACTTGGAAACAAATATAATTTCACAGAACTTGAAGCAAAAAATATCAAAAAACAATTTCAAGAGATTACAAGCATATCCTATAAAGATAAAGATAGCAAAGAAATTATAGACTCTATCGAAGAAATTTTAAAGAACAAAGATAGGCATCTTATCATTCTAAATA
>JALUBK010000041.1 GCA_027044945.1 Campylobacterales bacterium
TTATGGAGGTTGAGTATACTACTACTCCTTATATTTTAGAAAAATTATAGTATTTGTAGTGCCTAAATTTGAAATTGGATTCCTATAATTAGGGGGTTGTAGTGCCTTTTGGGCGGAAGTCGGGAAAAGAAGGAATCTATTGCCATTAAAAAAAGTGGAGACAAAAGAAATTATCATATCAAGAGTATTTTCAAGCATGGTTTAGAGTGGCTAAAGAATGTATTAGTCAATATAAGACAAAAAAGGAAGGAGTTTTTTGTGTTACTGAGGTTACTTAGGGAGTCATTTAAAAAGGTGAGGAGTTATTGTGTCGTGGAGTGAGCTAAAATATAGTTAATTTTAAGAATTTTTCTGTTATCAATATATTTCTTTTTAAATGGGATAGGTTTTTTAGTACTATCACTTACGAATACTATCACTTAACTCTTTAGAAAAAGCAAGCAAAACGCATATCGTGGTAATCATCATAATAATCACTACAGTTTCATTTGACATACTGCCTCCTTTGGTAAGCAAGATATTTGCTTTTTTATGGTTAGATTTTTACACATAAAATCGGTAAAAATATAAAAATAGTCCCTAAAGCCCCCCCTAAAGTCCAATTTTTATTCCTCTAATATTTCTTTGAAAAATTGCTCGATCTGCACAATACTAATATATCTCAGTTTCCTAAACCATTTATTGCTTTTTCTCACTTTTAAATGCAATAACAGCTGCACCGATAGCAAATACACAAAGTATCACCATTAATATTATTGAGCTATTCATTAAAAAGGCTAATATTAGATTTTGAAGAAGCTTGATATAAAAGCTTTTTTACAAAAACATTCATTTTAATTATAACTTTCTACTCTCTAACTCTTTTGAAGCCATATTTAAAGCCATAGCGATTATAAGCAGTATTGTTAAAATAGTAACTGTTATCTCTGTTTGCATTTTTGCTCCTATCTAAAAAGTAATTGTAAGATACTATCTAAAATATCATCTTTTAAGTCAAATTTTCCAATAGAATTTGAATTATATCTTTTCATTTTTCTTGCTTTATATTTTTACTCTTTTCTTCTTGCTTTTTCCCTATAGCCAATATTATGGCAAAAAGTGCCAATATGCCAAGTATTATATTTGCTTGCAAAGTTTAATCTCTTTTATCTTTATTACTTTTTGCATCACAATCTTTATCTTTATTTCTCTCTTCTCTTTCTATTTTATTAAGGCTATAAGCAACCATTGCTACAAAAACACCCAAGACTGCTAAAAATTCCATTGCATTTATCCTTTTTGCTCTTATAGGATTAAAAATATTATATCACATTATTTGATTTATTGCATTATTGTAAAACTCTTTTTTTTATAAAATATTTCATATACAAAATTATTTCTTTTTTCATCAAAAAAGATCACTTTGACTTGATTATTTATTTTGCTATAATTATCATTAATTACAGAAAAATATAAAAGAAAGGTGATTAGTGGATAGCAGTTGGCTTGGAATGATACCGTTGGCACTTTTTACTCTATTTGGTGTTATGTATCATATAGGACATGTTGAGTATGATAAGCATCAACAAGAAAAAAACAACAATACTCAACACAAATCATAAATATTAAGCACCAACAGTATCAAAAAACTTCATCAATCAATAATCCAATCAATTCACATTTACAACCGGCTTTGTTTCACTAAAGTATGCTATACCAAGAAGTATAAATATAAGAAGTGGCGGTGTAGCTACTAAATAAAATATCTCAACTACAATACTCATAACAATTCCATAAAATAGTGAAGTATTTGTAATATTTAAATACACAACCGAAAGTAAAAATATAACACCGATAGCTATCAACAATTCTCCATTCAAAAGATCACCATGCTGAGTTATTGCACTTGTGTACCAGTCATATCCAAAAAATATTGCGACATAACCTACAAATGACATTGCAAAAGTTGTAGTATTAAATATTTCATACTTATATTTTTTCATACTGTAACTATTAAAAAACTGAATTGCTATATAAGCAGCTATAAGAGCAACTATAATCCCAATAATTGTTAAAACAACCATCTCTAACTCCTTTTATTAATATTATAATATGATAAACAAATATATTGTATATCATATATACATAGTATAATGATAAGATAAAAAATACGGTTCGTCAAGTAAAAAAAGCATTAATTGTTTAAAAAAATTGTATAATTATAATAATATATGATAAAAGGTAAAAAATGAATAGAGAGGATTTTAAAAAATTGCTAAAAACAGCTAAAATAACTAAAAAAGAGTTTGCTAAAATTGCAAATGTACCCTATGGGACTGTTAATAATTGGGGGCTTAATAGAGATGGTAATATTTTACCAGTTCCTGGGTGGGTTGAGCCTTTTATGAAATATTACCTGCAAGCTAAGAAGCTTGAGTATATTGAGAGGGAGATTTGTTTGAAGATGAGAGAAGCAAACAAATATAAAACTCTATACAAATAAGCTGCCAAATAATTTATTTGACAGCTTATAAAGAGTTAAAATTATGTTGGAATATCTCTTGGAATTTTTTGAGAAAGCTTTGGTATAAATATGGTATCTTCCTCCTTTATGATTTCTGCATATGGACGTTTATAGCAATCTTTTATAGCCTGCTGATAACTTTTGAAAATAAAATTTAACTGACTATCTTCTTTTTGAAAAAGAGAGATATAATATAAAATATCTTCCTGATATGGATAGTCTTCTAAAAAAATTAGGCATATATCCTTTATTTTGATACCGTTAAACCAATTTGACTTAGAAATACAAAAAATAAATACAGATAAAACAATATTTTGAGCACATATTGGTTCAAAATATAGTATTTGATATTTGTTATTTTTTAAAATTTTTAAAATAATATCCGATACACTAACAATCTTGTAGGCTTTTGATGCAATTTCTTCATTGCGCTCATCTCTAGTATTGAATATCAATTTTTTACCATTTGGATCTTTAATAAATAACATATCTTTATCCAAAAAAATTAGTAAACGAAAAAAAACTGAATAGTATGGCTCTTTTATCCATAATTTTTCAAATGCAAAATAATCATGCAATATTTTTGTTTTATAGCCTAAATTTTCAAAATCATACAAATCATATTTAACGCTGCAATTCTGACCGTTAAAATTATATTGCTCTTGTTTTTCTTTTTTCTTCTTGGGTTGTTCAACTTTATTTCTATTTTCTTGAACAACATTTTCTTTTTTTGCTGATATTTCATTTTGAATACTTCTAACTTGTTTTTTTACTTTTTTACTTTTATTTGTCATATATATAAAAATAAATAGTGTGACAAGTATAATGATAAATAAAATTAACATTTTTAATCCTCCTCAAGTAAAAATTTAGCTAAATTTTGGGGAGTAAATTGATACTCGTCCTCGAGTAATCTTGTTAGCGAATAACCTACAAAAGATAGATTGTAAATTTTATACATTGCACGAGCTTCACTCTTTGATATAAAAATTTTTATATCTTTTATTTTTAACTTCAAATTTATATTTTTTTGATGTTTGACCATTTCAAAATATGTATTTTGCTCATTTCCCTGCTCAAACAAGTTCAACTCTTCAAAAAACAAAGCTGTATCTGCAAAAGTCGATGCAAATAATACATTATTGATCAAGATAGCAGAACTTTTAAGATATTTTTTATTATTTTCTATAAAAAATGCTCTTAAAAGATATATATTCTTATTCCTATTTAAAGGCACTTTGGTAATAATAATTTCACTTTCGCAAAACTGATTTTCAATTGCTTCATCCATTTTTTTGTTCTCCTTCTTTTTATATTTTTTCTTCTAACTCAGTCCAAATTTTATAAATTAAACTATATGAAACATTTAATCTATAATACTTTCTTAAATACATAGAAATCTGCCGAAAACTTAATTTTTCGTTAATTTTTAAGCTTTTTACAACCGCCCACTTTTCAATAATTTTTTCTCTTTTTAAACTCCTCCGAAATTTTCTTATCTTAAAAATTTTTGCATTACTATTTATATTTTTTCTTTCTGCATAAATTGATATAACTAGGGAAGAATAGCTTAGTATTGGTTTATCAACAGTTTTATGCAAATTTTTTAAGGTAAAAAATACCTCTCTTTGTTTTTTAAATATTGCAACTTTAGTTTGCAAATCACTTTTTGAGAAAAATCTTAAAAGTCGGTTATGTTGTTTCATATTTAGTTTTGTTATACTTTCAATTTTTTTTATATCATTCATTTATTCTCCTCGTATAAAAGCCATTTAGCGATAGAAAATATTGTCCACTCTCTTCTTCCATTTTCATTTTTCCTCCACTTTGGAATTAAGTTATATCTAAGTATAATGTCTTCCGGAATCGCATCTTTCCCTCCGAACATTTTTGTGACAAGCGAGTAGCTTTTGCCAACCTCGTTAGACATTTCTTTCATGTTCAATATCGTTTTCCCATATCTTTTATACATTAATTCTACATAATCCTTCTCTGTCATTTTTTTCCTTTTTTCAAAAAGGCCTTTTTCATTTTTTTTTCGCGATACGAAATAGTAGCATTCATTTCTAATCATTTTTTATCATTTTTTTGCAAAAATGCTTTAAAAACCCCTAACTATGGGGTTTTTAACATTAGATTACCTTTTTATAAAAAATATTAATTTAATTTGTAATAAATTATAGTTTTTGCAAAGGTTGATGGATATGTTGTATAAATGTCTTTAACACAAGATGTTTTTGGAAAGTTTTTTGGCGATAAAGGCTATCTTTCAAAAAAGCTTTTTGAAATGTTTTGGATAATGGAATATAACTTATTGCAATAAATCTTTATGTGCATAAGACGCATACTGACTCCCTCTGTCAGTATGCCAGATAAGTCCTCTAAGAGGTTTTCTTTTCATGATGGCCATTGTTAGAGCATCATTTACAAGTGATGTTTTC
>JALUBK010000042.1 GCA_027044945.1 Campylobacterales bacterium
AGTAAAAAAACCGATTTTGTAATATATGGAGATGATGCAGGAAGCAAACTTGAAATTGCAAAAAAATTGGGAGTAGGCATAATGAGTGAAGCCAAAATGAGAGAAAGAATGAAAAATGAACAATAATTTTTGAAGATATATTTTAAGAGATTATAAGTAAATTTTATATATCATAATAAGTTATTTTATTGATCCTTAAGATAAAGGATAATAGTTTTATATATGATAGGCAAAATTGTAAAAAAATAAGCATAGGAGAATAAAAAAATGAAAAAAGGGTTTTCATTGTTGGAATTGATGATAGTTATTATTATATTGGGGCTTTTGGCTGCACTTGTTATGCCTAATCTCATAGGAAAAGGCGAAGAAGCAAAAAGAAAATTAGTTTGTGTGCAAATGAAAAATATAATGCAGACTCTCAATATGTTTAAGGCTGATCAAGGCACTTATCCTACAACTGAAGAAGGATTGAAAGCACTGGTTAAAAATCCAAATAAAGAAAAATATCAAAACTATCCCGCTCAAGGATATTTTGAGAATGGACGGTTGCCAAAAGATTCTTGGAAACACAATTTTATATACATATACAACGGAACAAGACCTGATTTGATATCTCTTGGTTCGGATGGAAAAGAGGGCGGTAAAGGCGATGCAGCAGATATAAGATACTCTACTACATGTCTAAAATAAAACATAAACTATCAGCATTTACATTGATTGAAATGCTGATAGTTTTAGTTCTAATAGGTGTTATATATACTTTGATATTAAACAGATATAAGCCGAAAAAAGAGGAATTGTATCTACAATCAAAAACACCTTTTAGAAGCATGTTATTGCCTTTATGGAATCATTCGCATGTTATACTTTTGTGTGGGGATAAGTGCAAAAAATGTAATATATATGATGATGGCGGTAAGATTATCAAAAAATTAAAAAGATCTCTTTTTAAACAAAATGATATTCCAAAATTTTATACATTTAACGATAATGGTGAAATAAATAGAAAAGAATTTTTACATATTCAGGCAAAAAACAGTGAAGAAAAAATTTGTTTTAGATTTGATATGTATCCAAATAAAAGCAGTAGTGAACTTTTACTGAAATACAAAAATGGTAAAGTTATATATTTGCCACCATATTTTAATAATACTTTATCTTTTTCGTCACTTGAGAAGGCACAAAACTATTTTGAAAATTTAAAAACGGAAATAGCAAGATGATATTTATTTATAAAGGGATTGATGCAAACGGTAAAAAAATAAAAGAAAAAATAGAAGCATCATCATTAGAAGAGGCCAAAAGGAAGTTATCTTCAAGAAATATTATATATAATGTTTTAAAAGAAGATGTTGGGCTTAATTTCAAAAATTTTTCCTTAAAAAAACAATACCAAATAGATTCTAAAAAACTTTCCTCAATAAGTCGTGAAATATCTATGTATTTAAAAGCTGGTATTACTATTGTTAATGCTATAAAAATAATATCTAATCAATACAAAAACGATAAATATATTTTTTTATTTTTTGAAACAGTTAATACACTATTAGATGAAGGAAAAACTTTTTATCAAGCAATAGATGAGCAGAAGATTGTAAAATTGCCACTTTTTTACAAACAATCCATAAGAGTTTCTGAAACAAGTGGTATTTTGGATAATGTTTTATTTGAGCTTGCGAGATTTTTAAAAGAACAAGATAAGATAAACAAACAAATTCAAAGTGCGATGGCATATCCTTTATTTATGCTGGTTATTTCATTTTTCATGGTTGGATTTATGCTCTCTTTTGTTGTTCCAAAAATAACATCGATGTTTTCACAAATGCACCAACAACTTCCATTGACTACAAGAATAGTTATAACAACAGGCAATATTTTAAAGCAAGATGGCATATATATTATTATTTCTTTGGTAGTTATGGTATCCATTTTTGCACTGTTTATGAAATATCAATATACATTTAGATATGCTATTCACAAATTTTTGTTAAAAATGCCATTTTTTGGTAAATTGATTGAAAAAACAGAATTGGCAAGATTTTCATATATGATGTCTTTGCTTTTAAAATCAGGAATTCCAATAGTTCAAGCTATCAACCTTTCAGCAAATATTCTAAAAAATTCTGTCATAAAAGATATTTTTTTACAAGTATCAACAAAAGTTGTTGAAGGTAAAAAACTTTCAACATCTCTTGTTAATATGTCTTATGTAGTTAATGATTCTTTCATACAAGCCATTGCTTTAGCAGAAGAAACAAGTGAAGTGGAAGAAGTTATGAAAAATTTGTCTGAACTTTATTTTGAAGAAAATCATGACAAAGTTACTATATTACTTTCTTTACTAGAGCCTGTTTTGATGCTTTTTGTTGGAAGTATTATCGGCTTTATAGTTACAGCTATGTTGCTTCCTATATTTTCTATGAACATAGGTGGTTGATTTGATATCTAAAAAACGATTTGGTTATGCTTTACTTTTTACTATATTTATTATTTTTGCTATAACTATCATCTTGTCTCAAATATTATTTATAACAAATAAAAGCATACAAAGTGGTAATCAAGTAAGGAATTATATACAACTTTCTTATTTAACAAAAGATGTAATCAAACTTATAAAACAATCTTCGGAATTAAAAAATATAAAAGACGCAGATTCATTTGATGCTTTTTTACAAAATTTTTCTTTTATTCCTATAAAATTTAAAGATGGAAGCAAGGCGATAATAAAAATATTACCTTCTTCAAATACTGTAAATATCAATGAAGTTTCAGGATGGAAAAAATATCAAAAAGATAGATTTTTATCATATTTAAGAACTTATGGTGTTATTTCGCCGGATTATTTTCTTAATCTTTTAATAGATGTTGAAACACCAAAATCAACTTTAACAGATATTAAAACAGATTTGCCATCGTTAAATGACACTGTTATAAACAAATGGAGAGATTTTGAAAAGATAGAGCAATATTATATAAAAATAACAAAAGATTATAATATTTTAAATGTTCCTTGGAGGCAAATTATATCATTTTATGGAAATGAAATAGATGCTAATTATATGAGTTGTGATTTATGGAATCTTGTGTATTCTGATAGTATAAATAATATAAAAATTCAAAATCTTTGTCATAATAGACAAACGATTAATACTTTAAAAAATTTAAGTCTTTCTGATGATGAGATAAAAGATGTTAAAAAATTTGGTATCACAACTGATACAGAAAAGATAAAAGTAATTATTAAATTATTTTCAAAGGATAAAAAAGATATAATATCAAGTTTTTCCTATAATATAAAAACAAAAAAGGTATCTAATGCCTCAATGGCTTTCTAAACAAAAAGATCATCATATTGTTGTATTGGATAAAAATGGTGTTATATATAAAGATACTATCACATTAAATGAAAAGATTGATATTGTTCTTTTGCCATCTTTTTATTGGTTTATAGAAAAAAAATTGCCTGTCAAATTTACTTTTCAAACAAAAGAATATCTTCCATCTATTTTTGAATCTTTAACAACTTCTGCCAAGTTAAGTTATTTAGCTATTAAAAAAGAAGATTTTTACTGGCTTTTTGCTTATGACGATCAAGAGATTTTAAAAGCACTAGAAAAAGAAAATATTGATATATCAAAGGTAGAAAGAGTTTATTTTGCACAAAATGTTTTCAACGATATGGCTATTGATTTGGAAAATAATTATTCACTTGTAAATATAGATGGCATTTTGACTCGTATACCTTCTACTTTGGTAAGTGGTAGTAAAAAAATATCTCAAATTTCAAAAAATGATTTTAATTTAACAAAAGGTATTTCTTTAAAACGATATAAAAGTTTTATAGGTGAAAATTTTTTATACAAATTGATTACTCCTTTGGTATTAATTATATTATTATATGTTATAGATACTGCCAAAATTTGGCATACTAACAAAAATTTATTGCAACAAAAAAATGAAATTTTTTCAAAATATAATTTGCCAAATACAACTTTTCAAAATAGATCTATTCTTGCCCAATTGGAAAATACTTATAAAGTCCAGAAAAATTTGAGAAATCTTATAAAAACAGTTATGTCGGCACCATATAGTCCCAATGAATTTATCACTTCATTTAAGATAAATCAAAAAAACAGTGTGCTTTGTATAAAATTAGAAAATCCATCTGATGCAAATATATTTAAAAACTATTTTGAACAAAAATTAATCGTCGGTAATATAAAAAGCATGTCTGTTCATAATTCTATTTTAACAGTGGAGTTCAATGTATGAAACAGTTTCATCCTTTTCTTATTTTAGCTTTTATTGCTTCGATTTTATTGTTTGTTGTATCATTAAAATACCATGAAGAAATGAAACACTCTATCTTGATAGAACAAAATCAAAAACTTGAAAAAATGGCTCAGAAGATACTGTCTTTTAAAAAAACATGGCAAAATAGTTCATTTCAAGAGAAAAAAATACAAAATTTTTTAAAAAATATATCTGCAAAACATATTAATTTTATCAAGCACTCTTCTTATGATTTTTTGGACTTAAAATTTGATAAAATAACACCTGCTATGGGTAAATATATTTTAAATACATTAATAAATCAAAATACAAGAATATTGATACTTGATATAAATAAAATAGATAATTCTTCATTATCTATAAAAATTAGGATAGCAAAATGATAAGGCTATTAAAAAGATTTTTTTATTTTCTTTTATGTTTGTTGCTTTTTTTGCAGTTGTTTATTGTTTTTCTTCCAAAAGGACAAGTTTTTAATTATTTAAAAGATAAAATCAAAGTTTATCATATTGTTTTTCATTCTCAATTAGAAAAAGATGAAGGGATTAAACTTATTTTAAAAAATAATT
>JALUBK010000043.1 GCA_027044945.1 Campylobacterales bacterium
CTTTAATGACTCAAGCCAAAGGAGTAAGTATGGTTGAAGAAAGGCTTTTTGAAAATCGTTTTATGCATGTAAGCGAACTTCAAAGAATGGGTGCGAGTATTATGTTAAGAGGAAACAGTGCTACCGTTCAAGGTAAAATCAAGCTTTATGGAGCAGATGTTATGGCGACAGATTTAAGAGCTAGTTCAGCTTTAGTTTTAGCCGGACTTGTAGCTAAAGGGGTTACAAAAGTGCATCGTATATATCATCTTGACAGAGGATATGAAAAATTGGAAGAAAAATTGGAAAGAATTGGAGCCGATATAATTAGATTGAAAGAGTAAAAAGCCTATTTAAAAAATAGGCTTAATAAAAAAAATCACTGCAAATTTTACATTCTTGCTTTTTTAAGCAGGTCTGCTATTGAAAAAGCCATTTCTAAAGCTTGGTCTGCATTTAGTCTTGGATCGCAATGAGTATTATATCTTGAGCATAAACTCTCTTCTGTGATATCCCCTGCTCCACCGATACATTCTGTTACATTTTGTCCTGTCATTTCAAGATGAACACCACCTGCATAAGTGCCTTCTGATGCATGAATTTCAAAAAATCTTTCAACCTCTTTTAAAACATTGTCAAAAACTCTTGTTTTGTAATTATTTGAAGTTTTTATTGTATTTCCATGCATTGGATCAATGCTCCATAAAACTTTTTTACCCTCTTTTTCTACGGCTTTTATAAGTTTTGGAAGATGCTTTCCTATTTTATCTGCCCCCATTCTAACTATAATATTTAATCTTCCAGCTTCATTTTGTGGATTTAAAATATCGCATAATTTAATAAGATCAATTGTATCCATTGTAGGACCGGCTTTAATTCCTATAGGATTTTTTACTCCTCTTAAAAATTCTACATGAGCACCATTTACATCTCTTGTTCTATCTCCTATCCATAGCATATGAGCTGAACAATCATACCAATCCCCACTAGTGCTATCTTTTCTTGTTAGTGCTTTTTCATAGTTAAGTAAAAGTGCTTCATGGGATGTATAAACTACGGTTTGTTTAATGTTTGGAGTATTATCAGAATTTATTCCGCATGCATCCATAAAAGCTAATGATTCTGTTATTTTATCTGTTAGAATTTTATATCTATTGTCTAAATTGTTATTTTTAATAAAACCTAAATTCCATTTGTTTATTTGATGAAGATCAGCTAACCCTCCTCTTGCAAAAGCTCTCAAAAGATTGTGTGTTGCGGCTGATTGATTGTAAGCTTTTATCATTCTTTGCGGATCTGGAGTTCTGGCTTCTTTTGTAAAAGCTATATCATTTATGATATCTCCTCGATAACTTGGCAATGTTATATCGCCAACAGTTTCATTATCGCTACTTCTTGGTTTTGCAAATTGTCCTGCTATTCTGCCTACTTTTACAATAGGACAACCTCCTGAAAATGTTAATATAACAGCCATTTGCAATATTACTTTAAAAGTATCTCTAATATTGTCTGCACTAAATTCTGCGAAACTTTCAGCACAATCTCCACCTTGAAGCAAAAAAGATTTACCTTCTGTGGCATCTGCTAGTTTTGTCTTTAAATTTCTAACTTCCCCGGCAAATACCAATGGAGGGTATTTGCCAAGAATATCTTCTGCCTCTTTTAATTTATTTAAATCAGGATAAATAGGTTGTTGTTTTATTTCTTTATTTATCCAAGTTGATGGATTCCATTCTTTTGTCATTGTAAAATTCCTAATTTTATTATAATCGAATATATAGGATATAACAATATTGCTTTAATCATAATTAAAATATTATTATTTTGTTTATTTTTTAAATTTAAGTAACAATTTGTTATAATTAAATCAGTGAGTGTATAAAATATTTTTAAAAAAGAGGTGTTTTTGTGAATTATTTAATTCCTGCTTTAATCGTAGTTGTTGTTGTTATTTTCTTTATGTATCAAAACATAAATAAAATTACTGCTAATATTGGCATGATTGACGATAATTCTTTTGAAATATATGCAAAATATGCAAGAATTATAGAAAAATATATTAAAGAAATACAAGAAATTATTGATAAAAATAGTGTTTTAAATGATGAAAAATATATTTTAACAAATCAAGATAAAAAAGAGGATGTAAATGATAAACTTTTTGACATTATTAGAAATTTAGCCTTTTTTGAAACAGTGCAAGCGAAAAATCAAGATAAAAAAGAGATTGAATCACAATTGTTTGATATTTTAATTTCTCTTGATACTATTATCAAAGAAAATTTTAAAAATGGCGAAAAACTAGCCGATGAATTGAGAGAAAATCTTAAAAAAGAATATGAAAAATTAAAAAATGGATATCTTAAAAGTTAAGGATATCTGTATAGCTAAACTAAATTACAACAAAAGTTGTAATTTAGTTTATACAGCATAGTATAGTTAACTTTTAAATTTATTTGTTTCATTTTTTAAATTATTAGCCACATTTTTAAGTTTTTGAACTACTTCTTTTAACTTATTTCCTATTTTTCCTGTAACACTTGATGTTTCATTTAATTCTTTCGATGTTCCTATAAGTTCATTTACACTTTTTTGAATATTTCCAACATCTTTATTGACTTCATTAACTTTTTTAATAGTTTCATTTAAACTTTTTTGTGTTTTTTCATTTTTTACTTTAACTTCTTCTGAAACTTTTGATACTTCTTTTGATTTGTTAGCATTTTCTTGAATTTGATTTTCTATTTCAGCAATATCTTGAACAATAAGCTCAATTACCGCATTTATGTCATTTAAGCTTTTTTCTGTTTTTTCAGCTAACTTTCTAACTTCATCTGCAACAACTGCAAAGCCTCTGCCATGTTCTCCTGCTCTCGCTGCTTCTATTGCAGCATTTAGTGCTAGTAAATTTGTTTGACCAGCTATTTCTCTAATAATTTTTAGTATATCTTTAATTTGATCGCTTCTTTGAGCTAAAGTAGTAGCTTTAGAAGATAATTCCAACTCTTTTTCTGTTTCAATATCTATTTCTTTAATAACTTTTTGTAATGATTTACTCATGTTTTCAAGCATTTCTCTAGTTTTTTCTATATCTTCTGTGCTATCAGTAACTGAATCTCTAATTTTTTCAATATTTTCTTGGATTTGTCCAATATTTAAATTATTTTTATCTACTACTTTTATTTGATTTTTAATAGAGGAATTAATAACATTAGCTGATTCTTCTACTTCATTTGAAACTACTGTTGAAGATGAAATTATTTGTTTTAAGTTATTTATGATATTTTGTGTTTTTTCTATAAAAACATTCAAATTATTTGCAATCTCTTTTGTTTCATCTTTTGAGTCAATAACGACTCTTTTAGTCAAATCTCCTTCTCCTTGTGCTAAATCAAAAGTAAGAGATTTTAATTTTTCTAAATTTATTTTAATGTTTCCAACAATAACGATATAGTAGATTAAAACAATTACTCCAACGATTGAAAGAATTCCTATTAGATAATCAAATATTGTATTTATAATATTTTCTATTTTCTTTTGTTCTGGAGCTAAATTTATTTTAACAGCTAAATAACCTGCTGGGGTATGTAATTTCCAATGAGTATGACATTTTATACAAGAAGTTTCAACAGGTATTTTATGATAAACCCAAACCAAATCTCCTTTTTTATTAATTGCTAAATTATTTCTAAAATTTAAATTTTTAGGTAACATATAATGGCATTTAGCACAGTTTCTATCAGTTGTTTTATATTTGCAACCAGTTTTTTTAGAATTAATTATATCAGAATAAAACCAATCATCTCTGAGCCATAAACCATTTGTTTTGTTGTATAGTTTTGTATTAGGATTAAAAAATTTTCCATTCTTTTTGACAAAAGGAAATCCAACAGATACTTCGCCATCTTTATATTTCATAAAATTATCTCTGCTATAAGCATAAACTCCTACAACATCGTTTAACTTTTTTATGGCATTTACAACATTTTCAAATGTTTTTCTTTGTCCTTTTTCAATTGAACTTTTAGAAAAAGTAATATATGTATTTATGACACTATCGACATATCTATTAGATTCTTTTTTAGATAAATTGTGACCATAATTATGTAAAAAATATATAATAATTCCCAATGAAATAGATACAGCAAGAACAGGAAGAATAATTAATTTTAAAAATAATTTTGATTTAAAGAACTCTTTCATTTTTTAGATCCTTTTAAAGTTTTTATATTTTTTTATAGCTCTTTTGTCATCACTTCTTTTAAACATAATGGTTCTTGGAAAATTTTCACTTGCACATCCTACACATGGATGACCAGATTTTATACAATTATATTTATCGTAGCTATATAAACTTTTTACACAATCACTTTTTGTAACTGGACCCTGACATCCAAGTTTAAATAAACATCCTCTGTCTCCTATCTTTTTAGCAAAAATATTTTCTTGATAGTCATGATAATAAATGCATCTATCATGGATTGTATTTCCAAAAAACCTAAGTGGCCTATTTGTATTATCCAATGGCGGAATAGTATTATGTTTTATGTAAAAAAAGAGTGTATATAAAAAATGATGAGGTTTCATTGGGCATCCCGGAAGATTTACTACTGGTATATCAAGCTTTTTTTCTTCTTGAAGAAAATATCTAAGAGAACTGGCTTCTGTATACATATCTTTCATACCGCAAATTCCATTAAATGTTGCACAAGTTCCTGCCGAAACCGCTATTTTTGCTTTTTTGCCAACAAATTCAATCCAATCGCTGATAAATTTTTCTCCCATTAAACAAGCATGAGGCAAATCAAGAGGAATTGCACCTTCTGTAACAAGCATTAAATTATTTCCATTGTATTTTTCTATAATTTCTAAAGCTTCTTCGCCTGTAGCAGCCATAAGAGTTGGATGA
Source organism: Campylobacterales bacterium (assembly GCA_027044945.1). GTDB lineage: Bacteria > Campylobacterota > Campylobacteria > Campylobacterales > JALSKU01 > JALSKU01. The sequence goes on from JALUBK010000043.1 coordinate 4,889, forward strand.
AAAATTATATTAGTAAATGTTGTTAAAATATCAAGTATAGAAATTTCAGCATTTAAAAAAGAGGTCGAACAACCATCGCAACTCATAGCATGAAGCCAAATTATATCTGGTTTTTTTATATCTCCAAATTCAAGAGCTTCAAGTTCTTCAAAAGTAAAAAATTGAATTCCTCCAACTGCTATTAACATTTTATGAACTGCTTTTAAAAACTCTCTTCTTTTCATAAAAACTCCTTAATTTTCTTTATTACAATTATTTTTAATGCACAGAACAAGCCAAACATGGATCTATGCTTCTGACTATCCTACTTATTTCTATTGGATTGTTAGGGTCTTTAATTTTAGTTCCAATCAACATTTGTTCTAAAGCCCCATGAATTCCATTATTATCTTTGGGTGAAATATTCCAAGTAGTTGGAACTATCATTTCATAATTTTTAATAAATCCGTCTTCTCCAATTTCTGTAAAATGAGCCAATGCACCTCTAGTAGCTTCTGTGACCCCAACTCCTTGAACATTACTTGGAATTGGTGGGAGTTGAATAAAACCTAATACTCCTTCATCAACCATTAAAGCATCATTTATTAGCTTGTCTATTATTATTTTAGAAACAATAACTCTTGAAAGATGTCTACCCATAACTGAATTATAATCTTTAAGTGTAATGTCAAGTTCTTTATTGATATTATCTACTAAATTAATTAATTTTTTATTTTTTCCGCTCATGTAGGTATTGATAATAATTGCTGCTGGTCCTACTTCCACGACATTTCCTTCAAATCTAGGAGCTCTTGACCAAGAATATTTCTTTTTATTTTCTTTAAATTCTTCTAATGATATTGGAGTAAGATTGTTTAATTCTAATGGTTTATAACCTCCACTTTCTTTGTAATAAGCAAATCCATTATATTCTACTATTTTAAATGGATCGACTTTTGTAGATAGTTTAAAATCATTTGAAAATCCTTCAACAAATGTATAACTTCCATCCAAATTTAAAAGAGTATTAAATGTTAAAAAATTATCAGGACCTTTTCCTGTTTTGAAATAATGTTTATATTGTTTACAAACATTCATTACATCTTCAAAATATTGATTATCCACAAAATTTTTTATATTTTTTGCTAAATCTAAGTATTTTATCAATCTATCAGCTGTAGGTCTAGTTGTAACACCTCCTGCCTCAATAGAAGTCATGTGAGGAGCTTTTGAGCCAAAGATTCTAACCATTTCTCCTACTTTTTTCATAATATTAAAAGATTCTAAATAATGTTTTATTAAAACTATATTTAATTTTTTAAGTTTTATATAATTAGCATCGTAACGAGCCAAAAACAAAGGAGATGGAAAAATTTTTTTAGAAGACAATTCTTTTAAAATCCAATTTTTGAGTTCCAATAAATCGGTATCATTTCCATTATATTTTAATATTGCTGCTATATCCATAAAATCCAATAAAGAAAGTGTGTAAAAATGTAACAAATAATCTTTTATTTTATAAGCTCCTATTACCATATTTCTAAGAAGTTTACCATTTTTATTAAGCTCAATTCCAAGAGCATTTTCTATTGCTAATGCTGCTGCTTCGGCATGAGCATAAGGACAACAACCACAAGTTCTTTGAGTTATGTGAATAGCAGTTAAATAATCATAACCTTTTAATGCTTTTTCAATTCCTCTATACATGTCAGCAGAACATTTTGCATTTTTAATTACACTATTTTCAATATTAACTTCTACTTTTAAATGACCTTCTATTCTAGTTACCGGATCAACAATTATTTTCATTTTCATCCTTTATTGATACTAAAATAATAATATTATTTTAGTATTAAATATTAAACTTCATTTTTTTATCATATCAAAAAAAATTTTTTTTGTCAATAAAATATCTTTGTGTGATTATGTTCAATTTAGATATTGTTGGTATGGTTTTTGCTTGATGCTTTTTGAAGAATATTTTAAAAGGTATTTTATGAAAATTTATCAAAATGAAAAAAATATAAATATTATTATAGAAAATGATGTTAATACTTTTTATTATTTAAAAAATATAATAGATAAAAATTTTAAGCAAAAAATAGGAAATAAAAATAAAATAATTATTTTCCATAATCCTGAAGAAAATGTCATAAGAAGATATTTTTTAAAACTTTTATCAAGAATTTATGCCAAAAAAAATCAAAATAGAAGAGAAAAAATATATAAAATAGAAAAGTGTATCAATAAAAATATAAAACTATCTCTTGTAAAAGAAAATCAAATACAACAAAAAATAAATATTAAAATTAATTATAATCAAAATATAAATTCAATTGAAATAAAAATGGATAAAACAAATAGATTTATTTTAAGAGGTATTAAAAATATATTTGATCAATATAAAGTTTTGTATTATCCATCGCTGGATACGACTTATATCCAAAACATAGATCAAAAAGCTTCGAAAATATTAAAACATTTTATTTTGACAAAAGAATTATTGGGAATTTTTTTAAATATTGAATATGATAAAGATATATTTGATAAAATCAATAATTTAAAATATCGAAAAAATGTCCAAAGAGCTAATATTATTTTAAATGATTTTTACAAAAAACTGCATTGCCAAAACGGTGACCCTTATGAAAAAATAAGAAAAAATTATCTTTTTCTTGTAAAAAAATATCATCCAGATTATCTCAACAATGATAATAGTATTATTTTAAAAGTTTATAGTAAAAAATTACAAGAGATACAACATGCATATAAAACGATTAGGGAGTATTATAAATATTCTTCAAATGTTGCTTAATAAATGGCAAATCTTTTTTTGATAGAATATGATCAGGTTCCCTGCTCTCTCCAAAACCCCAATCAACAAAGATATATTTTATGTCTGCATTTTTTGCACATTCTTCATCTTTTAGACTGTCTCCTATCAACAAGGCATTATTTTTTTCAATATTATATTTTTTCAAAAGATAAAAAATAACATTTGGTTCAGGTTTTCTGGCATTTATATCATCAGAACCAATTATATCAACAAAAAAATCATGTATTTTTAAATGTTTAAGCATTCTTCTTGCAAATTGTCCATAAGCATTTGTAGCAACACTGAGCATATAATCTTTGTCTAATTCTTTTAAAATTTCTTCTATTCCTTCATGAATTTGCATATCTTGAATACATTGCTTATAATAATGTTTTTCAAAAATTGATCTGCATTCTCTATATGGTTTTTTATCTTCATAAAATAGTTTTGGCAAATTATTATCTGGTTCATTTATTAATTTTACAACTTGTTTGACTTCAAGAGGAGGAAGTTTTAAATTCTTTCTAACAAAATTTATACTTTTTGTTATGGATGTGCTACTATCCAATAAAGTTCCATCCATATCGAAGATTATCATCTTTCTATTTTTCATTCGTAAAATTCCTTATATCTTGCTTAATATATGAACTTATAAAAATATAAATGAGACTTCTTAAGTCCTTATTCATTATAATTTCATTGTTCATATTTAAAGCATAACCCACTTATGTAAATATTAACAAAAGTTTTCTAAAGAACCAATTAGAGAGAATGGTTATCCTCCTTTTCCATTCTCTCATTTTTTAAAAATCTCTTTAAAATAATACAAATAAATGATATAATACAAATATTTTTTATTGGGAGTAGTTTGACAAATGAAAAAAAATGAGGTAAGATTTTATGCAAAATTTGCGGGAATAGCTCAGTGGTAGAGCACGACCTTGCCAAGGTCGGGGTCGCGAGTTCGAACCTCGTTTCCCGCTCCATTTTGATTATTATACTTTTAAGTTCTATGGTTTTTGCCAATGATAAGTTTGTATTGAAAAGTTATTATTGTTTAAAAAATCAAAATGTTTTATATTTAAAAAATCTTTTTCCTTCTCAAAATAAAAATTTTAAAATTTTAAATATTCCAAAAGAATTATCTTTATATGAAATCCCTTCTATAGATATTATTTCAAATATAAAAAAAGTAATTGATTTGAATATAACCGATGATACACAAGGTATTGTTTCTTTAGATAAACAATGTTTTGTTCATTATAAAAAAAATATGATAAAAAAAATTCTAATAAAAATTTTCAAGACAAAATATAAAAATATAAAAATAATAAGCTTAAATATAAAACCTATCAATAGATTTCCTAAAAATATTTCTCAATATAAAATTGTGCAATTAAAAATTTCTCCATATAATCTTAGAAATAAAAAAGGTAGATTTTTTGTTTTATATAAAAAAAATAATCAAAAAATGTCACGAATTTACTTCGATTTTAATTTAAAAGCTAAAATATTGCTTTTTAAAGCAAAAAATAATATCCCAAACGGTAAAATTATAAATTCTGATGATTATGAAAAAGTTATGACTATTTTTAATAAAATTCCATTCGGTTTTATTAATAATGGTAACATAAATGGATTTATTGCAAAAGATTATATTTTAAAAGGAAGAATTTTAACAACTTTTCTTATTAAAAAAAGTTCATTAATAAGAAAAAGAGAGGAAATTAATGCTATTATTAAATCTGGTGCTTTGAGCATTGAATTTTCAGCAAAAGCTTTGGAAAATGGCAACAAGGGAGATATTATAAAAATTATTGGTAGTCACGGTAAAATTTATAAAGCTAAAATTTTAAATAAATTTACTGTGGAAGTAGAATGAAAAATAAAAATTTTAAAGAAAAAAAAATTATTATAGCTATTAGCGGTGGTAGCGGAGTAAATTTGGGATTAAAATTTGCTGAAAAATTACCTAAAGAATATAAAAAATATATAATTATTTCAAATAATGCAAAAATTGTTTTTAAAGAAGAAAATAATATGCAAGTTTTAAGCGATAGTGATATATCAGCAAATATAGCATCTGGTTCTTTTGGATGTGATAAAATGGTGTTGATACCTTGTAGCATGAATAGTTTGGCTAAAATAAGTTGTGGTATATCAGATAATTTAACAACAAGAGCAGCCAGTGTTATGATAAAAGAACGGAAAGATTTACTTTTGGCACCAAGAGAACTCCCCTATTCTTCCATAGCACTTGAAAATATGTTAAAATTATCAAAAATGGGGATTATTATTGCTCCGCCAGTTTTGGGATATTATTCAAATCCAAAAAATTTGGAAGATATGGAAAATTTTTTAATAGGCAAATGGTTTGATTTGCTTAAAATTGAACATAATTTATATAAAAGATGGAAAATAGATGATGAATAATAGTAAAATAGCTTTATATCCAGGAACATTTGACCCTATTACAAATGGACATTTGGATATCATAATAAGAGCTAAAAAAATATTTGATAAAGTTTTAATTGCGGTAGCCAAATCAACTAAAAAAAATCCTATGTTTTCTTTGGAAAAGAGGATTGAATTGATAAAACTTGCTACTGAAAACTTAAATGGTGTGAGTGTTGAGGGATTTGATTCATTGCTGGTTGATTTTGCAGAAGAAAAAGGTATTATGACAATTGTTAGAGGATTAAGAGCTGTAAGTGATTTTGAATACGAGCTTCAAATGGGATATGCTAATAATTTTTTAAACAGAGAGATAGATACAATATATTTAATGCCATCACTTAAAAATGCTTTTATAAGTTCATCGGTCGTAAGAACAATTTTACAACACAATGGAAATCCATCTTCTTTGCTTCCTGATGTTGTTAGAAGGAATATAAAATGTATATAATCATAGAAGGGATTGATACAAGTGGAAAATCTACTCAAATTGAATTATTAAAAGAGATATATCAAAATGCTATCTTTACAAAAGAACCCGGTGGCACTTCTTTTGGAAAGCATATCAGGAATATGATTTTGAATGATTCTGTTTTAAGTAGCAAAGCTGAACTTTTTCTTTTTTTGGCTGATCGAGCTGAGCATTTTGAAGAAATTATAAAACCAAATAAAAATAAATTAATTATTAGTGATAGAGGATTGGTTTCTGGTATCGCTTATGCTAAGACAAATCATGAAGAACTTAAAATTGATAAATTAATAGAATTAAATCTTATCGCATTAGAAAATACTTTACCAGAAATTATTTTTTTCTTAAAAGCTGATAAAAAATTGATTCAAAAAAGAATGAGTTTAAAATCTCATGATAAAATAGAAGAAAGAGGCTTACAATATCTTTTAAAAGTTCAAGAAAATATGCAAAAAATTTTAGAACTTATGAATATAAAATATATTCAAATAGATGCATCAAAAAGCAAAAAAGAAATTTTAAAAATAATAACTGAAAATATAGGAAAATAAAATGATAAAAGCACTAAGAGGAATGAAAGATATCCTTCCTCCGTTAAATAAAAAATTTGAATATTTTTTGACAAATGCTTCAAGAATTGCTTCAAATTATGGTTTTGAATTTATTGAAACTCCTGTTTTGGAAGAAACTTCTCTTTTCAAAAGAAGTGTTGGTGAAAGTAGCGATATTGTTGGCAAAGAGATGTATGAATTTGTTGACAAGGGCGGAAATAGTGTATGTTTAAGACCTGAAGGAACTGCTGGAGTTGTAAGAAGTTTTATTCAAAATAAATATGATAGAATTCTCGGAGTGAAGAGATTTTTTTATTATGGTCCAATGTTTAGATATGAAAGACCCCAAAAAGGCAGACTAAGACAATTTCATCAATTTGGTGTAGAATGCTTTGGAGAAAACAATCCTTTAGAAGATGTGAATATTATACTTATGTTGAAAGAAATTCTTGATTTTTTTGGTATCAATTATTCTTTAAAAATTAATTCTTTGGGATGCGATAAATGTTTACCCCCTTTTAGACAAAGATTGGTAAAATTTTTAACAGATATTGAAGATGGTCTTTGTGAAGATTGTAAAAGAAGAATAGTAACAAATCCTATTAGAGTGTTTGATTGTAAAAATAAAAATTGTCAAAAATTATTATTAAATGCCCCTAGGCTTGGAAGTTCTCTTTGCGAAGAATGCGAAGAAAGTTTTAATTTTGTTAAAAATTTCTTAAATGATCTTGGAATTGAATATGAAGTTGATTCGAGTCTTGTTAGAGGGTTGGATTATTACACAAAAACTGCTTTTGAATTTGTATCAAATGATTTAGGTGCACAAAATGCTGTTGCTGGAGGTGGAAGATATGATAAATTGGTTGAATTTTTAGATGGTAAAAATGTTCCTGGAATTGGTTTTGCTATAGGAATTGAGAGAATTATTAATTTGATAAATTTACCTCAAGCAAAAAGAGAAGGATATTATTTTGGAGCATTGGATGAAAAAGAGATATCGCTTCTTTATAAACTTGCTGTTAAAAAAAGAAAAAATGAAAAAGTAGAAATTTCTTATACTCCAAAAAATCTTAAAGCACATTTGAAAATAGCAGATAAAAAAAATGTAAAATATTGTGTTATTATTGGAGAAAATGAATTGAAAAATTCAAAAGTATGGATAAAAAATTTAGACACAAAAGAAGAAGCCTTAGTAGATATGGAAAAACTATGAATAGATATGGTATTGATATTTGGGGAAAAAATAAATTTGATATAAAAGATGATAAAGTTATTGTAGATTATAAATCAAAACCAGCTATTATAGATATAGTGAATGAAGCAAGAAAAAATGGTTTAAGCGGTCCACTTATTTTGAGATTTCCTCATTTGATAGATAAACAAATATCTTTGATTTATTCAACTTTTAAAAAAGTAAAAAATGAATTTAATTATAAAGGAAAATTTAATGCTGTTTTTCCTTTGAAAGTCAATCAGTATTCTGGTTTTGTTCAAAATTTAGTTAAAATTGGTAAAAAATATGGTTATGGCTTAGAAGTCGGAAGTAAAGCAGAACTTATACTTGCAATGGCATATAACAACAAAAATGCTCCTATTACAGTTAATGGTTTTAAAGATAACGAGATGGTTATTTTAAGTTTTATAGCTGCAAAAATGGGATATAATATTACAGTAACTATTGAGGGTATTAATGAACTTGAAAGCATAGTTGAAAATATGAAAAATTTTGATGGAACTATTCCAGATATAGGGCTTAGAATAAGACTTCATAGTTCTGGCATTGGTATATGGGCAAAAAGTGGAGGAATAAATTCAAAATTTGGATTGACTTCGCTAGAGTTGATAACTGCAATAGATATGCTTAAAAAATATAATTTAATCAAATATTTTACAATGATACATTTTCATATAGGCTCTCAGATAGAAAATATTGCCCCTCTTAAAAAAGCACTTCGTGAAGCTGGAAATATTTTTGCAGAACTTAAAAAAATGGGTGCAGAAAATTTAAAATCTATTGATATAGGTGGGGGTTTGGCGGTTGAATATTCTCAAAATGATAATAGTTTTCTTAGAAATTATTCATTAAAAGAATATGCAAGTGACATTGTTTATTTATTACAAGATATTGCAAAAAGAAAAAATGTTGAAGAACCTGATATTTTTATAGAATCAGGTCGATTTGTAGCTGCTTCTCATGCGGTATTAATAACTCCAGTGCTTGAACTATTTTCTAAAGAATATAGCGAAAAAGCTTTGAAATTTAAAAAAAACAACCCTCCTTTAGTTAGTGAATTGTTTGATTTGTATAAAGATATAAATAAACAAAATGCTCTTGAATTTTTGCATGACAGTATGGATCATATGGAATCTCTTTTAACTCTTTTTGATTTAGGTTATATCGACATTGAAGATAGATCTAACACTGAAATCTTGGTCAATCTTATTATTAAAAAAGCACTTATTTTATTGAAAGATAAAAATACTAATGAACTTTTATCTATACAAGATAGAGTCCAAGAAAGGTATCTTTTGAATTTTTCACTTTTTCAAAGTTTGCCCGATACTTGGGGACTTCACCAAAATTTTCCTGTTATGCCTCTTGACAAACTAAATCAAAAAGATACAAGAAGTGCTTCATTATGGGATATAACTTGCGATAGTGATGGTGAAATCAGTTTCAATATTAAAAATCCTCTGTTTTTGCATGATGTAAATCTGGAGTTGGAAGATTATTTTTTAGGTTTTTTTCTAGTGGGTGCTTATCAAGAAACTATGGGTATCAAACACAATCTTTTTGCTCATCCTAATGAAATAAATATAGAAATAAATGATTTAGGTTATAAAATCACAAATACAATAAAAACAAAAAGTATTATTAGTATTTTAAAAGAAATAGAATATAATGAAGAAGAAATAAGAGAAAATCTTTGTAAAAAAATTGATGAATCTGAAAAGATGGATGAAAAGAAAAAAGAAAGAATAAACAAAATGATAAATATTTTTTTAAATGATGATAGTTATTTAAAAACTGACATAACCCAATCAAGGTTTTTTAAAAATGAATAATAATATATCTTTTTTTCAACAAATTAAAGAGGACTTTTTTATGCCTTATGAATGTGATCCTGCTATTAACTCTAAACTTGAGTTATTTTTTAATTATCCTGGGGTTTGGGCATTGATATCTTATAGAATTGCACATAAACTTTATATGAAAAATTGGAAAAGATTAGGCAGAATAATTATGGGAATTTCTCAAATGATTACAAATATAGATATTCATCCTGCTTGTCATATTGGAAGAAGAGTTTTTATAGACCATGGCACCGGTGTTGTTATTGGAGAAACTGCTGAAATAGGAAATGATGTTTTGATTTATCAGCAAGTTACTTTGGGTGGAGTGAATTTGGAAAAAGGTATAAAAAGGCATCCAACTTTAGAAGATGGAGTAGTTGTTGGTGGTGGAGCAAAAGTTCTTGGAAATATTACAATAGGAAAAAATTCCAAAATAGGTGCAAATTCTGTTGTCATACATAATGTTCCAGAAGAATCAACTGCTATTGGTATTCCAGCTAGAGTAATAGAAAAAGGAAGAGATAAATCACAGCTTTCTCACAATAAACTTCCTGATATCAATAAAGAATTGTTTGAATATATTATTAAAAGATTAAATGTATTGGAAGAAGTTTTTCAAGAGCATGATGAAAAAATAGTTATACAAAGAGATCAAGAATTGGAAAAAATTTATAAAATATTTTTAAAAACTATAAAAGAATAAGGAAAGAAATATGCAATTAACAAAAAGAGTTCAAAGGCTTAATGAGTCCATGACTATAGCAATAAGCACTCTTGCTAGAGATTTGAAAAAAGAAGGTAAAGATATACTTAGTTTTTCTGCTGGAGAGCCAGATTTTGACACACCAGAAATTATTAAAAAAGAAGCTATAAAAGCTTTAAATAATGGTTTTACAAAATATACTGCGGTTGCTGGGATTTCAGAATTGTTAAAAGCAATAAGTGGAAAATTAAAAAGAGAAAATAATTTAGACTACAAGCCAGAAAATATCATAACAAGTAACGGTGCAAAACATTCTCTTTTCAATCTAATCCAAGCTTTGATTGAAAGCGGAGATGAAGTTGTTATTCCTTCTCCATATTGGGTTACTTATCCTGAACTTGTTAGATATAGCGGTGGTGTTCCTGTTATAGTTGAAACAAATGATGAAAATGATTTTAAAATGAGTGCTAAACAATTAAAAAAAGCTATTACAGATAAAACAAAAATGGTTATATTAACAACTCCATCCAATCCAACAGGTTCTCTTTATACAAAAAAAGAGCTTGAAGAGATGGCTGAAGTATTAAAAGGAACTAATATTTTTGTATGTTCTGATGAAATGTATGAAAAACTTATTTATGATAAAGAGTTTGTTTCTGTTGCAAGCATTAGCGAAGATATGTTTCAAAGAACTATTACTGTAAATGGACTTAGTAAATCTGTAGCGATGACAGGTTGGAGATTTGGTTATCTTGCTTCACCTAATAATGAACTGATAAAAGCTATGGTAAAACTTCAAAGCCAAAGTTCTTCAAATATCAATTCTATTACACAATATGCCGCTATACCTGCACTTGAGGGAAGAGTTGATAAAGAGATAGAGCTAATGAGACGAGAATTTCAAAAAAGAAGAGATTTGGCTGTTGAGCTTATAAATAATATAGATAAATTATCAGTTGTTAAACCTGATGGGGCTTTTTATCTTTTTATAAATATCAAAAAAGTCAATAATGATTCGATGAGCTTTGCAAAAGAACTTTTAGCAAAAAAAGGTGTGGCAGTTATTCCTGGAATTGGATTTGGTAGTGAAGGATATGTTAGATTTTCTTTTGCAACAAATGAAAAAAATATAATCGAAGGTATCAAGAGAATAAAAGAATTTGTAGAATAAAAATTTGATAGAGGAAAAATTAAACAATATTGGAAAAAATAGAGTTCCAGCTTTATTTATTATAAGTTTTGATAAAAGCAAATATTATATCAAACCGTTAAATAAAATCGATAATGATGTATTATTTGAAATAGAAGGCAAACAAAAGAAAAATTATAATAAAAAAATTCAATATACATATAAATCTGTATCTTTTGAGAAATATAAAAAAGCATTTAATAAAGTTATAGAAAATATAAAAGCTGGAAATACATATCTTTTAAATCTAACCTTCCCTTCTTTAATCGATATTGATTTGGATTTGAAAGAGATATTTTATATAAGTGATGCAAAATATAAACTTTATTTTAAAGATAAATTTGTTTGTTTTTCGCCAGAAAAATTTATAGAAATAAAAAATAATAAAATTTATACATATCCTATGAAAGGAACAATAGATGCTAAAATTTCTAATGCGAAAGAGAAGATATTAAGCGATCCAAAAGAGTTGGCTGAACATGTAATGGTTGTTGATCTTTTAAGAAACGATTTGAATATGATAAGTAAAAATGTAAAAGTAGAGCGTTTCAGATATACAGATAGCATAAAAGCGGGAGAAAGAGAACTTTTGCAAATAAGCTCAAAAATAAGCGGTGATTTGGAAAACGGATGGCAAAATAGGCTCGGAACTATTTTAAATAAAATGCTTCCAGCAGGTAGTATTTCTGGAACTCCAAAGAAAAAAACTATTGAAATCATTAAAAAAACTGAAGGATATGAAAGAGATTTTTTTACTGGAGTTTTTGGAATATTTGATGGAGAGAGTGTAAAAAGTGCCGTCATGATAAGATTTATAGAAAAAATAGATAAAAAATTTTATTATAAAAGTGGAGGTGGAATTACTTTGGATAGTAAAGTATCGGATGAATATGAAGAACTTAAAAGAAAAATATATGTCCCTGTTTTTTGAAACTATTAAAGTCCAAAATGGTGTTATATACAATTTAAAAAATCATAACAAAAGATTGAATGAAACTATATTTAAAAATTTTAAAATAAAAAGTGATATAAACTTGGAAAAATATATATCACCTCCAAATGACAAAGTTCTTTATAGATGCAAAGTTGTATATAGCAAACAAATAGAAAGTATAAATTTTTATCCATATCGTTTTAAAAATATAAAATCTTTTAAAATTATAACTTCAAATATTAAATATAACTTCAAATATTTTAATAGAGATAACATCAATAAACTTTTATCAAATCGATACGATGATATTTTAATAGTCGATACATTGGGCTATATAAGAGATATTTCCATAGCAAATATAGCTATCAAAAAAGAAAATATTTGGCTTACTCCAGAAAATCCTATGTTAAAAGGAACCATGAGAGAAAAATTATTGAATGAAAAAAAAATATATACAAAAAAATTAAAAATAGATGAAATTGTTTCTATGAACGGCTTTGCTATAATGAATGCGATGATAGGATTTAAAGAGATAAAAAATCCTGAATTTTCATATTAATCGCAATCAATTATTTCTTTTTTATTTGATAAAAAAATCCTCTTTCTTGTTCTGCGACTACAATTTTTCCCTCAGATTCCAAGACATCAAGATATTTATTTATTTCATTGATATGCAAACCTAATATTTTTGTTAAATCATCAAGTGTGCAAGAGGTCTTCTTGAGATAGTTTCTAAAATAGCTGTTTCCATGTCTGTTCTATATGAAGCTATTTGTCTTCTTTCTTGTGAAAAATGGATTATTTCAACATTATGAGACCACTGCACACTATAAACGCCCAAAACTAGACTTTTATGGGTGCTTATACTATGCAGTGGTCTCATTATCTAATTTCCAAAAATCTACGATTTCTTGTAACTCTTCTTTTATAGCACCTTTTAAATTTGATACAGTCCCTGGTCTATCTAAAGTGTTTAACTGAATAGAATCAGATTTTATTTTTATAATTGCTTTTTTAAGCTCTGTTAATTTCTCTTCACTGTTATTATAGCCAGGTAGAATAAATATTTCAAGCCAAATTTTACCTTTAAATTCTCTTCTAAAATAAATCAATCCTTGAATATATTTATTGATATCCAAATCTTTGGCAGGTCGATTTATTTTTTTAAAAGCATTTTCTGTTGCGGCATCAAGAGAAGGAAGAACAATATCGACATCCATAATAGCTTCTCTGACATTTTTATCATACAAAAGAGTTCCGTTTGTCAAAACAGCAACGGGTATATTTTTTTTATGCTGTTTGATAAAATGCAATATTTCACCTATAAAAATATTTAAAGTAGGCTCTCCTGAACCAGAAAAAGTTATAAAATCCGGATCTGGGTTGTCTTTATTTATTCATATTTTTCTATTCTTCAATAATCTCTTCATTGTTAATTTCATAAAATTCACTCTGCTTAATAATCTCTTCATTAAAATATTCCATTTTATCTTCAACAGATTCAAGATTTTTAAGTTTTGCTATATGAAATATTGCATCACCTTCTTGGATTAGAGGGATTTCTGATTTGCCTATGATTATACCATCAAAAGGAGCGATTATCTCATGTGCTTCATTTTCAAACGGATCATCTATATAAGCGATTATTTCCCTATGCTTAACAGTATCGCCTAAAACTTTAATAGTTCGTATTATGCCACCTTGCGGGGAACGCACCCATTTGCTTGATTTTGAAATAATTGGCACTGATTTGGTAAACACCACGGTTCATAATATGGTGATAACCTGCACTATTTATTTTTGGTCTTGTTGGCATGAGTTCTCCTTTTTTCTATTTTGAAATTGTATCATAAAAAGTGGAGATTGAACGGCAGGGGTGTAGGTCTTCAAATACTGTTGAAGGATTTAATAGACAAATTAGGAAAATAACTAAAACAAAAGGAGGATTTAATAGTGATGAATCTTTGTTTAAATTAGTATTTTAACTTATAAAGATATATCTAAAAAATGGGAAAAATCTATTCCAAATTGGGCAGAAATTATATCTCAATTTTCAATAATATTTGAAGATAGACTTAATGGATATATTAGATAAAATATGTATAATTATTTTAGTAAAAGTCATTTACACAAAATCGGACGCGGTCTCCCCTTGTTTTTATAGCTATAGCATGTCCAATCAAGAGATAGATATTACCTCAGAAACTTGTTGTAGAAAAGCTATTTAACGATATGGTAAGCTATATGAAACATAACACAAACCAGGCAAACTTGATAATATTT
>JALUBK010000044.1 GCA_027044945.1 Campylobacterales bacterium
CTCATAACCCGAAGGTCGGAGGTTCAAATCCTCCTCCCGCAACCAATCAATATTTAAAAAAATATTTTAAAGTTTATTGAGCTATTATTTTTTTTGAATCTTTTCTATTGTATTCACATTGAAAGGTGGTATGTTCGATATTAAAGTTATTGTGCAGTTTTGTTTCTAAAATTTCTAAAATTTTATTTGATTCTGAAAGGCTTATGTCTTTATTGAAATCAAGATGTGCCTCAAGATTTATTTGATGTTCATTAAGCTTCCAAATATGGACATGATGGATATTTTTTATATCTTTTTCTTTTTTAATAGTTTCGACTATTTTATTTATATCAACATTTTCAGGAGTGAATTGCATTAAAATAACAATGCTATTTTTCATTAATCCATAAGAAGCCCAAATAAGATAGATGGCTATAATTGCAGATACAAGAGGGTCAATCCAAAAAATTCCAAAGTGATACATTAAAAATCCACCTCCTACAACTGCTACACTTGTCATGACATCAGTTACAAGATGTAGATAAACTGCTTTCATATTCATATTCTCATGTGAATCATTTTTAACAAGCAAGACACTTGCTGTGTTTAATATAATACTGAGCATTCCGAGTCCAATAACCCAAATAGATTTGATTGTTTCAGGATGATAAAATTTATGAAAGGCTTCTATGATAATAAAGATTGCAATTCCAATAAGCATAGAAGTATTAAATAGTGTTGCAAGTATTTCTGCTCGTTTGTAGCCAAATGTTTTTGATTTGCTATTTGGTTTTGTTGCAAGTTTGTTGGCTATATAAGCAATAACAAGTGCAAGCACATCACTAAAATTATGCATAGCATCACTCAATAATGAAAGTGAGCCTGAAAATATACCTCCTATAATTTGCGAGATAGTTATTATGATGTTTAAAACAATGGTAATAAAAAGATTTTTGCCACTTACATTATGATGATGTCCGCTCATAATAATCCTTTTTAACTAACTAGTTAATTATATATTATATATTTTTAAAATTTACTGAATTTATATTATAAAATATTAGATAGATTATTTTTTGTTTATTATAATAGTTAATATTAAGTTAAAATTAAATTCGATACAATGGCTATCTTAAAATTAAAAGGTTAAATAATGAATAATATTGTGCTTATAGGTTTTATGGGTGTTGGTAAAGGGACTATTGCTAGAGAATTGTCAAAAAGAAGCGGTTTGTTTGCTATTGATACTGACGATCTTATAGAAAGTTTGGAAAATAAGAAGATAAAAAAAATATTTGCTGATAATGGTGAAAAATATTTTAGAGAGCTTGAAAAAAAATGTGCTTTATGGCTTCAAAAAAATGTGAAAAACAGTATCATTTCAACTGGAGGTGGTTTTTATAAACAAAAAAATATTAAAAAAATAGGTCGCATTATTTATCTTGAATCATCTTTTGAAAGTATTTTAAAAAGACTTAATGCTCATCCAAATGCTCAGAAAAAATTGGCAAAAAGACCTCTTTTGCAAGATTTAAAAAAAGCAAAAGAAATTTATAAAATAAGAATATCAGAATATGAAAAACTCGCTGATATTACAATAAATGTAGAAAACGAAACTATTAAAAATATAATTAAAAAATTGTCCCTCGATTAGATTAAATGTGCATATAAAGGTAAAAATGATAAAATACGAGATTATTTTATAAAATGGAGATGTATTTATGAGAAAATTTTGGAAATATTTATTTTTAGTTTTTATTATGTTAAATCTTAGCGGTTGCATGATAAATAATGTTCCGACTTATGATGAAGAGGTAAAGGCTGCTTGGGCACAAGTTAATAATCAATACAAAAGAAGAGCTGATTTGATACCTAATTTAGTAGCAACAGTTAAAGGATATGCTAAACACGAAAAAGATGTTTTAGTGGAAGTTACAAAAGCAAGAAGTAAAGCTACTTCTTTTCAAGTGCCAAAAGATATATTAACAAATCCTGTCGCTTTTAAAAGATTTCAACAAATTCAAGGAAAGCTAAGTTCTGCTCTTTCTAGATTGCTTGCAGTTAGCGAAAGATATCCAAATTTGAAAGCTGATCAAAACTTTTTAGCCTTGCAATCTCAGCTCGAAGGAACAGAAAATAGAATTTCGGTAGCTAGAAGGGATTATATAGAAGCTGTTAAAAAATATAATCTTGAGTTAAGAACTATACCAAATAAATGGATAGCTCATCTTTTTTATCCAAATGCAAAGATAAAGCAAACTTTTTCTATAACAAAAGAAGAAGCAAAAACTCCTAAGGTAAATTTTAATTAATGAAACAATTTAAAAGTTTATTACTGCTTTTTTTGCTTTTCACTGTTTTGTCTGCAAATTTAACTTTTCCAAAATTAACCGGTAGAGTTGTTGATAATGCTGGTATTTTGTCTTTAAAAACTAAAGAACAATTAACTAAAATTTTGAAAAATTTTGAAAATAAAACAACAGATCAAGTAGTTGTAGTTACTTTAAAATCTTTACAAGGAACAAGTATTTCTGATTTTGGTTATCAACTTGGAAGATATTGGGGAATTGGTCAAAAAAATAAAAATAATGGTGTTTTGTTGATAATTGCTCCCAATGAAAAGAAGGTGAGAATTGAAGTAGGATATGGGTTGGAGGGAACATTAACAGATGCTATTTCTTCTGTTATTATACATCAAAAAATAATTCCATATTTCAAAAAAGATGATTTTGATAAAGGGGTAATGGAAGGAACTAAGGCAATTTTATCATCTTTAAAAAGTGAGGATACCCCCAGTCATAAAAATATCAAAAAAAGTAAAAATCTTAATCAATTTCATCCATTAATATTTTTTGCTTTTATTTTTATTATTGCGATTTTACAAACTCTTTTTTCGAAAAAGAATAAGACTATTTTTGCTAAAATAATTCCAAGTAGCTTTTTGGCTTTTTTTGGATATATTTTTTCCGGTGCAATAATAATTGGAATTATAGTATTTATTTTTGCTTTTATTTTCTTTTTATTTTCTAACACTTTTGGTAGCAATATTGGAAATGGATGGAGTAATAATGGAGACGATTTTTTTGATAATGGAAGTAGTGGTTTTGGTGGATTTGATGATTTTAGTGGCGGAGGCGGAAGTTTTGGTGGAGGTGGAGCTGATGGAGGCTGGTAATGAATAAGATAGATAAAGAAAATATTAAAAATCGTATCAAAGAAATTGAATCAAAAAGCTCTGCTGAAATAGTTTGTGTTATATCTAATAGTGCCGATAAATATAGATATATTATTTTTATATATTCCGCTTTGTTGGCTTTGATGATGCCTTTTTTGTTATTATTAATTGGAAAAAGATTTAATGCTCTTGCGATGTCTGAAATAGAGTTACTTTTTTTTGCTTTTTTTGCTTTTATATTGGAATATAGTGATATAAAGTATAAAATTATTCCAAAATATATAAAAAAACACAGATGTAAAAAATTAGCTTTTTATCAATTTTATAAACTAAAAGTCAATACAACTTCAAATCATAAAGCAATATTAATATTGGTATGCAAAAAAGAAAAATATATAAAAATAGTTGTTGATAGTGAAATAAATAAAAAAGTGCCAAATAAAATTTGGAATGAAATAGTAAAAGATTTTATACCTTATGCAAAAAGCGATAATTTATATAAAGGAATTTTACATATACTTGATAAAGTGGAACAAATTTATATAAAAAATTTTCCAAAAGATGAATTATCAAAAGATGAATTAAGTAATGATGTGATAGAAATTTAATGAAAATTATAGGATTGTCTCATCTTCTTTTTATATTTTTTCCAATAGGTATAGTTTGGTATTTCTATTACAAATGGACTAAGAATATCAAGGAAATAGGCATAGCTACTTTTAGAATGGTTTTGCAACTTCTTATTATAGGGTATGTCTTAACATATATATTTTCAAATGATGATGCTTTTATCGGTTTGTTTGTGATTTGCATCATGATTGGTGCATCAAGTTTTATAGCTCTTAGAAATGTAAAACGAAGAGGGGCGAAAATTTATTTTTTCTTTTTTATTTCTATATTGATAGGAGGGGGCTTAAACCTTATTTTATCATTGTATTTTATTTTATATTTAAAACCATATTATCAACCAAAATATATAATACCGTTAGCAGGAATGGTTTTTGCAAATGCCATGAACGCTCTATCTTTAGCAGCTGAAAGATTTGAGAGAGAAATAGAAAATAATAATTACGAAAGAGCAAGAGCAATTTCTTTAAAAGCAGCACTTATTCCGCAAATAAACTCTTTTTTAGCGGTTGGTTTAGTTTCATTGCCTGGTTTAATGACAGGACAAATTTTATCGGGAGTAAATCCTGTTATTGCAGTTAGATATCAAATAATGGTTATGGGAATGATTCTTGGAAGTGCTGGTATTAGTTCTATTGTTTATCTTTTCTTGCAAAAAAAATATTAATTTCAAGGAGTTATATTGGCATTATTAGATTTAATCGAAGTTAGTAAAAATTATGAAACTCAAAAAATACTTTGCGAAATTGACTTTCATTTGGATGAAGGTGAGAGAATAGCTATCATAGGACAAAACGGA
>JALUBK010000045.1 GCA_027044945.1 Campylobacterales bacterium
AGAAATCCAATTTCAAATTTAGGCACTACAAATACTATAATTTTTCTAAAATATAAGGAGTAGAGAAAATACAGGGGTCGAGGGTTTGACTTTTGACTTCTTCAAAATCCTAGATATTCTAGAGCTTGATAGCCCTAAAACTTTGCAACTTCAGTTTGTGTAAAACCATCTTTGGTAGCTTTTTGGATTTGAATATCTCTTTTGCTTTTTGATAAATCTTTTGTAAAACAATCTTCTATTTTCAATTTTTGATTTATCTTTTTCTGATACTTCACAAACTATTTCTAAAAATTTATCTTTATCTTTTGGTTCTAAAAATACTATTCATCTCTCAACTCCACGATTGTAAACATGATGATAACTTGCACTCTCTACTCTTGGTGTCTTGTCATAGTTTCTCCTATTTTGGAAAAAATAGCAGAATTTTAGTCAAAAGTCAAAACCCCGACCCTTATTTTCTTTTGCTTTTTATTTTTTTTGCTTATCACAATTACTTATGCAAATCTTTTTCATCTGTATTTCACCTCCACAATTTAAAAAACAAATGTTAAAATTTTTACTGCAACCACAGTTATTTGAACAAACTCTTTGCTCATTTGCAACTATTTCATTCAAACTTTCTTCTTTTGGCTGTATCGGTTTTTTTGGTTTTGTGTTTAATAATTCTCGTATCATATATCTCAAATCATCTTCTCTATTACAAGCATAGTTATCATGATGAGTGGCACATCTATTTTTAAAATATAAATAATCTTTGTAATTCTGATTGTATTCATTTTGCCAATTAAAATTTTTTGAGTTATACTCATGTAAATCTTGAAGATATTCATTATATTTTTTTTGATATTGTTCATCATCAATATTTTTTATATCTTTTGCTCTTTGAAAAGCATCATTTAGACATTGATTGTATATACTATTGCAATTTATATTGCACTTCTCGTATGAAATTTGGCAACTTTTTATACATTGCTTTGCTTTTTTGCCAACAGGAGGAATATAAACTTGTTTAATCGCATATTCTGGTGCACAACCAGTTAAAAAAAGTATAAAAATGAAAAATGAAAAAATATATTTTATCATATCAAATCCTTATAAAAAACTATCTTTATGTATATGTTCAAAAGCTGCTTTTAAGGATACAAAAAGATTATGGTTATTTTCTTCCATGTCTTTTAACATTTTTTTTGTATTTGCTCTAGCATGAGGCATTTTTACATCAAATCTAAAAGCAGGACAAGCTTCATCCCCAACAAGAGGAAATTTATTGACCTTAGCACAATCAATAAGTTGTCTCTCTCTTACAAGAATTAAAGGTCTTATTACTTCAAGACCGTTTTGTGCTTTATATTTAGGAGGCAAACTTCTTAAAGCTCCGTTATACATAAAATTCATAAAAAAACTCTCTGCTGCATCATCAAAATGGTGTCCTAAAGCAACTTTGTTATATCCGTTTTTTAAAGCAAAACTATACAATGCTCCTCGTCTCATTCTTGAAAAAAAACTGCAAAATGATGAATTTTTTCTTATTTTATCTTTAGCTAGTTCAAAAGTATTTGTATTATAGATTTCAAAAGGAATTCCATATTTATTGCAATGATTTGATAAAGTCGAAAGATCTTCACCCATGCCATAAGTAATACAAACTGCTTTGAATTCAAAATCAAAAGGAGCAACTTTTTGCTGATGGTTTAAAATATGAGCCAAAGTCAAAGAATCTTTTCCTCCGCTAAGACCCAAAAGAACTTTATCACCTTCTTCGATTAAATTAAATTTTGCATTTGTTCTACCGATAGTTCTTAAAAGTTTTTTGCTTATAATTACTTTTTTCACTTAATTTTATCCAGCATTGATATTAAAAAATCAGCACTATTTTTAGCTGAACTTTTCAAAAATTCATCAAAATCAAAACCTGCATCCATATCTGCTGCATCACTAATAGCTCTAAGGATAAAAAATGGCACTCTTAAAGAGTATGCAACAACTGCTACACTAGCACCCTCCATCTCCAATGCATCTGCTTTAAATTTTTTTCGTATCCACTCTTTTTTTTCTTTATTAGCTACAAATTGATCTCCTGTTGCAATAATACCTTCTTTTAATTTAATACCTTTTTCTTTTGCAATATCTATCGCAATTTTTATCAAAGTTTCATCTGCTTTGTAATAAATTTTTCCTTCAGGAACATATCCATAAGGATGCCCAAAAGCTGTAATGTCAAGATCATGCTGACATAAAGCAGTAGCCACGATAAGATCTCCTATATGTAAATCATTATTTATAGCTCCAGCTACTCCACTAAAAAGAAGTTTTTCTATTTTAAATTTTTCTATCATTATTGTAGCAGTCAAAGAAGCATATACTTTCCCAATTTTGCTATAAGCTATAACAATATCATTATCTTTATATTTTGCAATATAATATTTATTATCAGCATAATCAACAGTTTCATATTCTTTAAAAAATTTCAAAAGAGGTTCAATCTCTTCTTGCATTGCACCCATCAAACCTATAATCATATATTTATCCTTAAAAGATATTTTTCCGTTTTAGAAAGTGTTTTAGAAAGTTTTCCTATTAAAAGTGTTTCGTCAAACAAAGAGGCTTCTTGTTCAATATCTCCTTTTGGATTTATTATTTTACTTCCGCCCCAAAAACCAAGCCCATCTTCAAATCCAACTCTATTTGCAAAAACAATATAAGTTCCACTTAATTGTGCAGTAGTAGAAAGAATATTATTCCATTTTTTCTCTATAGACAAACCGTTATTTTTAAAAACTCTAGCAGGAGAAGAAGCAAGCACATAAACAATATCAGGTTTAATGGAAACTATTTTTTCTATAATTTTTGAATTCCACAAATCTTCACAAATAACACTCATACTGTTTGCATATTTTGTTTGAAAATTCTCTACCGTATCTCCTGAAAAAAAGAATCTTGCTTCTTGAAATAATCCATAATTTGGAAGAGTATTTTTATGATAAATATTGGTAACTTTATTATCACTAAAATAAATTGCACTATTATAAATTTTATATTTTTCTCTTAATGCTACGCCCAATAAAATATCGATATCTTTACTTGCTTTTTTAAAAATTTCTAACTCTTCAATTTCATATGCATCTTCAAAAACTAAATCCATCATAGTGTATCCGTTTAAAGATAATTCAGGGAAAATCACAATATTACAATTTTCATATTTTGCTTTATTGATAAATTCTAAATGTTTATCAATATTATCTCTTGATAGTTTTGATGAAATTTGAGCAATTGCAACTTTCATAATGAATCCTTATTTTTCCAACTCTTCATATACTTTTTGCAAAGAATCCATATCAACAATGCTTAAAGTTGGTTTTTTTGTAATTCTTCTATTTAATCCTCTTAAAACATTTCCACCAAATTCAATATACAAATCAGCGATATTATCTATATTTCTAATAGATTGTTTATACAAAACAGGTTTGACTAATTGCTCAGACAATAAAGATACAGCTTCATCTTTCGTTTCATAAGGCTGAGAAGTTACATTGGAAACAACTGGAGAAATAAATTCATTTTTTAAAAATTTTTTCAAATATGGTTTTAATGCATTAGAAGCTTCCAAAAGCAAAGGGCAATGACTAGCTACTGACATATTTAACACTATTGCTCTTTTTGCACCCGCTTTTTTGAAAACTTCTTCCATGTCAATCAAATCATTTTTTATACCTGCGATAACCAATTGACCATCGCTATTATAATTAGCAGGCCAAATTTTTTTACCTTTTTCTCTGGCTTCTTTTGTAATTTCTTCTACTTTTTCATCTTTTAATCCTATAAGTGCCATCATTCCAGCATCAATATTTTCACAATTGTTTTTCATTAAAAGGCCTCTTTTATGAGTCAATTCAACTCCGTCAAGATAATTAAGAGAACCAACACTCACTAAAGCAGAAAATTCACCAAGAGAATGACCTAATGCGAATGAAGCTCTAGTCATCATTTCGTTTTCAAAAATTTTATGAGCGATTGAACTTATTAAAAGTATTGCAGGTTGAGTATATTCAGTTTGTTCTAAAAGAGTATTTTCTTCAAATAGCAAATGTTTAAAATCCACTCCTATTCTATCACTGGCATTTTGAATCATCTCTTTTGCTAAAATATTTGATTCATAAAAACTCTTTCCCATGCCTATGATTTGGCTTCCTTGTCCTGGGAATAAAAATACGACTTTTTTTGTTTTTTGCATTATTTCTCCTGTAAATTATATTCTAAAATTTTCTTTCTTAAAGTATTTCTATTTATCCCAAATTGTTTGGATATGTTAAGCTGTGATCTATATTTTTCAAATCCTGCTTTAATAAGAGGTATTTCATAAAGATATATATTATTTCGATAATCATTTTTAGTTCCAATTCTTGTTTTTAATAATTCTTGAATAACTTGTATAATATCATCTTCGCTTAAAAATTTTTTAATGATAGCTTTATAAATACTAAATTTCAACGAATAGCAATTTTTATCTATATTTAATTTAATTTTTTTTAAATCCAAATCAATATCTATATTTAATTCTTGTAAAATATCATTTAAAAATTTTTTAGCTAAAGGATATATATCTTCTTTTCTTTCATGAAGTGGAGGAATTTTTATCTTTAAGCTAAAAAATCTATCTCTAACTTTTTCAAATAATTCTTTGTTGGACAATCCAATAATTCTTGTTTTATTTTTTTTAATATTTGTTTCCAAGAGATCCAAATGTTTAATATAGTCAAAATTTTTTATGATTACAGTGTTATTATGGTTTATTAAATCAATAATATATTTTATCTCATTTTTTCCATTTATAACAGTAGTATCTGATATGATTTTGGCAAGAAAAGTTTTTCCTACTCCAACTTCTCCTTCAATAAGAACATTTACATCTAAATTTTTAAGTAAAAGTGCTGATTTAAGGGCCTCTTGCGAAGCCCTACTTTTAGCTATAAAACTATTGACATTCACAACCTGTTCCACAACTACAACAACCTTTGCCACCAACTACACCACTAGCAGCTTCTTCCATAGTTGCATCTCTTAACTCAAGCAAAGAAATATTAAACATTAAATCTTTACCGGCTAAAGGATGATTAAAATCAACAACAACATTTTTATCATCAAAACTTTTTACAACCACTTGAACTGTTTCTTGATTTTCTCCTTGTCCATAAAGTATCATTCCAACTTCCAAATCAATTCCTGCAAATTGCTCTCTAGGAAGTGTTTGAACAGCTTCTGGATTAACTTCTCCATAAGCATCTTTAGCTTCAACAGCAATCTCAGCTTTGTCTCCAACTGACATTTCGCTTATTTTACTCTCAAGACCAGGTATAATTTGCCCTTTTCCGCTAATATACTCAAGTGGTTCTTTACCAATATTACTATCTAAAATTGCACCTGTTTTAGCATCTTTTAACTCATACTCTATCTTTATGACCTTATTTTCGTTTTCTGCCATATCTACACTCCTAATATTTATTAAGTTATGATTCTAACAAAAAACATATTTAATCAAGCTTTATTAGCTAAAAAATATTACTTAAAATTTTTTAGCTAATTTTGCTTCTTTAGAAGTTGGATATTTTTTAATTAAAATTATTTTAAATTTTTTAGCATTTTTGCTATCACCTATTTTCTTAAAAGACAAATAAGTATGGAACAATAAAGTTGGAGTAAAACTCGTTGTTTTGCTATATAAAGTTATACTTTTTTTATAAAATTCTATTGCTTTTATATAATTTTTTGAAAAATAATTAATTTCACCAAGATAAAAATTACTTGTTGCAGGCAAGTATTTTCTTTTTATACTTTCTTGAAATAAAATTGTTGCTTTATTGTATTGTTTATTTTCAAAAAATTTTTTTGCATCTAAAAATATTTGTCTTCTTTTTTTTCTTGAAAATTGATTTTTAAAAGTTTGGCTTTGCAATTTTATAATTTTATTATTTATATTACTTTCAAAATCATTTAATTTTTTTTCAAAAGTTTCTTTTGAAATATAAGAATTATTAATAGAATCTATTAAAGAACTAAATTCAGATAAAACCAATTTGATTTTTTGATAATTTTTTTCTTGAGTAGAAATTGTTTGATTTAAATCATTTTTAATATTTTGTAATTGTTTTGAAAGATTTTCATCATTTTGTTGCAAAATAACAATTTTTTTGATTACTTGTGAAAATTGCATATTTTGAGATTGAACAACAGTTCTTATGCCATCTATATCTTCTTGCATATTAAACAATTTTGTTTTTAAAAAACCTACATTTGTCGAAAGTTTTTCAACTTCTCTTTTGTTTTTTAATATTACTTTTTCATCATTTGTAAGACCATAAGGATGAGCAATATTTAAATCGCCAGCTTCAAAAGCTGACGGTTCTACTGCACATAAATATATTGAAAAAATGAAAAAAATATATATTATTTTTAGCATATTTTTTTATTATGGTAAAAATTTAAAATCAACTCTTCTGTTTTTAGCCCAACAAGCTTTATTATGTTCGGTGCACACAGGATTGCTTTCACCATAACTTATAAGTGTCAATCTATTACTTTTTACACCTAATGCAACAAGTGCATTTTTTACACTTTTAGCTCGTCTTAATCCTAAAGCATAATTATATTCATTGCTTCCCCATTCATCAGTATTTCCTTCCAATTTTACAGAAAATCCTTTTGAAGAATTTGATTTAATTAATTTAGAATCCTCAATAACTAAAGGCTTTTGATCGCTTCTGATATTATATTTATCAAAATCAAAATGAATTGTTTTTGCTTTTTGATCTAAAACAGTTATTTTATTGCTTATATTATTTCCATTATTATTAACATTATTAACACCATTAACACTGCTTTCACTCTCTCCTTGCTTCATGCTATTTATTTTAGATATACCGCTATCTGCATTTTGTATTTTTTGTTGAGTGTTATTATTTTTAGCCATATTAATTTCTGGTGTTTTTTGGCTACATCCAGTAAACAACAAAAGAGCTACACTTGCACCTAAGAATACCATTTTTTTCATATTAAGTCCTTTTTTAAAATTTTATAACATTTTACCATTTTTTTCTTAAATTACCAATCAATAGATTGAATTTTTCCAACTTTTAGTGGAAACAAAAAAGTTTTATTAGAGTTCAATCTTATAATACCAAGAGCTGATTGTCTTTGATAATTTTTTATAAACATTACTGTTTCACCATTATTTGCAAATTGTGGAAAATAATTTCTTCCTGTGGCAGTTAATTGTCTAATATATTCTGTTTTTGTTGAAGCAAGATAAAGATTAAAATTATTTTTGCCAAACGAACTGTCCTTTTCTCGCCTAGAAAAAACTATATAATGATCATAAGCACTAAAAGAATCATTATTTTTTCCTTGATAAATTAATTGTTCAACAGGAGCATTAATATTTAATTTTTTTGCAAAAATATTTGGATATCCTAATCTATCAGATACAAATGCAACTCTTGTTTCATTGTCAATAAAATGTCCATCTACATCAATACCTTGAAATTTAGTTAATCTTTCTTTTTGGTTTGTAATAACATTATACAGATAAATATCGGGTTGGTCATTTGGAGCCATTGTCAAAAGTATCTCAGAACCATCTTGACTAACATCTGAACAAACCAACATACCTGGTGATGATATGATTTTTTTTCTTGTTCCTTGAGATAAATTTACTCTATACAAAGTTGGAATTCTTCCATTATATGATGTATAATAAAAAGCATCTTGCTCCTTATCTGCCCATTTTGGAAAAATATTTAAACCGCCTGTTACTATTATTTTTTGATAGGTCAAAGTATAATCTGATATAATAATATCGCTTTTTCTTTTACCAGTATATTTTGCAAATATTATAAATTTTTGCATCCAATCTATGTTTGGAGCCCCTATTGCATTATTTACATCTATTACCATTTGATGAGATAAAAAAGGATATCTTTTTTTATTTTTTATTTTATATATTTTTTCTACAATAACATTATTATTTTTTGCATTTATCAATTTCATATAAGATATTAATGCACTATTTTCTTGTTCCAATTTAAATCTTAAAATTAAATCGACTTGTTTGTTGCCTTTGAAATCAGCATTATAAGATGTCTTCATAAATAAATCATCGACAATAAAATTCGAAGAAACTTTTAAATCTCCTATAATCATTTTAAATATTTTATTTTCTAAATTTTTATCCGAAAAATTGTCAGGTGAAGCATCTTGAACTATTATTGTGGGCAAAGAATTGCTTTTTTTAACAATATTTATAGTAGCATCATATGAAAATAATGCACTTGAGATAAAAAAAACTAAAAATAAAATTTTTTTCATAAAGTCTCCTTATTCGTCTTTAAAATTTACTTTTATTTCAATATAATTTCCATTTTTATAAGATGGAAATTTTTCATTTTGCATACTTTCCAAAAAATTTTGCAATTTGGCATTGAATTCGTTATTATAGGAAAGAGTATCTATTTTATAGCTGAAATTTCCAAACTTATCTATTTTTACAGTTACCGTTGCACTGTTTCCAGCGATAGTTCCTGGAGTCTCTTGCCATTTGTTATCAAGAATATCTTGAATTTTACCAATGTATTTATTGTATTCACCTGCATTTTTATTTATATTTGCATTAATGTTGCTTAAAGATAGAGTTTTAATAATTTTAGTAGCACTTTTTTTATTTTCTTGTTTTAAAGATATTCTTTTTTGAGAAATTCTATTATTTTGATTTATTTTTATATTTTTAGTAACATTTTTATCTTTTACTTTTTTTATATATTTTGCTGTATTAATATTTTTAAACAAAGATGATAGTAAATTATTTGTTTTATGAATACTTTTTTTAATTTCAGTTTTTTTAAGAATATGTTTTCTAATTATTTTCTTTTTATAAACAATTTTCTTTTTTTTAGGTATATATTTTTTTATTTTTTTATTTTCCGAAATAGATACTTCTATAAAATTCTTTTTTATATCTGTATATTTTTTTACTTTACTTTGTGAATTATCTAAACATAGCAAAACACTAAAAATTAAAACAATATAGATAGCAATAGAAACAATACCGCTTAAAAAGAAAATTTTACTATTTCGTTGCATTTTAATTCTTTAATATTGAACTTTTATCAATTATCACTTTTATCCATTTGTAATAAGAGATACTTTATAAAAACCTGCTTCTTTTATACTTTTTAATATATACATTATTGAGCCATATTGTAAATTTTTATCTGCTTTTATATATACAACAGTATTTTTAGGTATTGTTTTTGAAAACAAAATAAAACTATCCGCAAAAGCATTATATTGATATTGATTTTTGCCAATAAATATTTTTTTATTTTTTGTTATTCTAACTTCTAAATCAGGAATTTTACTTAATATATTTGATTTTGTTCCGGTAGGAAGCTTAATATTTTCCTTATAAATAATTTCTGGTGTTGTAACCATTAATATAGCCAAAAGAACCAACATAATATCAACAAGAGGAGTTATATTTAATTCCGGTTTTTCATCCCAATCTATTTTCATTTGTTTTCATTGCTGTTTTTTTCTAAATTATTCAAAAGTAAAATTTTCTCTCTATCTATAATACTAAGATATTCATATGCTTTTCGTTTTAAAAAAATATATCCACTATAAGCAGGTATTGCAACCAATATACCACCTGCGGTTGCAACCAATGCTTCACTGATTGCGGGAGCAATTACATTTAAAGAAGCACTTGATGCATTTCCTAATTTAGAGAAGGTTTCAAGTATTCCTACAATTGTTCCAAAAAGTCCTATAAAAGGTGAAGTTGAAGATATAATTGAAAGTATAGACAAAGAAGATGTTGATTTTTTTTCAGCTATATTAATACAAACATCAAATATAGAAGAAGATCCTCTATATTGATTTGTGCATTTTCTCAATATAGAATCACTTCTTACAGTTGGAGAACCCATCAACATGGCTTCTAAGGATTCTTCTTCTTTTGATTTTAAAGAACTCAAGATAAAATATCTGTATATTACGACCCAGAATGTTATCAAAAAATAAATAGACAACCATAATAAAACAGCTATGGTTATTGAACTACTTCTAGAAAGATAATTTAAAAAAAGATCTATTAATGTCATAAGTTATAACTTATTTTTTACTACGGCTTCTATTTTTCCAACGACACTAGCCATTGCAATAGGATCGCTACTGATACTTTTCAATAAATCTTTAGCTTTTTTAATTGATTCTTTAATTTTGCTATCGCTATCTCCACCAACAAATTCGGCTCCATTGGCTAAAATAGTTACTTTTTTTTCATCAACTTCTATATAGCCCCAATCAACAACAACTATTTCATGTTTATTATTAATTCTTTCTATATCAATAGCACCAGCTTTTAAAAGAGTCAAAAGTGCAGCATGACCTGGTAAAACACCAAATTCACCTTCGCTTCCAGGTAATGTTATGCTTTTTACATCACCATCAAAAACCAAACCTTCCGGACTAACTATCTCAAGTTTAATTGTATCCATCTATTGTCCTTATTAAAAAAACAGTTAGAAAATTCTAACTGTTTTTCATTTTTTCAGCTTTTTCTATAGCTTCTTGAATATTTCCAACCATATAAAACGCATTTTCTGGAAGATCATCATATTTACCTTCTAAAATACCCTTAAATCCTTCAATAGTTTCTTCAAGGGTAACATATTTTCCAGGACTTCCTGTAAAAACTTCAGCAACAAAGAAAGGCTGAGATAAAAATTTTTCAATTTTTCTAGCTCTTTCGACAATTTGCTTATCTTCTTCTCCAAGTTCATCCATGCCAAGAATTGCTATAATATCTTGCAAATCTTTATATTTTTGAAGAGTAGTTTGAACACCTCTTGCTACTTTATAATGCTCTTCACCAACAACAGCTGGGTCAAGCATTCTAGAAGTAGAATCAAGAGGATCAACAGCAGGGTAAATTCCTTTCTCAGCTATACTTCTATTTAAAACTGTTGTTGCATCCAAATGTGCAAAAACAGTTGCAGGAGCTGGATCAGTTAAGTCATCGGCAGGAACATATACAGCTTGAACTGATGTGATTGAACCTTTTTTTGTAGATGTAATTCTTTCTTGAAGTCTTCCCATTTCACTTGCAAGTGTTGGTTGATATCCAACTGCACTTGGAATTCTTCCCAAAAGTGCTGACATTTCAGAACCACTTTGTGCAAATCTAAAAATATTGTCAATAAACATTAAAACATCAAGTCCCATTTCGTCTCTAAAATATTCTGCCATTGTAAGACCTGTTAAAGCAATTCTATTTCTTGCTCCAGGAGGCTCACTCATTTGACCATAGCACAAAGCAACTTTATCAAGAACATTAGATTCTTTCATTTCATTATAAAGATCATTTCCTTCTCTTGTTCTTTCTCCAACACCAGCAAATACAGAATAACCGCTATGTTTAAAAGCAACATTATGAATAAGTTCCATAATAATAACTGTTTTTCCAACTCCAGCACCACCAAACAAGCCAACTTTACCACCTTTTGCATATGGTGCTAATAAATCAGCTACTTTGATACCAGTTTCAAAAACTTCATTTTTTGTGCTTTGTTCTTCAAAACTAGGAGGATCTCTATGAATAGACCAATGTTCTTTTGATTCTACTGGTTTACCATGATCGACAACATCTCCTGTAACATTAAAAATTCTTCCCAAAACTTCTGTTCCAACAGGAACTCTTATAGGACCTCCTAAAGATTTTACCTTAGTTCCCCTAACTAAACCTTCACTCATATCCATTGCAATAGCTCTTACAGTATTATCACCTAAATGTGCTGCAACTTCCAATATTAATTTATGAGATTTTCCTTCAACATCATATACCACTTCTAGCGCATCATTGATATCAGGCAATTTACCTTCAAAACTAATGTCAATGACTGGTCCTAAAATCTGGCTAATAACTCCATCCATTAATTTATCTCCTTATTTATAATCCAATTATTTTTGTGCTTCAACACCACTAATAATCTCGATCAACTCAGTAGTAATTGATCCTTGTCTTGCTTTATTATACTCTAAAGTTAACTCTTGCACTCTTTCACTAGCATTATTTGTTGCATTTTCCATTGCTTGCATTCTTGCACTATGTTCTGCGGCAAGAGAATCAATCAAAGAATAATACATATTATATTCAATATATTTTTTGACCAATTCATCCAAAAGTTTCATATTGTCTTCTGGCTCAACTTCAATCATTGAAGTTGAAACTGCATTTGGCTCTTCAAAAGTTTTTATAGGAATTAAATTCAATGTCTTTAATTCTTGTGATATCATATTTCGATAACCATTATGAACTAAAATAATTCTATCAGTTTTCTTATCAAGAAAATCATCAATTGAATTATTAATAATACTTGCAGCTTTGTTAAATGTTGGAGCAGAACTTACACCAACATATTTAGCAAAAATATCAATTTTAAGAAAATTAAAATATGAAATTCCTTTTTTTCCAACTGCTATCAATCTAACTTTAGCTTTTTTATCATTATATTCTTTTAATAATTTGCTAACTACTTTAATAGTTTGCATATTAAAACCACCACAAAGACCTTTATCAGCAGTTATAAAAATAATATCAACAACCTTTGGATTATCATTTATATCAAAAAATCTACTTTTGATGCCACCTACCCGATATTGATTTATTTTATAAGAAATTTCAGACAAAACTTCATTTATTTTAATATCATAAGCTTTAGATTGTTCAGCAGCTTGCTTTGCTCTCATTAATTTAGCCGTTGAAACAAGTTTCATGGCTCTTGTAGTCTTTTGAGTATTTTTAACACTACCAATTTTTCTTTTTATATCTTTTAGATTTGCCATTTTATAACCCTATTTAACTTCAAAAGTTGTCTTAAACTCATCCAATATTTTATTTAACTTTGATTTTATTTCATCATCTATTTTTTGTTTTGTTCTAATATCTTTTAAAATTTCTGGATATTTTGCTTCAATAAATGGATAAAGCTCAGCTTCAAATTTTGTTACATTTTGTGCTTCTATATCATCAAGATATCCATTTGCTCCTGCATAAACAATAACTACTTGTCTTTCAATTGAAAGAGGAGAATAAGGAGGTTGTTTTAAAACTTCAACCATTCTCTGACCTCTTTCTAATTGCTTTCTACTTGTTTCGTCCAAATCACTAGCAAATTGAGCAAAAGCTTGAAGTTCTCTATATTGAGCAAGATCAAGTCTTAAGGTTCCTGCTACTTGTTTAATTGCTTTTATTTGAGCTGCACCACCAACTCGTGATACAGAAAGACCAACATTTATTGCAGGTCTTATACCAGAATTAAACAAATCAGTTTCTAAGAAAATTTGTCCATCTGTAATAGATATAACATTTGTTGGAATATAAGCTGAAACATCACCTGCTTGTGTTTCAATAATAGGCAAAGCAGTTAAACTACCAGCACCTAATTCATCACTAACTTTAGCAGCTCTTTCAAGAAGTCTTGAATGTAAATAAAAAACATCACCAGGATATGCTTCTCTTCCTGGAGGTCTTCTTAAAATCAATGACATTTCTCTATAAGCAACGGCATGTTTGCTCAAATCATCATATATAATCAAAGCATGTTTGCTATTGTCTCTAAAATATTCACCCATTGTAACACCAGCATATGGAGCAAGATATTGTAATGCAGCAGGATCGCTAGCACCTGCATTTACTATTATAGTATATTCCATTGCGCCATGTTCTTCAAGTTTTTTAACAACTTGAGCCACAGTTGATTGTTTTTGTCCTATTGCAACATAAATACAAATAACATCTTTATCTTTTTGATTAATAATTGTATCTATTGCTACAGTTGTTTTACCTGTTTGTCTATCACCAATAATAAGCTCTCTTTGTCCCCTACCAATAGGAACCAAACAATCGATTGCTTTTATACCAGTTTGAAGTGGTTCATGAACTGATTTTCTATCCATAATTCCAGGGGCTTTTTCTTCAACAAATCTAAATTCTTTTGCTTCTATTTGTCCTTTTGAATCTATTGGCTCACCCAATGGATTAACAATTCTACCTACAACAGCATCACCAACAGGAACTTTTAATAGTTTTCCTTCTCTTTTTACAGAAAAACCTTCAGATATATCAGTTCCTCTTCCAAGAACAACAACACCAACACTTGATTCTTCCAAGTTTAATGCCATTCCTTTTTCGCCATTTTCAAATTCAACTATTTCACCAGCCATTACATTTTTAAGTCCGTAAACTTGGGCAATACCGTCGGCAATTGAAATAACTTTACCGGTTTCTTCGATATCAACACTTAACTCAAAATTATCGATTCTCTCTTTTATAATTGAGCTAATTTCATCAGCTTTAATCTTTGAACTCACTTGAGCACTCCTTATCTTATTTTTATATTGCTTTTAGTATATGCTCAGTCATTTGAGCTTTTAATCTATTGATTGAAAAACTAATTTCAACACCTAAATCTTCTATTTCTATTTTTATTCCCGGATAATTGGTAATTATATTTTCAAGAATGATTGTAGAATTAAATTTATTACTCAATTTGTTTTCAATATCTATTCTACTTTTATCATCAATTTCTTTAAAACTTATAATTTTACCTGCAAATTTGTTTTCTTGTATTGATATTTGATACCTTATTTCATTACAAATAGAAGGCAATAATTCTACTCTATCATTTTCTACTAATATTTTTATAAAATTATTTAAATTTTCATTAGAATTTTCGATTAATGATATTATAAAATTATATTTTTCATCTTTACTTATATTTGGAGAAAGTATAATATTTTGCATTTTTTCAAGTTTGTAAGCATTACCTAAAATTTTTAATTTTTCATAATACTCTTTTGCTTGTTCTTTATCTATTCCTAAAAGCAATGCTTTGACATATTTTTTTGATATAGCAGATATCATTATGCAACCTTTTTCATGATTATATTAACAAGCTCTTGGTTTTCAAATGTTTGAATATCTTTTTCGAATAATGATCCAATTATTTCGGCAACAACTTTTTTAACCATTTTTCTTTTTTCGATATTCTTTTTTTCTTCTTGATATTTTTCTAAATTTTTAAGATCATTTTGTAAATCTTTTTCAAATTTTTCAATTATTAAAGTAGCTTCTTTTTTTGCATCTTCAATTATATTTTTTGCCACTATTTTAGATTCTTCAAGCTTTTTAATAGCATCTTCTTTTGCTTTTTTTGATTCTTCTACTTTATCTCTTATAGAATTTAAAGTATTTATAATCTCTTCTCGCCTTTGTTGAAAGAAATTTTTTAAAGGTTCTGCTATAAATCTATATAATATTGCAGCAAAAATTAAAAAGTTGATTGTTCTTGGAAATATATCCGTATGTTCTCCGCTTGAAGCAAATATAGCAACAGGAAATATAAGTATTAATAATAATTTAACTAACAATGTATAACTCCTTCTATCTTGCTTATTTTAGTTTTTAAACTCTTTTCAAAAAGAGGTAAACTTTCAGCTAATTTTTCTTTTAATTCATCTTTTTCAAGGATTAAATCATTCATAAAGGATTCATATTCTTTTTCTAAAAACTCTTTTTTCAAATTAAGCTCTTTATTAGCCTTTTCTTTTGCATTTTTGATAGCTTCTTCTCGTATTAAAAATGCTTTTTCTTTTGCATTTTTTAAGATATCAGCACTCTCTTTTTCCAAATGAGATACATTTCCGCTATTTCTTTTAGCAAGATTCATATCTTCTTGTATTGATTTATCCCTATCGTCCATAAAAGTTAATAATGGTTTATATAAAATTCTATTAAGAACTATTATTAAACAAATAAATAGAACAATAACCATCAGTAACAAATCCGGATTTAAGTCCAACATTATTACTCCTTCATTTTTATAACTAATTTTATCATTAAAAATTTAGAAAATTTTATATTTCGATATTCTATCAAAATTAAATATAAACTTTTATTAAATAAACTATTTTTTTTTAATTATATTAATTAATTTTTGACAAAAATTCTAAAATTTCATCATTGTTTTTAAATTCTAAAATTAATTTATTATTTTTTATTAAATATTTTATGTGAAGAGCTTTGATTTTGTTTTCCAATATTTTTAAATTTTCAAAAGGTTTATATTTAATTTGCTTTTTATTTTCAGATTTATCTTTTTTTAAATGTTTTACAATATTTTCTGTTTCTCTGACACTTAATTTTTGACCAATAATAGAATTTACAACATTTTCTTCATCTTCTTTGCTCAATCCGACTAATATCTTGGCATGACCTTGAGAAATTTTATTTTCACTAATATATTTTTTAGTTCTTTCACTTAAATTTAAAAGTCTTAAAGTGTTTGTTATTTGAGTTCTACTTTTGTGTATAATATTAGAAAGTTCATCATGTGTTATTTTATATTGTTCTATCAATTCATAATAAGCTATAGCCAATTCTATGGGATTTAAATCTTCTCTTTGAATATTTTCTATCAATGCCAGTTCGCGCAAATTTTCAGATTTTATATCAGCAACAATAGCTTTGATATGAGTCAATCCAGCTATTTTAGAAGCTCTAAATCTCCTCTCACCAGCAATTATCATATATCCATTATCTTTTTTAACAAGAATAATAGGTTGCAAAAGACCATATTTTTTTATAGATTTGCTTAATTCTTCAAGAGCAGTTGCATCAAAATAATTTCTAGGTTGATATATATTTGGTGTTATCTCATCTAAATTTATCTCTTGTATTACACTACTTTTATCTTCTAAATCTTGTTTATAAGCTTCTTCTACATCATCTAATATCGCTCCGATACCTCGCCCTAAAGCTTTTTTTACTTTTGCCATTTTATCCCACCAAAATAGAAGTTGCTAAATTTTGATATGCTTGTGAACCAGTTGATTTTATATCATAAAGTATAATAGGCTTGCCAAAACTAGGACTTTCAGCCAATTTAACATTTCTTGGAACAACCACATAAGACGATGTTTGTTTATTGAAAAAAAGTTTATTTTTAAAATGTTGTTTCAAATCTGCAAAAACTTGTTTTGAGAGATTATTTTGAGTGCTATACATAGTTGGCAAAAAACCTTTAATTTTTAATTTTGGATTTATTGTTCTTTTTATTAACTTTATAGTATTTAAAAGCTGAGCCAATCCTTCAAGTGCAAAA
Source organism: Campylobacterales bacterium (assembly GCA_027044945.1). Classification (GTDB taxonomy): domain Bacteria; phylum Campylobacterota; class Campylobacteria; order Campylobacterales; family JALSKU01; genus JALSKU01. The sequence goes on from JALUBK010000045.1 coordinate 17,214, forward strand.
AATTCACATTGAATCGGTATAATAACAGAATTTGAAGCACTCAAAGCATTTATGGTTATACTTCCAAGTGCTGGAGGAGAATCTATAATAACATAATCATATTGATCCTTAATCTCTTCAATTTTATTTTTCAAAACCAATTCTCTGCCATTTGTTTCTTCATCATAAAATTCTTTTTCAATGCCAACCAAACCTATATTTGATGGTGCCAAATGAAGTGTAGATATAGATGTTTTTAAAATAATTTGAGATAATTTTTTACTTCCTATTAAAACATGATAAATATTAAACTCATAATCATTTCTATGAAATCCGAGCCCCGTAGTTGCATTTGATTGGGGATCAGCATCAATTAGTAAAACTTTTTTTTCAGCAACAGCTAATGATGCTGCTAAATTTATAGCAGTAGTAGTTTTTCCTACCCCACCCTTTTGATTAGCAATAGCAATAATTTCTTTCATCTTAAATTAAACACCTTTCTGCCATTGATTGATATTGAACCATCAAAATTCAACTCTGCATCTTGCAAAGACAACTTTTCATTTTTATAATGAAAAACAAATTTTTTACTCTTTTGAAATTCTATCTTATATTTACTAAAAATCTGCTTCCATGAACAATTTTTTTTAATTTTTTTTATAAATTGATTTATTAATTCATTTTTATCAACTATAATATCCAATTTACTATAATTTTGGGGGGACTGCAAAATATTTAATCCTATGGAACAAATTATATATTCATTTGTTTTTATTGTTATGACTCCACCTATTTTTTTATTTTTAATATAAAAATCATTAGGCCATTTTAACCATATTTTAGAGCCTTTATCGGCTAATAATTCTTTTAAAATATAAGAAAAATATATAGAAGTTGATTGAAGAGGCAAATTATTTGGCAAATGTTTCAAATTTACACAAAATGATAAAAAAAGATTTCCTTTTAAGCTTATCCAACTGTTTCCTCTGCTTCCTATGCCATTAGTTTGTTCATCACAACATATACAAACAGGTGGTTTCAAAATTCCATTTTTTAATGCTTCCAATAAATAATTATGAGTTGATTTTAATGAATCAAAGTATATTATCTCCAACTTTTAACCTTTTACCCATAATATATTCCTTTGCACTCATTTCTCTTTTTGATTTTGCTTGAACCGTTAAAAGATCAATAGCACCTATTTTACAAGAAATAATTACATTATCATTTCCTATATATAAAATTTCTCCCGGCTTTTCCGTGCTTTTCATATCAGATAATTGTATTTTTTTCAATTTTAAGCCATTTGATAAATAAATTCCAGGCCATGGATTAAATGCTTTAAACTTGGTAAAAATTTCTTTTGAGTCATTTAAAATTATTTCTCCATCACTTTTTCGTATTTTTTTTGCATACGAACTTAAAGCATTTATTTGTTTAATCGGCTTTATATTTTTCCAGTTTTTCAAAGTATTTATGCATAATATAGCTGCACTTTTAGATAATTTTTCAAAAAGTTCATTAACCATTATATCTTTTTCAATTTTTATAAAAATATAAGATAAAATATCTCCCGTATCCAATCCTTCATTCATAAGCATAGCACTAACACCCGTATAATTATCATGATTTAAGATAGAAGATTGTATTGGTGAAGCACCTCTGTATTTTGGAAGTAAAGAAGCATGAAGATTGATGCAAGGAGCAATATTTAAAATATTTTTAGGAAGTATTTGACCATATGCCGCTACCACAATAAAATCCAAATTCATATTTTTAATCAATAATTCTATTTTTTCATCTTTTAAAGTTGCAGGTTGATATATTGGAATTTCACTATTTTTATTCATCAAAAATTGTTTTACATGAGGCGGAGTTATTGTTTGTTTTCTTCCAACTGGTTTATCTGGCTGAGTAAAGACTGCTACAACTTTTATTTGTTCATCTTTTATTAAACTATTTAATATTTCACTTGCATAATCAGGTGTCCCCATAAAAAGAATTTTCATTTTAAATATTTTTTTCAGGAACAAAGAGGGTTCCACTTTTTTGAACATGATCGAGTAAAAAACTTTTTGCATCGTCTAATTTAAAACCATTAGACATAAACATACTTTTTCCTCTTTTCAATAAAAAATCTGCTGCTTTTAGTTTTGTTGATATTCCGCCTGTTGCAAATATATCATTTGGGTTCATTTTTATACATTTTTCTTCATCGCTAATATCATGGACAATTTTTTTAATTTTAGCATCAACATTGCATCTAGGATCTTTATCATAATACCCATCAATATCAGAAAGTATCACAAGCATATCTGCATCAAAATAATAAGATACATGAGCTGAAAGCCTATCATTATCTCCAAATACAAGTTCGTCTGTCGCAGTAGTATCATTTTCATTTATTATAGGGATTATTTTATTTTTCAAGCAAACTTCTATGGCATTTTTGGCAAACTGAGTTCTTTTTCTCGAATCAAAATCACTTGCAGTCAAAAGAAATTGGGCTATAATTTTATTAAATTTTTCAAATTGTTTTTGATATTCTCTCATTAAAAATGGTTGCCCAACCGCAGCTATTGCTTGTCTGTTTGAAACAATATTTTTATCCAGTTTAATTTTTGAATATCCTGCGGCCACTGCTCCAGAGCTTACTAAAATTATTTCATACTTATCGTGTAACAAAGATAAAAATTCAACTAAATTTCTCATTCTTGTTTTTGCAATCATATTTTTTTCACTTAAAACATGACTTCCTACTTTCACGACAATTCGTTTCATTACTCTTCCTCTTTAACTACTTCTTTTAAAGCATATTTTAATGCATTTGTATTGATATTAGCAACAGATGACAAAGGAATAACAAAAAATGGTTTTTCTTTATCATATTCGTAAATATCTTGATTGAAAAATAAATAATTATTATCAAAATTATATCTATTTTTGATACTTTTTTCCAAATTTATATTTTTGAAAAAGTTATTTATTTTTTCATTTGCATCATCTTTTTGAATGGTATCAACCTTTGTTAAAGCAATGGCAAATGATTTTTTACTTAATGTAGTAGAATATTTATTTAATTCGTTTTTTAGCAAAATATATTGCTCATTCAAGTCTCTATAATTTGAAAAATCTAACATAAAAAGTAAGAATTTAGTTCTTTCAATATGTTTTAAAAATTTAAGCCCCAATCCTTTTCCATCACTAGCACCCTCTATAATACCTGGAATATCTGCCATCACAAAAGAACTATATTCATCAACATTTACAACTCCTAATTTTGGAGTAATGGTGGTAAATTCATAGTTTGCTATTTCTGGAGTTGCATTGGATATTGAAGAAATAAGTGTTGATTTGCCAACATTAGGAAAGCCCACAAGTCCAACATCAGCTATAAGTTTCAATTCCAATCTAATCTCTTTTTCACTTCCTGGAAGACCTGGTTGAGCATAAGTTGGTCTTTGATTAGTAGAACTTCTAAAATGCCAATTTCCAAGACCTCCTTTACCACCTTTTAAAAATTTTATCTCTTTATCATTCTCTAACAAATCAAGTAAAACTTCACCATTTTGAGCATCTATTATTTGAGTTCCCGGTGGAACTTTTATAGTTAAAGATTCTCCTTTTTTACCAAATCTTCTTCTGCCCTCTCCTTGATGTCCATTTTTAGCCTTCAATATATGTTTTCCTCTAAAATGGGAAAGAGTATGTGTATTATTATCTACTTTTATGATAACATCTCCACCGTCTCCACCGTCTCCACCGTCAGGACCACCTTTGATAACAAATTTTTCTCTTCTAAAAGAGACTGCTCCTGCTCCGCCTTTACCGGATTTAATGGTAAGCTGGACATTATCTGTAAACATGATTATATACCTTTTGTTCGAATGTTAAATACTGAATATTGAGTATAAGAAGGGCGTAAATAACCCTTCTTGATAAAATTATAATGCGGGGTAAACTGAAACTTTTTTTCTATGTTTATCTTTTCTTTCAAATTGAACATATCCATCAATCAAAGCAAAAATAGTATGATCTTTTCCCATTCCTACATTATTGCCAGGATGAGTTGCTGTTCCTCTTTGTCTTATAATGATATTTCCAGCTCTTACAAATTCGCTTCCAAATTTTTTTACACCTAAACGCCTTCCTGCACTGTCTCTATTATTTTGGGTACTACCCTGACCTTTCTTATGAGCCATCTCTTCTCCTTAGAATTATAATGTTATATTTGTAACTTTAACGCGAGTATATTCTCTTCTAAAACCTTTTTTAAGTTTGCTATCTTTTCTTCTTCTTTTTTTGAAAATAACAACTTTTTTAGCTTTTGCATTAGTTACAACTTCTAATGTTACTTTTGCTCCATCAACCAATGGAGTACCCACTTTGAACTCACCGTCATTAACAGCAAGCACTTCGTCTACTTCTACAACATCTTTTGGCTGAGCGTCAAGCTTATCGAGATTTAAATAATCTCCTTCTTGAACTTTATATTGCTTCCCACCATTTCTTATAATAGCATACATAAGCTATTCCTTCGTTCATTTATTTAGTCTTAGCTAAGACCATGAACGCGAATTTTATCGTAAAATTATTTAAAACTTGATTAAAGAGGTTATATGTTTTCAAATATACATATAAGTTTATCAAAATCATCAGAAAATAATTTTATCTCTTTTTTATCTATTATTTTCATGGGAGAATTATGGACAATATCTTTAAATTGATGATAATACTGCACAATTTTTCCATTATATTTTTTATATAATTCATTCTCTTTTTCAAAAAAAGTTATATTTGTATCGAGTTTTTTTCCATCAAACACAGCATCTATTGATAAAAAATTTTTGTCATTTTCATTAATCATAGCTCCATCGGCTATATCTCTAAAGCCATGAAGAGTATTTATATCACAAATAAAAATTCCACCCTTTTTAAGAACATTTTTTATATATCTTAAAAATATTTTTAATGATTTGATATCCATATAATTTAATACATCTGCTATACAAACAACAGCATCATATTTATCTTTTATTTCAGATATATTTTGACAAGTTGCATCTACTCCTTTTTGCTTTGCAATTTGTACCATTTCTTCACTTAAATCTATACCTTTGGCCTTATATCCTTTTTCTGAGAGTATTTCCAACATTCTTCCATTGCCACATCCAACATCTAAAATATTATTTATTTTATACTTTTTCAACAATTTAATATAATGGTTATACAATTTTTCATAATCATCGTAGAAACCAATATATGGTTCAATTTTAGCATACAAATTTAAACTCAAAACAATTCTTTAAAAACTTAAAAATTCATACTGAAGCAATCGCCTCTATCTCTATAAGTGCATTTTTGGGAAGAGTTTTAACAGCAACTGTGCTACGAGCTGGCTTATGTTCTCCAAAAACTTTTGCATATATTTCATTAACGGCTGCAAAATCATCCATGTTTGATAAAAATATAGTGGTTTTGATAACTTTTTGCATAGAGCTTTCTGCTTCTTTTAAAACTTCACTAAGATTTTCTAAAACTTGTTTAGTCTGAGCTTTTATATCTTTATCTAAAAATTCACCTTTCGCATTTAGTGCTATTTGTCCTGAAGTAAAAATCATATTGCCTATTTTTATAGCCTGTGAATAAGGCCCTATCGCCGCAGGTGCTTTGTCAGTATGAATATATTTCATCACATCTCCTTTATTAAATTTTTAAAAATTTTGTATAAATTTTCAACTTCATTTAAAGTTGTCCTTTCATTTATCGAATGTATTGTATCATTTTTTACACCAAATTCTACAGTATCTACTCCAAATTCACCAAAAAATCTTGCATCACTTGTTCCGCCTGCTGTGTTCAAAACTGGAGTTACACCAAGAATTTCATTAATAGAATTCGATATATATTTAACTATTTTAGAGTTTCTATTGGTAATAAATGGTTTTGCACTTTGATTTATATTTAATTCAAAAGGCAATCCTTTAAATTTTTCTTTTACAAAATGTTCTACCGATTTTACTGAAGTTAAAGTTGAATTTCTAACATTAAACATTATTTTCAAATCATTTGGAGTAACATTTGTAACTTCCATTCCTGCTCTTATATCGGTAATTACAAATTGGCTCGGCTCAAAATTCTCATCTCCTTCATCAAGATTTACTCCAGCTATTTTTGGCAATATCGGAGCGATTAGATTGATAGGATTGGTAGCTTTTTTAGGATATGCAACATGTCCTTGCTTACCAAAAATATCTAATTTTCCATTTATAGAACCTCTTCTGCCTATTTTTATTGTATCTCCAAAAAATCTCTCACAAGTAGGTTCAGCAACTACTGCAAAATCTGGCAAAAAATTTTTTTCTTTTAAATATTTTAAAACCTCAACAGTTCCATATTTTGCATCCCCTTCTTCGTCGCTTGTTAAAAGTAAAGATAAAATTCCATCAAATTTTTCTATATCTTTACAAGCTTTCAAAAAAGCACAAACTCCACTTTTCATGTCCTGTGCACCTCTAGCATAAATAAAATCATTTTTTTCCAAAGGCTTAAAAGGATCACTACTCCAGCCATTTCCCGGAGGAACTACATCAATATGCCCTGCAAAACAAAGATGCTCACCTTTGCCAAATTTTTTATATAAAAAAAGATTCTTAACTCCATTTTTATCCACTCTGATAACTTGAAAATCATTCATATATTTTTCAATAAAATCCATAGCTCCATCATCATTTGGAGTAATAGACTTAAAACTTAACAACTTAAAAAACAACTCTTTTATATTCATAATATCCTCCAAAAAAATACATATTAAAATTTCACAACCGTTGCACCATATCCTCCAAGACTTATAGGAGCATCATCAAAACTTTTAACACTTGGATGAGTTTTTAAAAATTCTTTTACAACATAAGCCAATTTTCCTGTGCCTATGCCATGGCTTATAATAATTTCGTCATAACCAGTTATTAAAGCATCAGAAATAAATTTATCAAGTTTTTCTATAGCTTCTTGTGCATACATTCCATGAAGATCTATTTTTATTGAAGAAGATTTTGGCTTATTTACCTTGATATTTGTTTTTATTTTTTTTCTTTGTTTAAAAACTGTAGTTTTTTTCAATTTATTCTTTGGAACTCTTAAAATTATTCCATCGCATTCTAAAACAACTTCATCTTTTTTTAATGAAATTATTTTACCCTTTTGATTGCCATATTTTACCATGTCTCCTATAATAAAATCTTGCAAAGGCATAACATTTTTTACTTTTAATTCTTTTTTGATACTATTTATTTTATTCAAAGAGCGATGAATATCTTTTGAACTTTTTAATTTTGCACTTTCTTTTAATTCTTTCATAAGCTGAGAATATTTTAATTCATAAGAATGCATCAAATCATCAAGTTTTTTTTGTGATTTTTCTTTTATATCAGATATAGACTCTTTTTCTTTTTGTAAATCTTGTTCTCTTTTGTCAAATTCTTTTATTTTCTTTTTTAAAGTTAATTCCAAATCTATATTTTTTTGAATCAGCTCACTTAAATTTTCCTGTTCTTCGCCATAAAGCTCTTTTGCTTTTTTGATTATGCCTATTGGCATACCATATCTTAAAGCTGTTTCAAAAGCATAACTTTTTCCAATAGTTCCTTTCAAAAATCTATAAGTAGGAAGTCTATTTTTTTCATCATACAAAGCAGCATATAGTTCAACATCATCATAAGTAGCCATCATAGAAGATAATTTTTTGTGGTGAGTAGTGATAACAATACGAACATCTTTTTTTATAAGTTCATCCAAAACAACCTTAAAAAGAGTTGCCGCTTCGTCGCTATCTGTTCCAAGTTCTATTTCGTCAATGCCGATTAAAGCTTGATTGATTCTAAAAAGTTTACTAAATTCTATCATTCTACCCGCAAAAGTAGATATATCATTTTTAACTTTTTGAGGATCATCAAGAATTGCTCTTATCTCTTTAAAGTTTCCTATCTTAGATTTGTATTTATCTATTTTCATCGGTAAAAGATATTTTGATAAAAATGCAACACTAAGAATCGATTTTAAAAGCATCGTTTTCCCACCAGCATTAACACCCGTTACAAAAAGTATTTTTTTATCAAAATCAACACTTACAGACTTTGGATCTTTTAATGCAGGATGTTTAAAATCCTTAATAATTATATCTTTTTTGTTAGTTGGAAGTAAAAATTCAAGCTCTTTGCTTTTAGCAAAAAAAACTCTTGCTTGATAAGCATCGAACCTATCAAATTCTTTATTAATATATTTTAAAAATTTTAAAAATTTTGTAAAAATTGATGAAATAAGTTTTTCATATTTATATTTTATTTCCTCTTTTTTACTTAAATATTCAGCTTCTTTATCTTTTAATTTTCTTATATTTTCAGGGACAACATAAAAAAATCCAGCACTACTACGCCCAATAACACTACCTTTTATCACATGATTAAACCCTCCTCTTAAAAGAAGTGCTTCTTCTGTGTTTATATAATGTATTTGAGAATCAGCTAAATATAATGATAACTTTTTGGAATTTATAACTCTTTTTAAGGCTTCTCTTAAAGCTTCTTTATTTCTTTTTAAAGATGTATCTATTGATAAAAGATCGTCATCGATTTCGCTTTTAAGCTCACCTTTTTCATCAAAATATTTTCTTATATTATTTATCTCTTCGGGTATTTCTATTTTCAAAAACCATTCAAGCAATTCACCTTTAAATCCCATTCTTTTTAAATACTCAAAATAATTCATAATTTTAACAAATTCATATATTTCATATAATTTCAATATGCCAAATTTTTTAAGATGAGATAAACTTTTATTTAGATTTGAAATTTTAGGAGGAGGAGTAAAATCATATTTTGATAATTCTTTGATGAAATTATAATGAAGTTTTATATCTCCTTCTATAAAAAAAGGTTTTTCTCTTGATAAAAAAGTTTTAAAATATTCCAAAAATTCTCTTAAATCAAGTTTATTAATAATTGTTTGCAAATTTTATTTCCTTCTCACTTGCTACCTCTTAACTGATATGTCAAATCTCCTGCACTAAAGCCTATAATAAGTCCTTTGCTCCAAATATCTATACATTTTTCATTTTGAATCAATTTTATATTTTTATTTTCTCTTTCTACTCTATCTATAAATTTTGGCTTATACTTTTTAAACAATTCTTTAAAATCAATATCCACTTTTTCTTCTCCAGCACTCCAAACAGGCAAAATAACAAGCTCATCAATTCCTTCAAAACAAGTTTTAAAACTATCAATATTATCTAAAACTCTAGAATATTTATGAGGTTGCCAAATAACTTTAATAGTTTTATAACCCATTAGATTTGCATATTGTTTTGCTGATTGTAGTGTAGCTTTTATTTCAGTAGGATGGTGTCCGTAATCATCAATAAGAGCTTCTTCTTTATCTTTAAAAAGTATATCAAATCTTTTTTTAATACCATTATAATGTTTGATTTTATTTTTTATCTCTTCAATATCTAAACCAATTTCTAAAGATGCTAAAACAACTAAAGAGGCATCCAAAGCTATATGCTCACCAATTCCTCTTACTTGAAATTCTCCATAATTTTTTAATGAAAAAGAGGTCCAAGGAGTATTATCGATTAAGATTGATTTAATATTTTTTATATCTTTTGAAGGATAAAGTCTAACAGCTTCCAAATCCAAAGAGTTAAGAAAAGAATCTTCTGCATTTATAACTCTTATTTTTGATATTTCTAAAAATTTTTTATAAGCACCATAAAATCTTTTCAAATCATGATTATAGTGTTCCATGTGCTCGGGCTCACAATTGGTAACTATTGCTAAGTATGGATTTGTATTTAAAAAACTTTCATCACTTTCATCAGCTTCAAAAATCAAATTATTATTTTCAACATATCTCATATTGGAGCCATATTGAATATTTTCCGCACCTATTATCATGCTCCCTTCTATCAAAGATGCAAGCATGGCACTAGTTGTGCTTTTTCCATGAGCTCCAGAGACTGCAAAAACTTTTTTATTTTTTAAAATTATTTTTAAAGCTTCTTTTCTACTTAAAAGCTTCAACTCTAACTCTTTTGCTTTTTGATATTCTATATTATCTTCTTTTATAACAGCAGAATAAATAACATAATCTTGGCAAGTTATATTTTTTGATGAATGAGGCACAGATACTTTTATGCCTTCATCTCTTAAACTTTTTGTGATATGAGTTTCATCCACATCTGAACCACTTACAGCATAACCCTCTTTATGCAAAAATCTTGCAAGTCCTGAAAGCCCTATGCCTCCTATGCCAATAAAATGAAATTTATTCAATAACCGCCCTTTAAAAATTCAGATATTCTTTGCAATGCCTGTTTTGTTTTTTCTTCACTCTCTACAAGAGCAATTCTAACATTTTTGCTACCTTGCTTATCACGAGAAAGAAAGCTTCCTGGCAGGACTTTAAGATTTTTATTTTTATATAATTTTTTTGTAAATTCTATATCGTCTTCTACTTCAAACCAAATATAAAATGTTGCTTTTGGAATTTCTATTCCCAATATTTCTTTCGCAATTTCAAAATTTTTTCTATATTTATTTCTATTTATTTCCACATGTTTTTCATCATTCCAAGCTACTGCTGCAGCCTTTTGAAGAGGCAAAGGAACCGCACATCCAGTATATGTTCTATATTTTGAATATTCTTTCAATATATCACTGTCTCCAGCTATAAAACCACTTCTAACTCCGGGGGCTGAGCTTCTTTTGGATAAAGAATTAACAACTAAAATATTTTTATACATTTTATTTCCAAATTTCATAGAAGCTTCCAAGAGAGATGGTTGTTTTTGTAAATATATTTCATTATAACATTCATCATTAAGCAATACAAAATTATATTCAAGAGCTAATTCAATCCAAGGTTTATATTCATCTATACTCATGGTCGATGCAGTTGGATTGTTTGGAAAATTTAAAATCACCAAATCAACATTTTTCAACTTTTTTTTATCAATAACAGGCTTGTAATTATTTTCTTTAGTTAAATTTATATAAATGCTTTTTGCTTTACAAGATATCGCCGCTCCTTCATATATTTGATAAAAAGGATTTGTATAAGCCATTATCGGATTTTTTTTATCATGAAGTAAAAATTGAGGAAAATTAAAAAGAATTTCCCTTGTTCCAAAAGAAGGAACAATTTCATTTTCTTTTAATTTAACTCCAAATCGTTTATTTACAAAATTTATCATTGACTGCTTTAAAAACAGTTCTCCTGAAGTTTTTGCATATTTATTTAAAAGATTACTATTTTTACAAAGTTCATCTTGTATAAATTTTGGAGTTTCAAATTGTGGCTCACCTATGGTTAAACTTAAAGGCTCAAGTTCTTTATTTGGAATAACATTTTTTAAAAGTTTGTTCAATCTTTCAAACGGATAATCATTGAATTTTATCATAATTGTTCTCTTTTTTTAATTTGTGCCAAAAAACCCCAATCTTTTTTTGCTTCTTTTGAAATATTTTTATCAATAGGGGCTATTAACATCTCTTCTTTATGACCTAACATATACTGAAGTTCTCCATTTGGAGTAGCCAAAAAGCTTTCTCCATAAAATTTCCAAGAAACATCATCTTTTACATATTCGCCTATTCTATTGGCTCTTAATATATAAACACCATTTAAAAAAGCTCTTGTTTTGATAATTTCAGCCCATCTTTGTTCTGATCCAAAAGTGCTAACTGTTGGTAAAAGAACCAAATCAACTCTTTTTTTTAATATTTCAAGCCAAACACTGTCAAAATGAAGCTCATAACCATTTATGGCGGCAATTTTAAAACCGTTAATATTGAAAATCATTGGAATATATTTTTTATCTATTTCATTATCAAAAAATTTATTCTCATTCCAATGGTTAAAATTGATAAGATATTGTTGATTTTGATAATACACTGATTTTGGAGTAAATCTTGCAATGCTTTTATAAATTTTATCTTTTTTAAAAGTTACAATAGGTGCTATAATAGTAATATTATATTCTTTTGCTAATTCTTTTAAAATCATAATTTTATGTTTTGATTGTTCTTTTATCATCATTTTAGACATATTTTCAAGTTCTTTAAAAAAACTATTCAAATTATATTCCCCAAGAAGAACTAAAGAAATATCTCTTTTTTTACAAATTATTAAATAATAATCAAGTTTAGCCTTGCTCATGGGTAAAGTAGAAAGCTGGAGTGCGGCTACTTTCAAGACTCATTCTCACTAATTTTCGATAATTCTTCAAACTCTATTTTAGCATTTTCAAGCATTTTGGAAGCTTCTTTTAATTCTTTTATGCCCTCTTTGTAAAATTTCATACTATTTTCAAGAGTAATAGAAGGATCCATTAATTTATCAAGTATTTTTTTAGATTCTTCTATTTTTTGTTCAAAATCTTTCGCTTTCATTTAAGTCCTTAATTTTAAAACAATATTTTATCAAAATAGGACTTAAATTTGGTTCAATTTTATAAATATTTATTTTATTTCTTTCTGTTTATGAGCCATTATTTCTCTTTTTTCTTGAAGCATACCGTCTAAAATATCAAAAAGTTTTTCACTCTCTTTTTCTGCATTTTTAAAATTTTCAATCAACTCTTTTTTATGTTCCAAAACAATATCTTTAGGATAAATGAAACTTATATTTTTTGATAAATATCGATGAATTTCTTTATGTGGTTCGTCTATCAATGGATATTCTTTTGTATTACTAAACATATCTTTAGCATCTTTTTTAAGCCATTTTCCAAAATGACAATTATTATAATCGGCAAAATCCATCTCTTTTTTGCTTTTAAAAACAGATGTATAAGCTTTTGATTTATATATAATATGGTCAATTTTTGCAAGTATTATATCCATTGTGTTTTCAATATTTACAGCTTCAAGAGAAGTTTTTATAGAATCTTTGTTAAAATTTTGGAAAACTGATTTCAACTCTTCTATGACAATATTTGATTGTGTTGCTATTTGTGTCATTTCGTTTGAACCTGATTTGATCTCTTGTGCTTCTTGTTGAAGAGTTTGTATTGATATTGAAATTTCTTGAGTTGCTTTTTGTGTTCTTTCAGCCAATTTTCTTACCTCATCAGCAACAACAGCAAAACCCCTTCCATGTTCTCCAGCTCTTGCGGCTTCAATAGCGGCATTTAAAGCCAAAAGATTTGTTTGACTAGTTATATCGTTTATCAATTCTACTACAGATGATATTTCGTTTGTTTTTTCATTTAATGACTCAATTCTTGAATTTGATGATGAAATATTTTCAATCAAATAATTAGTTTTTTCTATAGTATCATTTATTGTATCAAGACTTTTTGTTGATTTTTCAGCGGTTTCTTGTGCTTTTGCTACAATATTTTTAGTGCTTTCAATTCCTTTTGATAAATCATCTTGTATAATTATCATACCACCTGTTATCCCTCGTCCAATTTCACCAAGATGAGCATTAAGAGTTGTTCTTTCAATATATTTTTCATTTTCACACATCTCATCTATAGTCCTATTAGTCATTTTAGCATTATTTTTAAATGCACCATTTAATTTATCTGTTCGAACTTTTTTAGAAAATATTTTTTTACTTGCATTTTCTATAGATGCTTGTGTTTCTTCCATAAAAAATTCTATCTGATTTAAAAAACTATTTATGTTTAAACTAAGTTCTTTAAGCTCTCCTTCGTCTTTATTATGGGTTATTCTTCCAGATAATTCTCCTTCATCAGCATTTTTTATAATTTTTGCTACATTTTTAACAGCACTCTGAGCTTTTCTAATATTGATAAACATATACCATGCAAGTGCAAAATTTGACATATTGACAATTCTTATCATATCAAAACCATAATGATGTATTTCAATAATCAATATTACTGTAAATATACTCAAAGATGCTATATTTGCATATTGCACTTTGGAAAGTGAAGATATTTTTTTCATTCAAGTCCTTTTATATTTTCTACAAAGATTTATTCTACTACAAACAACTTTAGCACATCTTTAAAATATCATTTATTTTTATTTTAAAATTATTTCAAAGCTTCACTGATATATGGAACAAATTTTTCAACTTCAACCAAAAAGGCATCGTGTCCATAATCACTATCTATACAATGATAATCTACTAAATTACCTTTATTTATCTTTTTCATACTTTTTTGAATCTGCTCCATCTCTTCTTTAAAAAATAGTTGATCGCTTTTTACAGATAAAAGTGTTAAATGACTTTTTATATTAGAAAATGAGTCTTCCAAAGAATCATAATTTCTACTCGCATCAAAAATATTGATAGCTTTTGTGATATATAAATAACTTAGAGGGTCAAAATATTTTGAAAAGTTATAACCATTATAATCAAGATATCTTTCCACTTGAAATCTTCCAAAAAGTTCATATAATCCCTCAGTTTCAACATAATTTCTACCAAATTTTTTCTGCATTGAATTTTCGCTCAAATAGCTTATATGCCCACTCATTCTTCCTATTGCCAAACCATTAAGTCCATTTTCTTTTATATCTTTTACATCATACATTCCGCTATCAAATTTAGGATCTTTTATAATGGCTTCTCTTGCTACTTTGTTAAATGCAATAGCCCAAGGTTGAGTTGCATAAGTGGAAGCTATAATGATATTTCTTTTTGTAAAATGAGGATATTCTATAGCATAACAAAGTGCTTGCATACCACCCATTGAACCACCAATAACAGCATAAACTTCATAAATACCAAGCGAATCCAAAAGACTTATTTGTGCTTTTACCATATCACTTATAGTAATCACAGGAAATCTCAATCTATATGGTTCATTTAACGGATATTTTAAAGACATAGGACCTGTTGAGCCGAAACAACTTCCTATAACATTTGCACAAATTACAAAATATTTTGTGGTATCTATACATTTGCCATCGCCTATCAAATCATTCCACCATCCAGGTTTTCTATCTCCCTCATAAAGTCCGGCAGCATGATAACTTCCTGTAAGAGCATGGCAAATAACAATCACATTACTTTTATCTTTATTTAATTCTCCGTATGTTTCATACGCTATATCGTATGGTTCGAGTATTCTACCGCTTTCTAAATATAAAGGAGTTTTAAAATGTTTAGTAACGGTAGTTATTTTCATTAATTTATATGATAATTTGGAGCTTCTCTTGTAACTAAAACATCATGCACATGACTCTCTTTCAATCCTGCACTTGTTATTTCTACAAACTCCGCTTTTTCTTGATAAGTTTTTATATCTTTTGCACCTATATATCCCATTGAAGATCTTAATCCTCCAATAAGCTGATGAACAACATCACCAACTTTACCTCTATATGGAACTCTTCCTTCAATACCTTCAGGAACTAATTTTTCCTGTGCTGTTCCTTCTTGAAAATATCTATCACTACTTCCTTGCTTCATAGCTCCAATACTTCCCATTCCTCTATAATTTTTATATTGTCTTCCTTGATACATGATAAGATCTCCCGGACTCTCATCTGTTCCAGCCAATAAACTTCCTATCATGACTGAACTTGCTCCAACTGCCAATGCCTTTGAAATATCGCCACTATATCGTATTCCTCCATCAGCAATAACAGGAATACCAAGTTTTCTCCCCTCTTTTGCACATTCATCAATAGCGGTAATTTGGGGAACTCCAACTCCTGCAACTATTCTAGTAGTGCAAATACTTCCAGGTCCTATTCCAACTTTAACAGCATCAGCACCAGCTTCAGCCAAAGCTCTAACTGCTTCAGCAGTAGCTATATTACCAGCAATAATATCTATTTTTAACTCTTTTTTTATCATTTTCACAGTATCCATAATGCCTTTTGTATGTCCATGAGCCGAATCAAGCACAAGCACATCAACTCCAGCTTTCACTAAAGCTCTTGCTCTATCTAATTGTCCTACACCTATGGCTGCTCCAACGATAAGTCTTCCATTATCATCTTTAATAGCATTTGGATACTCTTTTCTTTTTTTAATATCTTTTATAGTAATAAGTCCTGCCAATCTTCCGTCATCATCTACTAAAGGTATTTTTTCTATTTTATTTTTATGAAAAAGAACTTCTGCTTCATCTATGGTAGTCCCTTTTTTAGCAGTTATGAGCGGAGCTTTGGTCATATCTTCTTTTACTTTTTTATCAAAATTTTTTTCAAATCTTAAATCTCTATTTGTTAATATTCCAAGAAGCATATTATTTTTATCTACTACTGGAATTCCTGATATTTTATATTCGTTCATTATCTTCAAAGCTTCTTTTATCTTAGCATCGGGTCCTATCTTAATCGGATCAAATATAACTCCGCTTTCATTTTTTTTCACTTTTTTAACTTCATATACTTGGGATTTTATATCCATATTTTTATGAATTATACCAATTCCACCAAGTCTTGCCATAGCAATAGCCGCACGATGTTCTGTAACTGTATCCATAGCCGCAGAAATCAAAGGAATATTCAATTTAATATTTTTTGTTAATTTTGTTCTGACATCTACCTCTTTTGGTAAAATTTCAGAATATTTAGGAACCAATAAAATATCTTCAAATGTAAGAGCCTTTGTTTTTATTTTCATTTTTTCTCCCTAATTGTTTTATTTTAATAATCTTTCTAAACTTAAAGCACCATCAAACAAAGTTTGTTCATCAAAATTTTTCCCTATAAATTGAGCACCTATTGGTAATTTTTTATTATCAAATCCAATCGGTAATGAAATAGCCGGTAATCCTGCTAGATTGACAGCAATTGTATAAATATCTTCAAGATACATTTGTAACGGATCTTTAATACTTCCAAATTCAAAAGCTGTAGATGGAGTAACAGGAGCATAAATCAAATCAGCTTCACGAAAAATTTCTTCAAATTGTTCTTTTATAAGATGTCTAGCTTTTTGTGCTTTTATATAATATGCATCATAATATCCACTGCTTAAAACGAAAGTTCCAAGAAGAATTCTTCTTTTAACTTCATCTCCAAACCCTTCACCTCTGGTTTTTTTATACATCTCTTTTAAATTGACACAATCGGCTCTATTTCCATATCTAACACCATCGTATCTACTCAAATTTGCACTGGCTTCTGCAGTTGCTATAATATAATATGTTGCAACATCGTATTTAGTATTCAATCTATTTTTATAAATAATTTTATGACCTGCTTTTTTTAATTCTTCGATAGATTCTTCTATTTTTTTTCTAACCTCATCACTCGCAGATTCAAGATAATTTTCGATAACAGCGATTGTCAATTTTCTGTCAGGATTTAGATTGTTTGAAACTTTTTTATAGTCTATATTGGCACTCGTAGAATCTCTTCTGTCATGACCGCTGATAATATCATATAAAATAGCATTATCTTCAACATTTTGAGTAAAAGGACCAATTTGATCTAAACTACTTGAAAATGCACTTAAACCATATCTGCTAACTCTTCCGTAGGTTGGTTTCATGCCTACACATCCACAAAATGCCGCAGGTTGTCTGATACTTCCACCAGTATCGCTTCCTAATGCCGCAATAGCAATTCCGCCACCAACTGCTGCCGCACTTCCACCGCTACTTCCACCAGGAACACAATTAATATTATGTGGATTTTTTGTTTTTCCATAAAAAGAAGTTTCAGTAGAACTTCCCATGGCAAATTCATCCATATTTGTTCTTCCAAACGGAGCAAGTCCTTCTTGTCTTAAATTTTCAATAACACAGGCATCATAAGGAGCAACATATCCTTGAAGTATATTTGAAGCACAAGTAACATTCCAATTTTTTACTTGAATATTATCTTTTATAGCTATAGGTATTCCTTCTCCACTTTCACTTATCTCTTTTGCAGTTAATTGCTCTATATAAGCACCAATATCTTTTTTTTCATTAATCTTTTTTTTCAAATCACTTTTAAATTCGATTATTTCCTCTTTAGGAAGAGTTAATGCCTTTTTTAAAGTTATCATTTTTTAACTCCTTTTTTTACAAAAAAAATGCCTATTCCAATTAAAATAAATATAACAACTATTGTTTCAAATACAAAACTAAGTTCAACAGGTTTAGTAAACATTATTTAACACAACTTCTTTTTTCTTCTTCATCTTTGCATCTATCGCAAAGCTCACCTTCTTTTTCAACTCTATATTTCCAACATCTCGGACATTTAAATTGTGTGGCATTATATATTTTAAATTCATCTGTTCCGACTTCAAAAGTTTCGATAGGATTTCCATCTATTCGCAAATTAACTTGACTTACAGTAAACCAATCCTCTTTATCTGCTTTGGTTAATTTTTCAAGTTCTTTTGATTCACTGGCTAAAACCAATTCAAGTGTTGATTTTATTTTTTTATCTTTTTTCAAATTATCTACTATTTCAAAAAATTTCTCTCTAGCTTCTATCATATAATCTTCATCAAAAGGTTTAGTTACATTTGGCAACTCTTCATAAACAAGATCAAATACATCTTCACAATCTCCTTTTATAACTTTAGGAGAATGTTCCAATATCTCATCAGCACTATATGTTAAAACTGGTGCAATAATAGTTAACATATTTTTTGCAATTAATGCCATAGCACTTTGTGTTGCTCTTCTTGTGTGGGAATTTTTAGGATCACAATATAATCTATCTTTTGAAATATCAAGGTAAATTCCGCTTAAATAATTTATGATAAAATAACTAAGAGTTGATAATCCTTTTGAAAAATCATAATCATCAAAAGCTTCGTTACATTCTTTAAATACTTCTTTGGCTTTTGCCATTATCCAAAGATCGATAGAAGAAAAATTCTCAATTTTTTCAATATTTTCTAAATCATTAACATTTGCAAGTAAAAATCTAAAAGTATTTCTTATTTTTCTATACTGTTCGCTAACTTGTTTCAAGATAGTATCACTTATTTTCAAATCACCGCTATAATCACTCATTCCAACCCAAAGTCTTAAAATTTCTACTCCATATCTTTTTGCAACTTCATTTGGAGCAACAACATTTCCTTTTGATTTACTCATTTTTTCACCTTTTTCATCAACAGTAAATCCATGAGTTAAAATATTTTTATATGGAGCTTTTGCATTAATTGCAGTGCTAACTAAAAGAGAACTTTGGAACCAACCTCTATGCTGGTCACTTCCTTCCAAATACATATTGGCAGGATAATTTCCCGCATCATAATTTTTACTTTCCAAAACGGCTCTCCAAGTGCTACCACTATCAAACCAAACATCAAGAATATCTAAAACTTTTGTTAAATTATCAGGATTGTATTTTGAATTTGCAGGAAGCAATTCTTCAATACTCAAATCCCACCATGCATCAGCACCTTTTTCTTTAAATATATTTGCCACATTATCTAAAACATCACTGTCAAATATCGGCTCACCCGTAGTTTTATCTCTAAAAAATGCTATCGGAACACCCCAGTCTCTTTGTCTACTAATACACCAATCAGGTCTATTTTCAATCATTGTCGTAAGTCTATTTTCACCACTTTGTGGATAAAATTTTACATTTTTAACTTCTCTTAAAGCATTTTCTCGAAGATTTCCATCAACACATTCTTTATCCATAGCAATAAACCATTGTTTTGTAGCTCTATAAATAACTGGCTTATGAGTTCTCCAACAATATGGATACGAGTGAGTAAATTTTGAAGATTTTATAAGAGCATGTCCTAATAATTCAAGTATTTTATCATTTGCATCAAAAATATGCATACCCACAAAATCTTTAGCATTTGGAATCAATTTTTCCCTAACTATTGTTTCATCATAAAGTCCATCTTCATCTACTGGCATAATAACATCTATACCGTATCTAAGAGATACACGATAATCATCTTCTCCGTGTCCTGGAGCTGTATGAACACAACCTGTTCCGCCACTCATTTCAACATGTTCGCCTAAAATAATTTGAGATTTTCTTCCATTGAGAGGATTTATAGCTTTTAAATTTTCAAGTTTTTTTGATGCAAAAGTTTTTATTATCGAACCTTTTACGATTTCATCTTTTATTAAATTTTCATATAATTTTTCAGCTACAATAAAACCATCGCTGGTTAAAACATAATCTTCTTCTGGATTTAAAGCTATTGCCATATTGGCAGGAAGTGTCCAAGGAGTTGTTGTCCAAATAATAATAGAAGCTTCATTTTCAATTCCAAGCTCTTTTTTTGCTTCCTCATCTAATTTAAAAGATACAAATATAGAATAATCTTCTTTATCTTGATACTCTACTTCAGCCTCAGCTAAAGCAGTTTTTGCTGCCCAAGACCAATATATTGGCTTACTTCGTTCTATCAAAAGACCTTTTTTTGCTATATCGCATAAAGCTCTATAAATATCAGCCTCAAATTCAAACTTCATAGTCAAATATGGATTTTCCCAATCTCCAATAACACCTAAAGCTTTAAATTCTTCTTTTTGTATTGTCCAAAATTTTGTTGCATGTTGTCTGCAAAGTTCTCTGATTTTATTTTTTGGCAAAAAATCTTTTTTAGCTTTTCCTATCTTTTTTTCTACTTGCTGTTCTATTGGAAGACCATGGCAGTCCCATCCTGGAACATATTTAACTTGTTCTCCAGAAAAATAATGCTTTTTGACAATAATATCTTTTAAAATTTTATTAAGAGCATGTCCTATATGAATATGTCCGTTTGCATAAGGAGGTCCATCATGAAGATTAAAACTTTTTTCAGCATTTTTTCTATTTTTTATCATTTTTTGATATACTTTTTTCTCTTCAAACCAATTTTTATATCTTTTTGGTTCATTTTGAGGCAGATTTCCTCTCATTGCAAATGTAGTTTTAGGCAACAATAGAGTATCTTTATAATCCATTTGAAAAACTCCTACTATTAAATTCTGTAATTTTATCTAAAAAGGTATTAAAAATCGGTTAATATCCGATATAATTATAACTGATTAACAAAATCAAAAAGGAGATATTTTGACAAATACAGTTATTATCGTAGGAGAAAGCATAAAATACAATGAAATTTTAAAAGATTATATTTATCGTAATATTAAAAAACATTTACAACAAATTGATTTTTTATATTTATTGGAAGAAAATGACAAAAATCTTTTTTTAACTCTTGAAGAAGCAGTATCTAAAAGTGATAATACCATAATTGTAAGCAATGATAAAAATTTTAATATTATTGGAAAAATTCTTTGCACGACATTTGATGATACAATGATTGTAAAATCAAACATGATCATACCTTCAAAATCCATTTTATACGATGATAATTCATATCTTTTAGAAGAATCTGAAAAAAAAATAAATGTTTTTCAAATAAAAGAAAACAATAAACTGCCAAAAATTCTTATTAATGAGAAAAAAGATATTAAATTTATCAATATTTTTGACATAGATGAGGAATCTTGCAAAATTCTCTTAAAGCCAATAGCTGAAAATTATGAAATAAAAATAAAAATCATTAAAATAATAGAAGATTGGAATCTTGTAAAAATAGAGAGTTTAAAATATGGACAAATAAATAATTTTATAGAATCTGCAAGACAGCTATTAAACAATAAAATTATTCCCGAAAAAGATATTTGTAAATTTATAACAAAAACACTTATAAATAAAAATCAAAAAATAACAACTGCTGAAAGTTGCACTGGTGGATTACTTTCATCAATGTTTATAAAATATAGCGGAGTATCTAGCATCATAAATGGAAATCTCGTAACATATTCCAACCAAATAAAAGAAGCATGGCTTGGAGTAGAGCAAAAAACATTACAAACTTATGGTGCTGTTAGTGAAGAATGTGTAAAACAGATGCTTGAAGGTGCACTAAATATAAGTAATTCTGAAATTGCCATGGCAGTAAGTGGTATAGCAGGTCCTAATGGAGGAACAAAAGAAAAACCTGTGGGCACTGTATATATAGGAGTAAAAAGTATAAATGAAAAAGCAATTGTTCAAAAGTTACATTTAAGCGGAGATAGGATTTATATCCAAAAACAAGCTGTTTATTATGCTATAAAATTATTATTATCAGTCAAAAAAAATATTTTTTTCTAAAAAATGCAAAAAACCTTGACAAATATAAAAAATTTCTCTATAATTTCAACTCCATTTCAAATGGCACAGGTGACTCCTTAGCTCAGTTGGTAGAGCAATTCCCTTTTAAGGAATGGGCCGTTGGTTCGAATCCAACAGGGGTCACCATTTTTTTTGAAATATGTAACAAAAGACCCCATCGTCTAGTGGTCAAGGACCCCGCCCTTTCACGGCGGTAACAGGGGTTCAAATCCCCTTGGGGTCGCCATTATTTTAATGGTATCTGTAATTCCTTGACAAATAGGTCGCTTAGCTCAGTTGGTAGAGCGCCACCCTTACAAGGTGGATGTCAGAAGTTCGAGTCTTCTAGCGACCACCATTTTTTAGGTGCGGTGGTAGTTCAGTTGGTTAGAATATCGGCCTGTCACGCCGGGGGTCGCGAGTTCGAGTCTCGTCCACCGCGCCACTTCATTTTTATATATCTCAAATTCTTATTATTTTTAAAATTATGAAACCACAGCATAGTATAAATATTTATAAATTTTTGTTAAAATCCAAATAATTTTGGATTTTAACTTTAAAAATTTTATAATCTTTTAGAATGTTTTCTTTTTGGAAAAGCTATAATAATTACCATCGATACAATAGCAATTGTCCAATATACCCATTGAGGAATAGGAACAGGCTGACCAGTTGCATAAGAATGCATTCCTACCAAATAATAATTTACCCCAAGATATGTCATAATAACAGAGGCATATGCTACGGTTGAAGCTACAGCAAATTTAAATTGCGAATTAAGTTTTGGTATCAATCTCATATGAACGACTGAAGCATAAACCAAAATAGATATTAATGCCCAAGTTTCTTTTGGATCCCAACTCCAATATCTACCCCATGATTCATTTGCCCAAACACCGCCTAAAAAAGTACCTAATGTTAACATCATAAGACCTAATATCATAGACATTTCATTAACTCTACTTGCTTCGGTAATACTTTTTTGTATATGTTGATTCATTGCACTTTTTTTAGGATCATTACTTAACATAATAAACATAATAAGAGTAAAGAAGCCAAGAATTGCATTTAATCCTAAAAATCCATAACTTGCCGTAATAACAGAAACATGCACCATGAGCCAATAAGATTTCAGAACAGGAACAAGGTTGGTTATCTGTGGATCCATCCAGCTAAGATTTGCCACAAATAAAAATATTCCTGTTAATATTGCCGTCAAAGACAAAGCCATAGTAGAATATTTTGAAAATATTAATCCAGCAAAAATTAAAGACCATGCTACATATATCATTGATTCATACCCATCACTCCAAGGAGCATGACCTGAAATATATCCTCTAAGCCCCATATTGAATGTTTGTGCAATAAATGCAAGAAGAAGAATATAAAATAACAATTTCACCATTAATTCCACTGAGCTTTTTGGTTTTAATAATTTATATATTATAACAAGCAAAAGCAAAAATCCAGCAATAAGATACACAGGTATCAATCTTGGGAAAATATTTAAATGATTATAAAGTATTTCCGCTTTAATATGATTTTTGTTTTCTAAAATATTTTTTCCATATTTTTGTTGATAATTTGAAATAACTTTTAAAGCTCTATTGGCATCCATCCAATTACCTGTTTTTATACCTTTTTGCAATGCATCAAAATACATCATAAGCATAATTCTAACTTCTTCGCTTTGATTTTTTGGAAAAGTAGCAATAGCTTCTTTTGGAGAATACCATTTATTGTTTGGGTCATCTATCTTAGGGAATATTTTAAATAATTCTCCTGTATAAAGCGAATAAAGAACACTAACTCTTTCATCAGCTTTTAAGATATCTCTATCAAATCTATTTCTTTCTATTGGAGCTTTTCTGCTTGAAATATCTGCATAAGTTGAAAGTTTATATGAATGGTTTCCTTCTGATTTAAAAAAATCATCAAAAGAAGCATAATTTGCATCTTTTGGTATACCTAAAATTTTTTTCAATCTAACATCAGAAACTTTTATGATAGGAATATTTTGCCAAATTTCTGGAGAAGAAAGCATGCCAAGCACTATTTGATCAGCATCAAGACCAAAAAAACTTCTTTTTCTTGCGACTTTATTCATAACTTCATTAGCAAAAGAATCTATTGGCTCAACTCTACCACCTCTGTCTTGCAAAAGCAACATTCCAAATTTATCTGCATGTGCTTTATTGTATTTTTTAACAATATTAATACTTTGTTGCACAGATAATTGTTTAATACTAGATACCGCATGTGCAGGTTGAGATATAGATAACAACACAAAAGCACCCAAAAAAGATATAACAATAGATTTATCTTTTTTTATCTCTTGTTGAATTTTTCTTCCAAGAGTTCTAAATCTACTTTTTGGGCTTAAAATCGTTAAAATAAAACCTATGGCAAGCAATAAATATCCAAAATATGTAGGATATATTCCTGGATCATGATTGACAGAAAGAACTGTTCCTTTTTCATCCATATCGTAAGAAGATTGATAAAATCTATAGTTTTTATATTTAAGAATATGATTCATATATATTTTAAAAGGCATAACAACTCCATTTTTTTTATCTATCAAAGTAACTTCGCTTGAATATGAAGATGGAGCCATAGAACCTGGATATCTGTCAAGTTGAAAATGTCTTAATTTTACATAAAAAGGTAATTTTAACATTTTTGAACCCCATTGCAAACTAAAAGGCACACCGCCAAGCACTACTTTTTTTACAAAACCCTTACTGTCTTCACCTCGACCAAACATTGTTGCTTTTTTAGTTTTGCCATTATATTCTATTTGAACTACTAAAGCATTAAGCCCAATAGGATTCAAACTATTTTTTACATTGGGTTCTGAAATTAATTTTTCTTTTCCTTTTAGGCTAATAATTTTTGGTGCAAATTTAATTTTACCCACACTATAAAGATTTTTCTTTGTAAAATTATTTTCTTTTTTAGCTAAAATAGTTTTTTTATTTTGGTTTATCATATTTAAAGCAATTATATTTTGATTTGATGATATATAAAATTTTCCATTTTTTGTTATTAAATTTACTACAAATTTAGAAGATGAACTAATAGGTTTATTTAGTGTGAAAATTATATTGTCAATCTTTTTCTGATCACCGTTTTTCAATACAAAACTACTATGATACATATCTGTAGTCATAAGAGATACCATCGGTTCACCATTTGGATCATCAACTATACTATTTATTGCATTTGGAATATATTTTATATATTTTATATATGCATTTTTTCCATCAACATTCATTTTTATATCAAAATTATTATCTCCTATTTTTGATAAATATATTTTTTTATCAGCATAATAGATTTTTCCATTCTTTTTAGCTTTTATTTGAACATAAGGTGCACTAGAAATTATTTTATCTTCTGTCATACCATCTCTTATATGCATTAAACCTTCATATCCTATATATCTAGTAATAATAGCACCCAAAAGAATAAATAAAAAACCTACATGAAAAATAAAAATAGGTAATTTTTCTTTTCTATACAATTTATATCTTATAATATTATAAACTAGATTTACACCCAAAAGAAATTGAATAAGACCAAACCAAAATGTTCCATACACAACACCCCAAGCAGTTTCAGTCCCATAACTACTTTCTATAAAAGTTGCTATAGCCGAACTAACAGCAAAAATAAAAAATAGAAAAATAGCACTTTCTATGGAAAAAAATATTTTTTTCAGACTCTTAATCATATACATCCTTTTTAAAAATACTAAGATTTTATCTAAAAAATACAAACAACAATATTAAATTATATATTAATAATGTTTTATAGAATTAATTTTAGAAATATTATGCAGAAAACATAGAAATGGCGGACAGGGAGGGATTCGAACCCTCGGTACCGTTACCAGTACGCATCCTTAGCAGGGATGTGGTTTCAGCCAACTCACCCACCTGTCCAAAAATTAGAATGTGATTATAGTAAAAAATAGATAATATTTTACTTAAACAGACCTCAAAAGAGATCTGTTTTTATTTATTTGATTGATCCGTTATAAAAAACTTTACATTTTGATGATTTTTTTATTTTAGGAATTACTTTTCCAAATCGGGCAAAAAGTGATTGAGCCATACTTGTTACGACATTTGCAACAATCTTTGATTTATTAATTCTTGGATTGCTAAAGGTTCCATTAATTTTTTGAATAAATGTTGCACATCTTTTGCTATTTAAAATTCCGACAGATACATTAACAAAACTTTCTCTTGGCAAGTTAATTTTACCCTTTAATGCAATTATATGATTTTTTATCGCAAATGCTACATCTTTAAGTGTCATAATACCATTTTTAACAGGAGTATCAATAACGAGTTTTCTTATAGCAGTAGTTCCACCGTTAAAACCTATTGCAGTTTCAACTCCATTAATTCCCTTGCCAGATACTGCTTTTATAGATCCAGTAAATAAAAATGCTCCAGCATCTTTTAAGTTTATTTTTTTCAAATTATTATAATTATCTACTATTTTATTCAAATCAATCCCTTTTATTCCAATATTATTACCCTGAATATATGAAGTTCCAGTGAGGGTTTTTTCAATATTTTTTAAAGAAGTACCTGTCATTGAAAGTTTTATATCTGCTTTTACATATCCATCAAGAGAAACTTTTTTATTTTTTATAAAATCTTTTGAAAATTCTTTTAAATCAATCTTAGCAACATGTTCTTCTACTAAAATAAGAGGTTTTTTGTTTTGCATATTATAAACTAATTTACCCATAACATTAGAATTAAATATTCTAAATTTCATAGGATTTATTATTGCAATTTTATTTTTTATTTTAAAATTTGCAGAAATATCTGTTAAAAGATATTTGTTATATTTTATATTATTGATAGACAATAATCCTTTTAAAGAAAGTGTTTTAAAAATATCTTTGCCATTTATAGCTATATTGTTAATAGTTAAATTGAGTCCGTTTATTTTAGTTTCCATTTTTGTTTGCATATCTTTATATACAATATTGACATTTTTAATCAAAATTTTATTTACATTTATTTTTGATAAATTATTTTTTTTATTGGATTTTGGCTTATTTTCTTTTATATTTTTTTGTGATTTTTTTTCAATCGCAAGATTTAAAACTCCTTTTTTAGATTTTTCAACAAGCAAATTAATATTAGCAAATTCAATATAATTAATTTTTATTTGTTTATGTAAAAGAGGTATGATTTGCAAAGATATTGCAGCTTTTTGCACTTTTAACATATTGCCTTTACTAAATCCTTTTGGATTTTTAATTATTATATTTTTTGCACTAAGACCAAACGGAGATAGCGAAAAACCAATCTTACCATTTATTTTCAACTCTTTACCAGTAGCTTCATAAACTTTTTGCTCAATCTGAGGCTTATATTTATTTAAATTAAAAGTAAAAATAGCAACAAGCAATGCTATTATAATTATTGTCATCGCCATAACAGAACTGATAAGTATTTTCTTTCCCATGTTTAAATCCTTTTTAATATCTTTTCAACCGTATATTTTGGATCATTTGATCTATATATAGGTCTTCCTATTACGATAAAATCAACTAAATTTTCTTTTGCTATTTCAAGATTTGCTACTCTTTTTTGATCATTGCTTTCTTCTCCAAATGGTCTGATACCAGGACTTAAAGTTAAAAAATTAGGATTGGTTATCTCTTTTATATTTTTACTTTCATAGGCTGAACAAACAATTCCATCAAGCTTACATTCATTTGCTTTTTTAGCAAAAAATAAACTCTTTTTTTCTATCGTAGAGTTATAAATATCTTTAAAATTTTGATTATCAAAACTAGTAAGAACTGATACACCAAGAACTATGGGTCTATTTTTTATATTATTTATTCTTTGCATAACACTTTTCATAGCTTGAGCTCCACTTGTTATATGAATATTAAATATATCTATGCCAATTTCTGCTATTTCACTAGCAGCATCTGCCATTGTATTTGGAATATCATAAAGTTTTAAATCCAAAAAAATTTTAAAATTCGAATTAATATTTTTTAATTCTTGTATTATTTTTTTTCCGTCTCTAATATATGATCTTAACCCAACTTTCAACCAAATATCATAATCTTTTATCATTTTGGCTAATTTTAAATTTTCTTCAAGAGTGGGTAAATCCAATGCCACACAAAGTTTCATTTGTCATCCTCTTTTCTACTTTTTAAATCTTTTTGAACTGAGCCTAAAACACCATTTACAAATTTTGGAACATTTTCATTTCCAAGTGATTTTGCAAGTTCTATTGCTTCATTTATAGCAACAGCTTGATCTACTTTAGCATTTATCAATTCATAAGTCCCAAGTCTTAATATAGCTCTTTCTATATGCCCTATTTCATTTATATCCCATGCTTTTAAATGCTTATCTATTTCCTTGTCAAGATTATCAAGATTGACTATTACACCTTTCATAAGAGCAAGTGCAAAATCTTTTTGCTTATTTCTTATTTTTTTGTTTTCAAATATCTCATCTTCAAATTTTTCTATCTCCGTATTGCCCATATCATAAGCATACAACATGGATACAACCGCTTCTCTTACTTGATGTCTTGTTGCCATTTTATATACCTTTGTATAAATCAATCAATTCTACAAGTCCAGTCATTGCATCAAAACCTTTGTTTCCTGCTTTACTTCCTGCTCTCTCAATCGCTTGTTCTATTGTATCAGTTGTTAAAACACCGAAGGTTACTGGAAATTTATATTTTAAAGTTGTAGTAGCTATTCCTTTAGCAGCTTCGGCGGCAACATAATCAAAATGAGGAGTGCTTCCTCTTATAACAGCTCCCAAGCAACAAACGCCATCATATTTACCACTTGATAATAATCTATCAAGCGCAAAAGGTATTTCAAAAGCACCAGGAACTAAAATAAGGTCAAGATTTTTTTCATCTCCTCCATGCCTTAAAAAAGCATCTTTAGCTCCTTCTGTTAATCTATCTGTTATAATATGATTAAATCTACTATTTATAATAGCAATTTTTACATTTGCATCAAGTTTTAATTTACCTTCAATTATATTCATCAATTATCCCTTATTTTTTAAATATTATACTATAAAATCATTTACAATTATTTAAAGCATCCTGAATGGCAAATATATCTTTTACACATTTTTTAAGTTCATCAAGTTTTAACATATTGGCTCCATCACTCAAAGCAATACTTGGATCAAAATGTGTCTCGAAGAAAAATCCATCTACTCCTACTGCTGCTGCGGCTCTACTTAATGGTGCGACGAATTCTCTTTTACCACTGCTTTTTCCGTTAGCTCCTCCTGGCATTTGCACCGAATGAGTTGCATCAAAAATAACTGGGGCAAATTTTCTCATGATTTCAAGACTTCTCATGTCTACCACCAAATTACCATATCCAAAGCTACTTCCTCTTTCACACAACCAAACTTTTGCATCTTTTGAGGTTTGATAATTTGCTGTTTTTATTCCTCTTGTTTTTAAAATTTTTAATATAGAATATTCCATGTCAGAAGGATTCATAAATTGTCCTTTTTTTACATTAACAATTTTATCTGTTTTAGCAGCGGCCACTAACAAATCTGTTTGACGACATAAAAATGCTGGAATTTGCAAAACATCAACTATTTTTGCAACCTCTTCTACTTGCCAAACTTCATGAACATCTGTTAAGAGTTTATATCCAAATTCATTTTGAACTTCTTTTAAAAGATTTAAGCCATCTTGAAGGCCCGGACCTCTAAAACTATCCAAGCTTGTTCTGTTGGCTTTATCAAAAGAAGCTTTAAAATAAAAATCTATTCTTTTATCTTCATGAATTTCTTTCAAGCCTTCAGCAATTCTAAAAAGATTTTCTCTACTTTCTATGACACAAGGTCCTGCAATTAATATCATTATTCATCCTTATATATTTTTATAAAATCAACATAGCATCGCCATAAGAAAAAAACTTATACTCTTTTTTTATAGCTTCATCATATATTTGCAATGCTTTTTCAATACCCATAAAAGAGCTTACCAGCATTAATAAAGTTGATTTTGGAAGATGAAAATTGGTAAGAAGATAGTTTACTCTTTTTGGTTTATTTTCAGGATGCAAAAATATATCCGCATGTGATAAAGCTATATTTTCTCTTACAAAATATTCTATTGTTCTTGTTACCGTTGTGCCTATGGCTAAAATTTTTTTATCACTTTTTATTATTTTTGCCGTATCATTTGGAATCTCATAAAATTCACTATGCATTTTATGATCAAGTATATTTTTACATTCCACAGGTTTAAATGTTCCGGCTCCAACATGTAAAGTAAGATAATAAATTTCATAAAGTTTTTTCATTTTTTCAAAAAGTTCATCACTAAAATGCAAAGATGCAGTCGGTGCTGCCACTGCTCCTATATTTTTAGCAAAAAGTGTTTGATAATTTGTTTCATCCTCTTTTGTATCTTCTCTTTTGATATATGGAGGAAGAGGAACATGACCTATTTTTTCTAAAATTTTATTCAAATTTACAAAATCCAATAATTTATTATTTTTATAAAACTCAATGATTCTCGTTCCATCTTCATTTAATGCAAGAACTTTTGCAATCAAATCATGATCAAAAAATAATTTTTGACCTACTCGAATTTTTCCTCTGATATAAACCAAAAAAGAATTATTTTCAAGAGGAGAATTCAATAAAATTTCTATTTTCCCTCCACTTTCTTTTTTGCCAAAAATTCTAGCTTTGATAACTTTTGTATCATTTAAAATAACCGCTGTATCTTTTGGAATATAATTTAAAATATTATAAAATTTCTCATGAATAATCTTATCTTTTTTTCTGTCATATATCAAAAGAGAACAATTATCTTTTGGCTCAGCAGGCTTTGATGCTATTAAATGACGAGGCAAAAAATAATCATAACTCTTTATCGACAAAGGATCTTTTTTCATTTTATTTAGCAGTATCTTTTATATCATTATTTTCTTTTTTTTTGGATTTTTCAGGATTTGCATATTTGGCTACCAAAATAGAAAAACCATATAAAAGCAATAATGGTCCTGCCATTAAAAGTTGAGTTAAAGCATCAGGAGGTGTCAAAATAGCTGATACAATAAAAATAATAACTATCGCATATCTAAAATAACCTGTAAGTGTTTTATCTGTAATCAAGCCTAACTTTGCTAGAAAAAAAGTAAGAACTGGAAGTTCAAAAGCTATACCAAAACCAAAAAGCAATTTTGTAAAAAAACTGACATATTCACCTATGCTAGGCAATGCAGTAAATAGTTTTCCTCCAAAATTTATCAAAAAAGCAAAACCAAATGGAATAACTACATAATAACAAAAAGCTGATCCTACTAAAAACATAATTGTTGCAAAAAAAACGAAAGGAAGGATCATTCTTTTTTCATTTTCGTAAAGACCAGGAGATATAAAAAGCCATAATTGCCAAAAAATAATAGGTAATGAAACAATAAAAGAAGCAAAAAATGAAACTTTAAGTGCAGTAAAAAGAGCTTCTTGAACTTTTGTAAATATAATGCTACTTGCAGACGGCAAAGCATGTTTTAAAGGTTCTACCATCCAAGCCATAATAGGCTCCCAAAAATGAAAACAAACAAAAAACATAACAATAATAGTTAGCAAAGATATGCCTAGTCTTTTTCTAAGTTCAGCAATATGTGGTCTTAATTCTTCAAACATTTTTATTTTCCTTTTTTTCAATCTCTTTTGTTGGTTCTTTTGTTATATTTTCTGAAGATTTTTTATTCTCTTTTTTAGTCAAAGCAGAAGCTTCTTGTATATTTTCTTTTATACTTCCTGTGATATCATTCGTAGTATTTTTTATCTTTTGAAATTCATCAACATACATAGAACCTCTGACATTTTGAGTTGTTTCTTCTAATTTCTTTTTGTATTCCAATGCTTCAGCTTTCAAATCTTGTATTTTTAATTCCTGATCAATAGTTTCTTTTGCTTCATTAACAACTTTTTTAAGTGCTTTAAAAATTTTAGCAATTTTTATCATAGCCTCTGGCAATTTATCTGGTCCCAAAAATATAATACCTATTATCAAGATAACTAAGATCTCTGAAAATCCTATTCCAAACATATCACAATTCCTAAATTAAATTTTTCTTATTGTATCTCAATTTTAATTAGCTTAATATAAAAAGAGCAATTTCATCACTCAATAAATAATTATTATTGAAAATTATTCCATTTTCCAATTTTATTTTATCCTCATCTATCAATATTTTTATTTTTTCTATCTCTTTAGTATTTAAAATATCTTCATTTATCCCAATATCAGATCTTAATCCTAAAAAAATTTTTTCTGTTTTTATATTATCATCTGATAATTTTTCTTCTTTCCAGAACAAAGGTTCTTGTATATATTTTTCTATTGTTTTATGAGGATAAAATCTTTTATTTTTCAAAAAACCGACAGCCCCGGCTCCTAAACCTATATAATCTTTATAACTCCAATATCCTAGATTATGAATTGAGTGATATTTTCCGAAATTTGAAATTTCATACTGTGTAAATCCTCTTTCTTTAATTTTGTCATAAAACCAAATTTGCTCATCAATATCTTCTTTTGTTTGCTCTTTTGTTTTATAAAACAAAGTTCCCTTTTCTATGCTTAAATGATAAGTGCTTATATGATTTATAGGAGTAGAAAAGGCTATTTGCAAATCATTTTTTAAAAGTTTTTTATTGTCTATTTTGGTGCCATGAATCAAATCTAAAGAAATATTTTCAAAACCTGCTGTTTTGGCATTGTTGATAGCATTTATTGCATCTTTTCCAGAATGATTTCTTCCGAGATATTTTAATTTTTTTTCATCAAAACTTTGAACTCCAAAACTAATTCTATTAACACCAAGTTCTTTTATATCTTTTATCCAATTCAAATTTGCACTATTTGGATTGGCTTCTATTGTTATTTCTATATCGTTTTTTAAATATTTGTTAATAAGATCAAAAAAAGTTTTATACTCCACAGCAGGAATAACAGATGGTGTTCCTCCTCCTATAAAAACTGTTTCTATCGCTTTTTCTTTAATGTCAAATCTTTTAATTTCAAAAATAAATTGTTTGCAAATTGCTTGTATATATTTTTTTATCAAACTTGTTTTATTGATATATGAATTAAAAGAACAATAATGACATTTACTATCACAAAAAGGAATATGAATATAAAGTAACAAATAAAACCTTAATAATAATTTTGGTAAAATTATAACTATAAAAAATATATAAAGCAAATAAACATGGAAAATAAACAAAAAAAATACAGACCAAATGTTGCAGCGGTAATTGTTTCTTCAAAATATCCTCTAACTAGTGAAATTTTTATAGCAAGTAGAAGTGATATAAAAAATAGTTGGCAATTTCCGCAAGGGGGAATAGACGAGGGAGAAACTCCAAAAGAAGCACTTTTAAGAGAATTGAAAGAAGAAATAGGCACAAATAATATTGAAATATTATCCGAATATCCTGAATGGGTAAGTTATGATTTTCCAAATATAGTTGCTAAAAAAATGTATCCTTTTGATGGTCAAATACAAAAATATTTTTTGGTTAGATTAAAAAATGATAAAAAAATTAATCTCAAAACCAAACATTCCGAATTTGATAAATATAAATTTATTAAATCTAAAGATGCTTTTAAACATATAGTTTATTTCAAAAGACCTATATATAAAAAAGTATTGAAATATTTTAAAAAAGAGGGATATTTATAAGGAGTTTTATGTTAATAGTTCAAAAATATGGAGGCACCAGTGTAGGAACACTGGAAAGAATAGACGAAGTAGCGAAAAGAGTTATCAAAACTATAGAAGCTGGACACAATGTCGTTATAGTTGTTTCAGCCATGAGCGGAGAAACTAATAAGCTAACCGAATATGCTAAATATTTTACACAAACACCTCAAAAAAGAGAAATGGATTTATTGCTTAGTTCAGGAGAAAGAGTTACAAGTTCTCTTTTGGCTATAGCATTACAATCAAAAGGATATAAAGCTGTTGCTCTTACTGGAAGACAAGCAGGAATTTATACAGATGAAGTGCATACTGGGGCAAGAATAGACAAAATAGATACTAAAAAAATTAATACATATCTTCAAGAAGGAAATATTGTAGTTGTTGCAGGTTTTCAAGGTATTACCAACAACGGAGAAGTATCAACTCTTGGCAGAGGCGGAAGTGATTTGAGTGCTGTTGCGATTGCTGGTTCGATCACTGCAGATATTTGTGAAATTTATACTGATGTTGATGGAATATATACAACTGATCCCAGAATTGAACCAAAAGCAAAAAAATTAAATAAAATAAGCTATGACGAAATGCTTGAATTTGCAAGTTTAGGTGCAAAAGTTTTACAAAATAGATCTGTTGAATTGGCGAAAAAATTAAATGTTAATTTAATAACAAGAAGTAGTTTTAATGAAAACGAAGGAACATTAATAACAAAGGAAGAAAATATTATGGAAAAACCATTAGTCAGCGGAATAGCATTAGATAAAAATCAAGCCAGAGTTACTTTAAGAGGAGTCAAAGATGAACCTGGAATTGCTGCAAAAATATTTAATAAACTCGCTCATGAACATATTAATGTAGATATGATTATTCAAAATATAGGATTAGACGGTGTTACAAACCTTGGTTTCACAGTTCCAGAAAATGAGTTAGAAGAAACAAAAAAAGTTATGAATAAAATTAATGCTTCCAAAATAATAGATTTTGATCCAAATGTTGTAAAAGTTTCTGTTGTAGGAGTAGGAATGAAGTCTCATAGTGGAGTTGCCAGTAAGGCTTTTGATACATTAGCAAAAGAAAATATCAATATACAAATGATTAGCACGAGTGAAATAAAAGTTTCGATGATTGTAGATGAAAAATATGGAGAATTAGCAGTTAGATCTTTACATTCAGCCTATAATTTGGATAAATAATGCAAAAATTTCTTAAATGGACATTAGAGGCCATAAGAAAAGATGAATCTCTTATGAGTTGGATGGAAGAAAAAAGATTTGAATGGGTTCCGTTAGTTTCATCTGCTTTGAAAAATATATTGCAAGGTCAAACTGTCATTATACTCACAGACAAAGAAAGAGAATGGTATGGTAATTATCTTTCAAAAACTTTAAACAGTTTTGAAAAAAATAGACCATTTTTACCTGTTGTAAAATTTGACGGATTATCTTGTAATATTGACGACATAAATACAAAAGAAAAAATTGAAATCGTTGAAGATATGCTTTCTATATCTTTTCCAAATGGCTATATGTTTTTTTATGTAGGAAAAAATAATAGTATAAGAACAAAAATAATCAATCATCACGAAGGAAGTTTTTCTTTAATTTTGGATGAACAATTGCAAAATAGTTTTTATTTGAACTCCAGTGATGAACTTCTTGATTTGAAACTCATACAATTAACAAAACTATTTGATAAAAGTATAGATGCAGTTTTGTCTTCTGAAATCACTATGGAAAATTTAGGTTGAAGTTAAAATTAAATAATAATACAATAATAATAACAAATAATATTGAAAAAACGAAAAATGAAATTATAAAAATTTTGGATAAACAGATTGTAAAAATTTTTCTTAGAGATGATTTTTTGATAGAAGATGCAAAAATGGTTATCAAAGAAGCTTACATAAGTGAAGAAAAGAAAAAATATTTAATTATAGGAGCTAAAACTTTTCGCACAGAAACTCAAAATTCACTTCTAAAAATACTTGAAGCTTCTCCTAAAAATATTATTTTTTTACTTATTTCACAATCAAAATCAAATTTTTTACCCACAATCAGATCAAGAGTTCCACTACTTTTTATAAAAGAAAAAAAATGCAGAGAAAAAATAGATATTGATTTGACAAAAATGACTTTAAAAGATATTTTTGAATATACAAAAAAATATCAAAGAATTTCAAAAGCAGAATTAAAAGATATGATACAAAATATATTTTACAGTGCAATTTTTGAATATAAAATATATTTTAATCAGAAAGAGATAACTATATTTGAAAATGCTTTACAATTAGCCAATTTGAATACTAGGGGAAATTTTTTGTTAAACTCTATACTCTTAACTATTTTCAATAAAATAAACAGGGAAAAAAATGAAAATAATAAAATTATCAAACAAAACAGATAAAAATAAAATTTTTAGCAATATAGGATCTACAAAAGAGGGAAATATCCTTTTAAAAGATAAAATGAAATTAAATTATATCTATTTAAAAGATATAAAAAATCCTGCCTCTTTGATTTTAAAACAAGATGCCCTGTCTATCGGTGCTGATTTGATAGTCAATAAAGATACAATTATATGTAAAAAAGAGTTTTCTAATGCTCTTTTAATAGCAAACAATAAACAGTTAAAACTTTTGTCTAAAAAAGAAAAATCCCAACCTTTTGGGCTGAAAAAATTTGCTGAAGAAATTAAAAATTTTATTTTCAATGATAATAAAAAAAAGATTCAAATCATGGGTGTTATCAATGCAAATGAAGATAGTTTTTATAAAAACAGTAGATTTTGTGGTCAAGAAGCAATCAAAAAAATAGAAAATATGATTGAAAATAAAGCTGATATTATAGATTTGGGAGCAGTATCTTCAAGACCGGGAAGCAAGAGTGTAACTCAAGAAGAAGAATTATCAAGATTGAAACCTATTTTAAATGAAATATATAAAAATAAACTTTATGAAAAAGCTATATTCTCTTTAGATAGTTATTCTCCTAAATGTTTAACTTATGCACTAGAGCGAGGATTTAAAATAGTTAATGATATAACTGCATTAAATAATGATGATGTAGCAAAAATAACTGCTAGTTATAAAGCAAAAATAGTTTTAATGCATATGCAAAACAATCCTCAAAACATGCAAAATAATCCATCTTATGATAATGTTTTGCTTGATATAAGTAATTTTTTAGAAAAAAGAATAGAAAAAGCAAAAAATGCCGGAATAAATGATATAATTTTAGATATTGGAATAGGCTTTGGAAAAACATTAAAACATAATTTAAAACTTATAAAACATTTAGAACACTTTAAAAGCTTAAAATATCCTCTTTTGGTGGGCGCAAGCAGAAAATCAATGATAAATAAAATAGTTCCTTCTGAAGCAGAAGAGAGATTGCCCGGAACTTTAACTTTGCACCTTGAAGCGATAAAAAACGGGGCAGAAATAATAAGATGTCATGATGTAAAAGAACATTATCAAGCTATAAAAGTTTATGAATCATTAAGAGATTTGGAGGTTTAAATTGAAAGCATTAATAGTTTTTAGTGGTGGACAAGATAGCACTACTTGTTTAGGATGGGCAAAAAATAGATTTGATAGTGTAGAAACTTTAACATTTGATTATGGACAAAGACATGATATAGAAATAATACAAGCTAAAAAAATAGCTTCAATTTTTGGAGTAAAAAATCAAATTTTTAATATAAATATTTTTAAAGAATTACAAAATTCAGCTTTATTGGATAAAACATCCGATATAAATGCTCCACATAAAAATAAACCAAATTTACCTGCTTCTTATGTTCCAAATAGAAATGCTATGTTTTTTACAATAGCTCATGCCTATGCACAAAAAATTGGTGCTTCCAAAATAATTACAGGTATAAATCAAACTGATTATAGCGGATATCCTGATTGTAGAGAAGAGTTCATAAAACCTCTTGAACTTGCATTGAATATTGGTAGTGAATCTAAGATAAATTTTATTTATCCTCTTATACATTTAACTAAAGCAGAAACTTTTAAATTAGCCAAGAATGAGGGA
This sequence comes from Campylobacterales bacterium, assembly GCA_027044945.1. Classification (GTDB taxonomy): domain Bacteria; phylum Campylobacterota; class Campylobacteria; order Campylobacterales; family JALSKU01; genus JALSKU01. The sequence continues at coordinate 55,076 of JALUBK010000045.1, forward strand.
ATTTTAGATATAGTGATAAATGAATCACATACTTGCTATAATGGAGACCATCAAAGTTTTCACTCTTGGGGATATGGTTGTGGAAAATGTCAAGCTTGTAAACTCAGAGAACACGGATGGAATAAATATAAACAATCAAACAGCAACTAATACACCCGCTATTATAATAATAAAAATGCCAAACAAAATAGATAAATTTGGAAACGAATCACCTAATGCTACTCCTATAAAAATAGAAAAAATTATATTCGAATAACTAATAGCTCCAATTACACCTGCTTTTGTAAAGGCATATGCTTTTGTCATGTATATTTGAGCTAAAGTTGCTGTAATACCCAAAAAAACAATAAACCACCAATCGTTCCATTTTGGAATAACAAATTTATCAAAAAGCCAATCCAAACTTGAAGGAGCATAAAAATGACCTATTATCATCAAAATAATAGGTCCCAAAGTGCCTATCCCCATAAACGACAAAACAATACTTCTCGTATCATAATAATTTCTTAATTCTCTGACTGCAGTATAAGCCAAAGCCGCACCAACACCACTAAATATACCCAATATATCATATTTATTAAAATCCAAAATTCCACTTGGTCTTGTTATAAACAAAATCCCTATAAAACCTAAAAAAATAGCAAACCAACCATATTTTGAAAGTTTTTCTTTCAAAAATAAATATGCAAAAAATGCTGTAAAAATAGGTGAAATTCTTGAATATGTCATAGCTTCAGCAAGTGAAATATGAGCAATGTTATAAAAAAAAGCCAAAAGTGCTACAAATCCTATAAAACCACGAAACAAAAGAAGCCATATTTTTCCTCCCTTTTGTTTAAGAGGATGTGTAAAAAAAGTTGCTACTACAAATAAAATTCCAAAAATATTTCTAAAAAATACAACTTCTATTGCACTCATGTTATGAGATAATTCTTTAGCAAAACCTCCCATTAAAGCGAAACAAAAAGAAGAAAAAAGCATATAATAAATACCTGTTTTTAAATTATTTGTCATTATAAGCAATTCAAGCTAAACATTATTTTTTCTATTGTTCATTAATTATTCTCCATTTTTAATTTTTGCAATTTTCCTCTTATATCTCCAAAAAATATCACATCTTTTAAAATTGCCTTAGTGCAAATTCCATCTTTATTGATATTTAAAAACAATTCTCCTCTTTTGCTTGAAAAAATTCTTTGATTGATAAAAACTATAAAAAAATGACCATTTTTTTCTTTCAAATCTTGTTGCAAATTTTTCAATTTTTTACCTGTTGGAATAATTATGTTTATTTTACCATTTTTTTTATTTGCACCAATCGCAAATAAAAATTTTTTACCTTTAAGAGTTAAAAAATAATGTTTTAAATTAAAAAAAAGAGTTAAAATATCATTTTTAGCATAATACTTTAAATATTCTTCTGACTTATTTATTTTGTTATCTTTAATCCTGATTGTTATTTTTTTTACTTTTTTATTTTTATAATCAAATAAATATATTTTCTCTATTTTTTTTGATTTTTTTATAATAGTAGTAATATATTTATATGGCACAAGCAAACCGTCAACAACTTTTCCTTCGCTTTGATATTTTTCAATTCTACCTCCAGTTAAAATTTTAGCTAGCCCTGTTGCTCTTGCTTCTATTAAAATTTTATATGTTTGTTTTTTATTTATTATCAATTTCGTTTTAGCTATACCAATAGTGCCAAAAATTCCAAAACTAATTCTATATGTAGCAGAAACCATTTTAGCATTTAGCCCTATAAACAAAATTAAAATAAGAAAAATAATTTTTTTCATATCTTTTCCTAACTAATTATATTTAATTAATTGTATCTAAAAACATCTATATTATATTTTAATCACTTTTTGGATAGAATAATAAAAAATATAAAAAAGGATAAATTTGCAAAATTTTATTGATTTTATAAATACAACTTTTTTTCAAATTCCATTATATAAAATAGCCTTGGCTTTATTTGTTTTTTTTGTTTTTCTATTTTTAAGAAAAATTTTTACTGTCACTATTTTACAAACTATAAAACAGATTACAAAAAAAACAAAAACAGATATAGATGATAAAATTTTGAATATTTTAGAAGAACCAATTAGGTTTTCTTTTATCATTATGGGTTTATATTTTTTTATTATCATATTAAAAATAAATAATATAACTACTATGCATCTAATCAGAACTCTTATAATAATAGATCTGTTTTGGATACTTTTTGGTAGTATAAATGCATTTGATAAATTCATATATGAATTTACAAAAAATTTTGGGAAAGAATTGCATCAAGAAATAGGAAATTTTCTTCTAAAAAGCATAAAAGTTTTTGTTGTAATTATTGGAATAACTGCTATATTGCAAGATTGGGGCATCAATGTAAGTGCATTTATAGCATCTCTTGGAATTGGTGGTTTGGCATTTGCTTTGGCTGCTAAAGATACAGCGGCAAATCTTTTTGGAGGACTTACTATTTTAGCTGATCAATCCTTCAAAATAGGAGATTGGGTAAAAGTTGGAAAAGTGGAAGGAACAGTTGAAGATATAGGATTAAGAACTACAAAAATAAGAACATTTGAAAAAAGCTTAATTGTTATGCCAAATCAAACCATAGCGAATTCTCCTATTGAAAATTTTTCAAAAAGGGGGCAAAGAAGAATCAGCATGAGAATTGGATTAACTTATGACATAACAAAAGAAATTATAGAAAATATTGTAAAAGAGATAACAAATATGTTAAAATCTCATCCAAAAATTGCACAAGATCAAACTATGCTTGTCAGATTTGATCAATTTCAAGATAGTTCACTGAGTATTTTTATTTATACTTTTGTAAATAGTGCCATATGGAATGAATATCTTGAAACAAAAGAGGATATAAATTATAAAATAATGCAAATAGTAAAAAATAATAAAGCTGAATTTGCATTTCCGAGTCAATCAATATATATAGAAAAAATAAATAATACAGGAATTAAATGAAAAATATAGCATTAATAGGAAGACCAAATGTAGGGAAAAGCTCTCTTTTTAACAGATTAGCTGGTAAAAGAATAGCGATAACATCAGATGTTAGCGGAACTACAAGAGATACAAAAAAAGAAGAGATTGAAATAGATGACAAACATGCTCTCTTAACCGACACAGGCGGACTTGATGATAAAGATGAAATGTTTGAAACAGTAAAAAGAAAATCACTTCAAAGTGCAAAAGAATCTAATATTATTTTATACATGGTTGATGGAAAATTATTTCCTGATGATAAAGATAAAAAAATATTTTTTGAATTACAAAAACTGAAAAAAGATATAGCACTTATTATTAATAAAATAGATAATGACAAAATGAACGAAATAGTTTGGGAATATCAAAGCTTTGGAATAAAAAATATTTTTCCTATATCTGTTTCGCACAATCGTGGCATTACTCCTCTTTTAAACTGGTTATATAAAAAATTACCTATTGAAGAAAATTTGGAATTAAATGATGATGAGGATCTTAGTTTAGAAGATTTTTTGGATAATTTTAAAAATGAAGAAGAAAATTTGAAAGAAAAATTATCCTCCTCCTCTAACGAAATAAAAGTGGCAATAGTAGGAAGAGTGAATGTAGGAAAAAGTTCTCTTTTAAATGCACTTTTAAATGAAGAAAGAGCTGTTGTAAGCTCTATCGCAGGAACTACAATAGACCCTGTTAATAAAGAAATGATTTATAAAGATAAAATTATAACATTTGTAGATACTGCAGGAATTAGAAAAAGAGGAAAAATCGAAGGAATTGAAAAATTTGCACTTAACAGAACTGAAAAAATGCTTGAAAATGCAAACATAGCACTTATTGTTTTAGATGCTAGTGAAGAGTTTAAAGAGCTTGATGAAAGAATTGCAAGTCTTGTAGATAAATTTTCATTGGGCTCAATCATAGTGTTAAATAAATGGGATAAAGCCAGAGATGAATACAAAAAAGTAGTTGAAGATGTTAGATATAGATTTAAATTTTTAGGCTACTCTCCCATAATTACAGTTTCTGCGCTCTCTAAAAAAAGAATACACAAAATAAACGATAAAATACTTGAAGTTTATGAAAATTATTCTAGACGAATTAGCACAGGAAAACTTAACGAACTTATAAAATTTGCAAATTCCAGACATCATTTACCAAGCGATATGGGAAAAATAGTAAAAATATTTTTTGCAACACAATTCGATATAAAACCTCCAAGAATTGCACTTATAATGAACAGACCAAAATCTTTACATTTTAGTTATAAAAGATATCTTGTAAATACCATAAGAGAACACTTCAATTTTGAAGGTTCTCCTATCTTAATATTTCCAAGAAAAAGAGGCGAAAAAGAGGAAATAGAAGAAGTTTAGATAATAAAAAACTATCTAATTTCATTTCCTTCTTCATCAAATACAGTTGGTGTTCCTCGTAAAAATCCAGATGACAAAAATCCATTTATTTCAGCTATCATTTTTTTAGCAAATTTTTTATTTACTTTTTTAAATTTCATATTTTTTGGATCAGAAGCTTCATATATAAGTGATAAAATATTTCCACCTTTTTTGGATTGTTCTAACAACCAACTTGATCTCATAGGAGAAGTTTCATGTCCTGGAATGTGTAAAAATACCGGCACTACTTTTACCTCTTTTGAATTTTTAATCGTAGCAGGTAATCTAATTTTTTCATATCTTTTACAAAATGGGCAATTCGGATCAATTATAAGATAAATTATTTTTCCTTTAGGATTTCCGCCTTTAATATTTATAACCAAATCTTTATATTTAGTTTGCAAAAGTGCAATTAACTTTTTATTTGCATTTGACTGTTTTGCTTTTCTAAAAGCTTCTATTTTAAATCTATTTTTATAAACAAACTTAGCAAAAATATCTTTTGCATTTTTTCTATTATAAATTCTTCCTATACCCATTATCTTTTTATTATAAAATATTAAAAATAGTCTTGAGTTTCCCTCGATTGCTCCTATTGCAACATGCATATTTTTTAAATTTTCTAATTTGCCTTTTGCAATAATACTAATCTTATCAGTTTTCAATTTACCTTGAGTAAAAATTCTACTGAAATCTCTTTTCAACCTGACATTATTATCTTTTGCCAACATATTAGATTCTATAAAAAAACCTACTATTAATAACACTAAAAAAAATTTTTTCATTTTTATTATCCTTTTTTTATTTATGAATATTTAAATATTCTTCGTAACTACCTTTAAAATCAACAATTTTATTTTCAGATTTTAACTCTATAATTCTGGTGGCATATGAATCTATAAGCTCTCTATCGTGACTTACACAAATAACAGTGCCTTTAAAATTCCTAAAAGCTTCTCCAAGAGCTATAATAGCTTCCAAATCAAGATGATTTGTAGGCTCATCAAAAATCAAAAAATTTCCTTCTTCAAGCATGATTTTGCTTATCATTATTCTATGCTTTTCTCCACCACTAATACCTTGAACATTTTTTTGTTGTTCCTCTCCACTAAAAAGCATTCTTCCAAGACAACTTCTTATTTCATTTAAATCCCTTTTTTTATCAAAATTTTCAAGCCATTGATAAAGTGTTTCATCACCTTTAATCCTATCTGTTGTATCTTGAGGAAAATAACTATATTCTACCGTTGCTCCCCAATTTATTTGACCACTATCTGGTTTTAATTCATTAACCAATATTTTACACAATGTGCTTTTTCCTATACCGTTTAATCCTATAATTGCAACTTTTTCACCTTTTTCAAATTTTAAAGATAAATTTTTTAAAACTTGCAAATTCCCATAAGATTTTGATATATTAATTATTTCAAGAGCTTCATTTCCGATTTCTCTTTTTTGTTTAAAAACAATACTCGGTTCTCTTCTTGAACTTGTTTGTAAATCATCTATATTTATTTTATCAAGTTGTCTTTGTCTACTGGTTGCTTGTTTTGCTTTTGAGGCATTTGCAGAAAATCTTCTAATAAAACTTTCAAGTTCTTCTTTCTCTTTTAATTTTTTATTTCTTTGGATTTCAGCTTGTTTTTGAACTAATTGAGAAGCTATATACCAATCATTATAATTGCCTGTAAATTCTCTTATTTTTTTATAATCCACATCTAAAATATGAGTAACTACACTATTTAAAAAATGTCTATCATGAGAGATAACTATTAAAGTTCCTTCGTGTCTTTTTAATTTATTTTCAAGCCATGAAATAGCTTCTAAATCAAGATTATTTGTAGGTTCATCTAAAAACAAAACTCCAGGATTTGGATACAAAACTTGGGCTAAAAGAATTTTAAATCTATCTCCTCCTTTTAATGTGCTTACTAAATTATTATGTGTTGAAATATCAAAACCAAGTTCTTCTAACATTTTTTCTATTACTATTTCGTGTTCATACATGGGGTCTTCTTCGGCACAAATAATTTCAAGCTCACTCAATCTATTGTTTACTTTTTCATCTCCAAAATCACCTTCTGCATACAATTTTTCTTTCTCTTTTGTGGCTTCATATAATCTTTTATTTCCATAAAGAACAGCATCTTTTAAAGTAAAATCTTCAAAAGCAAATTGATTTTGACTTAATACTCCTATTTTAACACCATTATCAACAGAAATTTCTCCATTTGTTGGTTCTATTTCACCTGAAAGAATTTTTAAAAATGTAGTTTTTCCAGCTCCATTTGCACCTACGAGTCCATATCTTTTACCTTTTGTAAATTCCAAATTTATATTTTCAAAAAGAACTCTGTTTCCATATCTTTGAGTTATATTTATAGCTCTTAGCATTAGTGCAAATCTTTATTTAGTTTTATTTCTCTATTGCTTTTAAAAGCTTTTATTGTTCCTTTTAGGCTATCTTGTCTAAAATGCAATCCATTCAATCCAGCCAATTCTAAACCTTTATAATTCTCTTTTATTTCAAGTTTTATTTTATTTACTTCATTTATTTTATTTATATTTTGTTCATCTATAACAACTTTAGTTCCTTCAAGTATTGCAATACCTGCATCAACGATACAACCATCTCCTAAAGGTATTCCTGTAACAGAATTTGCTCCAAGAAGTGTATTTTCACCAATACTTACTGGATTTCCATTTGTTCCACTTAAGACTCCAAGGATACTGGCACCGCCTCCTATATCACTTCCACTTCCTACAACTGCAGATGAACTTATTCGACCTTCTACCATCACAGCTCCCAAAGTTCCAGCATTAAAATTTATATAACTGGCTCCTGGCATTACTGTTGTTCCGGCAGCTAACTGAGCCCCCATTCTTACTTTTGATGCATCTAAAATTCTTGTATTATTTGCAGGAATAATATGCTGTAAAAATCTAGGAAATTTATCCACTGAGTCTATACAAGGATACACTCCTTCAAGTTTTAATCCTATCTCATTTGCTCTTAACCATTCAAGCTCTATCGGAGTATTACCACTCCATGCAACATTTGGAAGCACTCCAAAAGCTCCGTTTAAATTAATACTTCTTAAAGGTGCTTTGCCTAAAGAAAGCGCATAAAGTTTCAAATAAACACACTCTACACTCTTAGGAGCATCATCTTCAAATATAAACACAACTCTATAATCACTCTCATCAACTTCATCTCTGTCTACCAGACTGTAAAGATATTTTATAACTTGTATATTTTTATGATTATCTTCTGTAACTTCATCTAAAAAAGGATTGAAAGCTTTTATGCATTGTTTTAAAAATCTTTTATCAACTTCAAATATTTGTTCACTTTTGGAAAAGCCGACTTTTTTCCCACACTCGTTAAGTGCTGCTATAAACACAGCGGCAGCTCCAAAGTTCTCATTCCAATTTAAAAACGCAAATGAAGCTTGTAGGATTTTATCTCTGTTTAATTGCCCTTTATCGACTCTTGCTATACCAAAACCTATCGGATTTTTGTATCCTTTTATTTTTGTAGTAGATTTAACAAAATCTTTAAACTCTTCTTTTGTTTTTATCTTTTTTATTGACACTATAATTCCTTGCTTTTTAAGCAATTATATCTAAAATATCATTTATTTTCTATAAAATCAAAAAAATCTATCCTGCCAAAACAATAATCAAAGCTACAAGAATACTCAAGAGTGCATAACCAGCATAAGTATTAAGACGACCATTATGCATTTTAGCTAAGATTTTAGATAATTTTTGTGTAAAATTTATAACAGGATATAACACAAAACGATCTATCAAATGCACCTCTTCTTTTTTTCTTTTTATTGTTACACGAAAGTATTCTATATTTTCATGCTGATTTGTAACTTCAGGATGTAAAATCGTATTAAAAATAACTCTTACAGGCTGTGCAAAGCCAG